>DDEX01000022.1 GCA_002336845.1 Rhodobacteraceae bacterium UBA1943
TTCGGGCCTTCGCCCGAGCGCAGGAACAGATCATAGGAAGATTTCTGAACCTCGATCAGGTTCGGCAGCTCCAGAACCTCACGGATCTTGCCGAAATACCGGCGAATCCGCTTCTGGCCAACGTAAGCTTGAGCCATGCTCGTCGTAACCTTTCTTTTTCGCGGCGGCTGCGCTCTGTCGGGTCACAGAGGCGCGCCACTGGGCAGGAAGGGGGTTTGGGCTCCATACCTGCCACCTGTCCCGTCAGGTGGCTCCCGAGCCTTCTACCGCGCCCAAGGAGAGACTTTCGTGAAAGTCCCTTCCAAGACGCAGATAGCTGGGCCGGAGAAATCCCCGACCCAGCCAGAAAACCTGTCAGGATGCAAAACGCATCCTGAACCGATTACTTCAGCTCGACCTTGGCGCCAGCCTCTTCGAGCTTCTTCTTCATCGCTTCGGCGTCAGCCTTCGAAGCGCCTTCCTTGACCTTGCCACCGGCCTCAACCAGGTCCTTGGCTTCCTTCAGGCCCAGACCGGTGATCGCGCGCACTTCCTTGATCACGTTGATCTTGTTGGCGCCGGCATCGGTCAGGACGACGTCGAATTCGGTCTTTTCTTCTTCCGCAGCGGCGGCAGCGCCACCAGCAGCCGGACCAGCAACCATCACAGCGCCGCCAGCAGCGGGCTCGATGCCATACTTGTCCTTCAGGATGGTCTTCAGTTCCTGCGCTTGCAGCAGGGTCAGACCGACGATGTCTTCGGCGAGTTTGTTCAGATCAGCCATTTTGCTCATTCCGTAAGGTTAAGATGGGTTCCAACGACGTGAGTTTCCCCACGCGGGTCCGAAGATCAGGCCGCAGCCTTCTCCTCGATGGTCTTGAGGATGCCAGCGATGTTCGCAGCAGGCGCGCCAATGGCCCCGGCGATGTTCGACGCGGGCGCACCGATGCACGACACGATCTGAGCGATAAGCTCTTCGCGCGACGGCATGGAGGCCACGGTTTTCACACCGGCCTGGTCCAGAACCTCGCCGCCCATGGTCCCGCCGAGGATCACGAACTTTTCGTTCCCCTTGGCATAGGCCTCGGTAACCTTCGCCGCAGCGACAGGGTCATCCGAGAAGGCGAGCACGGTCATGCCCGTGAGCAGGTCACCCATCTTAGAACCGGGCTTCCCTTCAAGGGCGATCTTGGCGAGCTTGTTCTTGGCAACGCGAACGGACCCGCCAACTTCGCGCATTTTCGCGCGCAGGTCCTGCATCTGTGCAACCGTCATACCCGCGTAGTGGGCAACCACCACGACGCCAGAGCTTTCGAAGATCTGGCCGAGTTCCTCGACCACTTTCTCTTTCTGGGCTCTATCCACAGTTTCACTCCAAGTGTGGGGGTTTCCCCCCGGCTCATGTTTCGGGGTGGCGAACCACCCCGGTCGGGTCCACGATGATGTCCCGAGAGCCAGATCGCCCGAGGAAACCCCGGAGAAATTCGTCTCGAACCCCATCTCAGGCAGGAATATTAAGGCGTTTGCGCGCCACCCACCGTCTCGGACAAAGCATGTTGGGGCATCGCAACGAATCACGAGGCCACAACAGACTGTGTCCATAGCTGGTCATGCGCGGCAATCCAAGCCTGTCCGTGAAGAATTCGCGCCGGTTTGATCACGCAAGCGCAGCTTGGGGGAAATACCTGCCCGCAACCGAAAACAAGTCGACCGGCAGCGCCAGATGCCGCCTTTCTGCGGCAAGCCCTTGCAGCGTCGCGCGATCCATACAGTAGAGCGTGGCAAACAGCGTAGCCAGCGCCCCCTCCACTTCACTTTCCGGCAAGGCAAGAACGCCTTGCAGCTCTGCTTTTACACGGTGGAACAATCCCCCCGAACTGTTCAGTCGCCACGCAAGCTTGGCGCGCCATCCAGCGTAGTCGGACTGTATCATGTGAAGAAGAAACGCGCCCTCGTCCGGCCCAAGGAACCGATCGGTAATGTCCCGTTCTTTCCCCATCGCGGCCCAATGTGGGCGCATCCGGCGAATTTTCAACCCTGCCCTGGTCAGCGACTTGCCGACCCGGTGCCCGATCAGCCCCTCTGTCGGCCGGAAAAGCCGAGCCGCCGCGCCATAGACCGTGGATGCCGCCGCCTTGCTCATGGGCAGGCGAAAATGAACGAGGCCGTCCTCGACGTCGGGGCCGGATTCGACGTGCTCTGCCGTGGGAACGCGCACGGCCCGAACCCCTGTCGGCTGCGGCGCCAGAACGTCATGAAAGCTCTGACCGGAAAAATGGAAAAGCTCGTCCGCATCCAGAATGGCCACCCAGCCATCCGTGACTGCACGGTAACCAAAGGTAAGGGCAGCAACCTGTCGCCGGGCGAATTCCGTCTCAGGGGTCAGACCCAGCGACTGCCAGAATGCGTCATCGCAGCGGGTCACCTTGACCCAGTCGGTATTCGCAACAAGGGGCAAAACCGGGTCGTTCGGATCATCAAGATAGAGGTGTATTTCGTCGGCACCCAGTGCGCGGTGCCAAGACAGAAACCGTAGAGTGACCGCGAGAGGCTCCCGGCAGATCGTTACGACGGTAACCTTTGTGGCTGCCAGCAAAGCGGACCCATGAAAAGAAACCACCGGCCCGAGGGCCGGTGGCAGAAGATGATCAGGCGTTGGCGGTCGAGGCCAGGTCCAGCGACACGCCCGGACCCATGGTCGAGGACAGCGAGACCTTCTTGACGTAGGTGCCCTTGGCCCCCGACGGCTTGGCGCGGGTCACGGCATCGACAAAGGCGCGCACGTTTTGCGCCAGCTTGTCGTCGCCGAACGAGACCTTGCCGATACCGGCGTGGATCACACCGGCCTTTTCGACCTTGAACTGGACTTCGCCGCCCTTGGCCGCTTCGACCGCAGTCTTCACGTCCATGGTCACGGTGCCGACCTTGGGGTTCGGCATCAAGTTGCGCGGGCCCAGAATCTTGCCCAGACGGCCGACCAGCGGCATCAGGTCCGGGGTGGCGATGCAGCGATCGAACTCGATCTTGCCGCCCTGGATGATTTCCAGCAGGTCTTCGGCACCCACGATATCCGCACCGGCGGCCTTGGCTTCATCAGCCTTCGGGCCACGGGCGAACACGGCGACGCGCACGGTCTTGCCGGTGCCGTTCGGCAGTTGCACCACACCACGAACCATCTGGTCGGCGTGGCGCGGGTCAACGCCCAGGTTCATCGCGATCTCAAGGGTCTCGTCGAACTTGGCCGACGCGGCCTTCTTGATCAGGGCAACGGCATCTTCAACCGACAGGTTGGCCTTGCCTTCGAACAGCTCGTTGGCCTTCTTCACGCGCTTTGCAATTTTCGCCATGATCTCAGCCCTTCACATCGATGCCGCAGGACTTGGCAGAGCCAAGGATGATGTTCATCGCCGCTTCGATCGAATTGGCGTTGAGGTCTTTCATCTTGGTCTCGGCGATCTTGCGAACCTGCGCCGCGGTGATCGTGCCAGCCACTTCACGGCCCGGCTTGACCGAACCCTTGGCGCGGTTGCGCTTGCCGACGGGCGGCAGACCAGCAGCCTGCTTGATCAGGAACGAGGCCGGAGCCGTCTTCAGCTCGAGGCTGAACGACTTGTCCTGATAGTAGGTGATGATCACCGGGGTCGGCGTGCCCGGCGGAATGTCGGCGGTCTTCGCGTTGAATTCCTTGACGAACGCCATGATGTTCAGGCCGCGCTGACCCAGGGCCGGGCCGACGGGCGGGGACGGGTTGGCTTGACCCGCTTTCACTTGCAGCTTGAGGCTGCCGATAATCTTCTTGGCCATCTGGCCTCTCCTTTGTCACAGCGCCAAATGGCGCGGTTTAGTGGTCCGGCTTGCCCGCAGGCGCACCTCCCACGCGAAACACTCAGGCGCCCTTGGCGACCTGTGTGAATTCCAGTTCCACGGGCGTCGCGCGCCCGAAAATCGAGACGGACACCTTCAGGCGGCTGTGCGCCTCGTCCACGTCCTCGACCATGCCGTCAAAGCCTTCGAACGGCCCGTCGGTGACCTTGACCTTCTCGCCCACATCGAACCGGATCAGGTTGCGCGGCGCTTCCAGACCTTCCTCGACGCGGTTAAGGATGGTGTTCACTTCGCTGTCCCGCATCGGCATCGGCCGCCCCTGGGGGCCAAGGAAACCGGTGACGCGGTTGATTGAAGAAATCAGGTGATAGCCGCGGCTGGTCATTTCCATATGCACCAGCACATAGCCCGGCATGAAACGGCGCTCAGACGTCACCTTCTTGCCGCGACGGACCTCGATCACTTCCTCGGTCGGGACCAGAACTTCGTCGATCTCATCCTGAAGGCCATTCTCTTCGACCGTCGTTCTGATCTGTTCGGCAACCTTCTTCTCGAAGTTCGAGAGCACGCTTACCGAATACCACCGCTTGGCCATGCCGCTTCCACCTTGCTTCGGGGCGCGAGGCCCGCTCATTCGATTGCGGGTGAAGTTTCACCCTCCCGGGAACAAAAAACAGCGCGCATCTCGAATCGATGCGCGCCGGTTCCCTTTGGTTGGGCGCGGGATAGCCGCACCCGCCCCCGATTTCAAGGGGTTTGAACCAGCAGCGCCTTAGTTGGCGCCGATGATCTGATGCAGACCGAAGTTGATGACAATATCGACCAAGCTGAAAAAGGTCGCGGCCAGCGCAGCCATGATAAAGACCATGATGGTGGTCAAGACCACCTCGCGGCGCGTCGGCCAGACCACCTTGGCGACTTCGGCGCGGACCTGCTGGATGAACTGGATCGGGTTGGTCTTGGTGGCCATGTCGGTTCCAATGCTGCGGTTGCAGGCCAGATACGCCCACGGCCCTGCAAATTCAAGGTGCTTCCGCGCGGGTGGCACATGCGGCGTTTTTATCAATGCAAGGAAGTGGCAGGGGCAGCAGGGATCGAACCCGCGACCTACGGTTTTGGAGACCGTCGCTCTACCAGCTGAGCTATACCCCTAGGCCTGCGCGGGGGTTAAGCCACCCTCCGGGGGAAATCAAGGGGCAACCTGTCGGCTGCCCCAAGGTATTTTGCGACCTCAGATATTCTGCGCCGCCATCTCGCTTGCGATGTGCTCGGCCTGACGGATCGCCAGGGCCACGATGGTCAGCGTCGGGTTCTCGGCGGCCCCCGTCGTGAACTGCGACCCGTCCGAGACGAACAGATTCGCGATGTCGTGGCTTTGACCGTGCTTGTTGACCACGCCATCCTCGGCCTTTTCCGACATGCGGTTGGTGCCCAGGTTGTGCGTGCTGGGATAGGGCGGGGTCGGGAAGGTGCGCGTCGCCCCCACCGCCTTGTACATTTCCTCACCCAAAGCATAGGCATGGTTGCGCATGGCCACATCATTGGGATGGTCATCAAAGTTGACGTTGGCCACCGGCAGACCATGCTGGTCCTTGGTTTCCGACAGGGTAACGCCATTGCCAAGCTGCGGCATGTCCTCGCCCACGATCCACATCCCCGCCATGTTCTCATAGCTGTCGAGCGCCGTGGTAAAGCCCCTGCCCCAGGCCCCGGGGTTGAGGAAGGCCGCCATGAACGGCAGGCCAAGCGACAGGGTTTCCAGCTCGTAACCGCCGACAAAGCCGCGCGCCGGATCGTGCCGCGCCTCGTCCCGCATGATCCCGGCCATCGTCGTGCCGCGCCACATCCGCACGGGTTTGTCGAAGACCGCATAGACCGAGCCGGTGGTGTGGCGCATATAGTTCTTGCCCACCATACCGGACGAATTCGCCAAGCCCTGCGGGAACATCGACGAAGCCGAATTCAGCAGAAGCCGCGGGCTTTCGAACGAGTTCCCCGCGACGCAGACAATACGTGCCTTCTGCATTTGCAGATTGCCGACCTTGTCGAAATACTCGACCCCGGTGACCTTGCCGGCATCGTTGTGCAGGATGCGGGCGACGTGGCTGCGATCACGCACCTCAAGGTTTCCGGTCGCCTCACCGCGTGGAATATCGGTATAGGCGGAGGACCATTTGGCGCCCCATTTGCAGCCCTGAAAGCAGAAGCCGGTCTGCTGACACGCCATCCGGTCATCATATTCCGACGAATTGATCGCCATGCGCCCGGTGTGAACCTCTTTCAGGCCCAGCGCCTTGGCGCCCTTTTCGAACACCTTGAAGTTGTTGTTGCCCGGCAGGCCCGCGCGGTCGCCGGTGCGCGTCACGCCCAGCTTGGTTTCGGCCTTTTCATACCATGGCGCCATTTCGGCGGAGTCGATGGGCCAGTCGAGCAGGTTCGCCCCTTCGACCTTGCCATAGTTGGTCAGCGCCTTCCACTCGTGGTCCTGAAACCGCAGCGAGGCCCCGGCCCAGTGTGTCGTGGTGCCGCCCACCGCCTTGACGATCCAGGCAGGCAGCCCGGCAAAGTCCTTGTGAACACGCCAGCTGCCCGTGGTCGTGCGGGCATCGGTCCAGGCGAGTTGGGAAAAGCTGTCCCATTCGTCGTTGATGAAGTCCTCGGGCATGTAGCGCCCGCCCGCTTCCAGCGCCACGACCTTGACGCCCTTCTGCGCCAGTTCGTTCGCCAAAACCCCGCCACCGGCACCCGTGCCAATGATGACGACAACGCTGTCGTCGTTCAGATCGAATTTCGCAACCATTGCCGCCTCCCTTAAAGCCAGTCGATGTCGTCAAAGCCGCGGTTGATGTAACCGCCTTTCGAGAAGGACTCGCCCTCATAGCCGAACAGCGGCCAGATCTCCTTCTGGTTATAAAGGCCGGTCACCAGACCAGCACGAACAGTCTGAAAGAAGGTCGTGCCTTCAATCGCTTGCAGAACCTTGACGCGATCTTCCTCCCAGCCGATCGCGGCATAGCTTTCATGGCCTTGCGCCTTGGCGGCTTCCTCCAGCGCGGCAACGCCTTCGGCAACCAGAGCCTTGTTGTCCTCGCTGTCATATCCCTTGACGGCAACGACATAGAATTTGTCTGCCAGACGGTCGTGCGGATAGATGTCGCGCGCCATCTGGACCAGCGCGGCCATCTGTTCCGGCGTGATCACGCTGACCTCTGCCGCCCAGGCGGCATCGGGGGCGGCGATGAAGCCCGCACCGATCACGGTCATGGCCCCGGTGGCAAAGGCGCGCTTCAGAAGCTCGCGGCGGCTGATGCCCGCGAGGGTGGGCGAAAGCTCCCTTACAGGCGGGTGCTTGGCGGGGTGGCTGTGTTTCATGGTCTCCTCCTCAGGACTGAAACGTGGCTGGGTGTCAGGCGAAGCGCCCGCCCCTTTGAATGACCTCGATCTGGTAGCCGTCGGGGTCGGCGATGAAGAAGAATTTGGCGACGGGCACATCGCCGTTGCGGAAATCGACCAGCTTGCGGGGCGCGAGGCCTTCGGCAGTCAGCCGGGCATGTTCGGCCTCGACATCGGCGACAACGACCGCGAAATGGCCGTAGCCATCGCCCAGATTATAGGGTTCGGTGCGGCCCTTGTTGACCGTCAGTTCAAGCTCGAAGCCGCTTTCGGCATTCGACAGATAGATCAGCGTGAAACTTTCGAAATCCAGCCGGTCCGCAACCTTCAGGCCAAAGGCCTGATCATAGAATGCCACCGAGCGCGCCTCTTCCAGCACGCGGACCATCGAGTGGACTGCCTTGGCCATATAACCCTCCAGAACTTCGCAGTTTTGGTAAGGTTACAGAACCAATTTACGGACAGGGTAGTAGGCTGCTACTACATCGTCACTTTGTCACTCGGCCGCGATAGGCCGTGCAATGCGATCATACTCGCCAAGATGAATGGTACAGGCGCAGCGCAGGAGCGACGTGAAATTGGTCGCCTCACCTTGCTGCTGCAACACTTCAGAGTGCAACTTCGACAGGAAAGCGGGGGTCGAGACGCCTTCCTTCGCGGCGATGTGATCAAGGATACCCCAGAAGGCGCGTTCAAGCCTTATCGAGGTGGACTGACCGTTCAGCCGCAAGCGACGGGTCACGGATTCATAGCGGCTGGGGTCTTGTCCGGCAAAAATCTGGCACATGGCTGGTTTCCTCCCCACCACAAAGGTTAAGAAGTCCGGCCCAAAGGTCAACTGGGCTTTCAGCCAATGAAAAGGGCCACCCGAAGGCGGCCACCTTCGCAGAGTGCGAAACGCAGCTTTTCTTCGAGCGCGACAATGAAGTCAAGATTCCCGTCCAGCGTCCGATCATCGTCGATCCGGTGAAGAGGGCTAGCATCACCTGCCAGTACCTTGGCAACGTCCGTACTGGTCCAAATTCCGCCCAGTTCTGCACTTACCAGACTGGGCCGGATAGCTCATCAGACCTGCCCCGGATTGCGACATGGACCGATTCTTTCTTGCCTTTGCCCTCCTGCTCACAGGCACACCAGACGCCCGCGCCGTGGAAGGGAACTGCTTGCCCAATCCCACGCAAGCTTGCGTCTTTCAGATGGCGCTGCAACAGGCAGATGGCGACAGGCCCGAACTCCGGGCCCGTGGTTACCTTGCCGTCGCCTACCTTCAGGAACAGGAACAAACCGGTGAGGCCACCGAAACCCTCTCTGCCCTTTTGGCCGGGCTTCAAAGTGACAACCCAGACCCAGCCAAGGCCCATCAGGCCCTGCATTTTGCAGCCAGCACACTCTTTTTCGATGCCAACTACGGGCTGGGCAACCAGCCGCAGTCCGACCAGTGGCTGAAGGACACCCTGACCGAGCTTTCCCGTCAGGCTGCTCTGCCAGCCGAGGATTATTCGGCGCTGGAGCCAACCGCGCTCAAGGCAGAAATTCGCGCCCGGATTGCGGCCACCCCGGCGGACGCCCTTCCGAAATTCTCTCGCTTGGAAACGCTGCGTGGCCCCGAGGTCGTCCGCATTGACATGCGCATCATTGGTCTGCCGCTTGATCTGGACCGGGGCCATGCCCGTCTGTTGAAAGGCCTTTTCGCCAAAGGCGCACTGCGCGGCGCGAAGGCCGCAATCGACAGTTGGACCGATGCCGGACAAAGGGCCAATGGCTATGCTGCCCTGGCACTTGCCTATGCGCGCGCGGGTGAGATCGACCAGGCCCTGACCCTGGCACGCTCGCCCGAACTGGCCGATCTGACAGGCCTGGATTACACGGCCAAGTTCGGGCTGATCGAGGTCTGGGCCCGTGCCGGTGCGGTGAGGGCGCACGAAATCCTTTCTGATACCCGTGGCTTATTTGAACTTCCCCCTGAACTTGACCCAGCGTTAAAGGCAAGGATCACCGCCGCGGTGGTGATGGGCGACACCACCACCGCCCATGACCTTTTGGCGACTATCGAACACTGGCACCGTGGTGATGTACTGATCGAGGCCCTCGACGCCGCACTCATGCAGGATCCTGCCCGCGGCGAGGCTCTTGTTACCCTCTTCCCAGCCGAAGAACAGACCGAGGTGCTGTATCGTCTTGGCGAAGCCCAGATCCGCATCGGTGACGTTCAAGGGGCCGCCGTCACTATCGCGCAACTGGAAAGCCTGCCCGATCCAATTGAGTGGGTGCATGTTCTGCGTGGGCTTCTTGCAGAGATGATGGCCGCCACAGGACAGGAGACCGAAGCGGTGCGGCTGGCCGCAGAACTTGACGATGCCGAAGTAACCGCCCTTGTTGCGGCACGCCTGCGCTAAATGAAAGGGCCGCCCGAGGGGCGGCCCTTTTAATTCCATTCCCCTGACAGATCAGGCGATGATTTTGGAGACGACGCCAGCGCCGACGGTGCGGCCGCCTTCGC
>DDEX01000015.1:0-20488 GCA_002336845.1 Rhodobacteraceae bacterium UBA1943
GGCGCAGTTCAGCCAGATCAGCGCACGGCGCAGCAGGCGGCGCAGGATTTCGGGGTCGGTCCGCGCCAGCATGTCGCGGTCAAGGCACAGGGCCCCGGCACGCTCTGCCATCAGGGTCGGCGCGGCGGCATCGGCCATTCGCTCCAAAGCGGCGCGCGACTGGGCAAGCGCCATGGCGCTGCGTGCCAGCGTTTCGGCGGAAATACCAAGTGCGGCAAGGGGTTCGATCGCCTTTCTGATGCGGGCGCGCAAAAAACGGTCATCCCCATTGCTGGGGTCTTCCGCCCAATCGATCCCGCGCCGCAGCAGAACCTGACGCAAAGCCTGACGAGAAAAAGCCAAGAGCGGGCGCAGCCATGTGACGCCGCCCTCTTGCCACTGCGGGCGCATTCCCGACAGCCCGTCCAGACCTGCCGCCCGCGACAGGCCCAGCAACAGCGTCTCGGCCTGATCCTGTGCGGTATGGGCGAGGGCGACGTGCCCGACGCCTTGGCCCCGCGCCCAATCGCCAATCAGCGACAGGCGGGCCAGACGGGCGGCCTGCATCAGGTTGCCCTTTGGCATACCGCCATGGTCCCAGTGCAGGATGGTGTGAGGCAGGCCATGCGCGGCGCAGAACCGCGCCACCAGTGCAGCCTCTTCCGCCGCCTCGGGGCGCAGGCCGTGATCGACCGTCACGGCATGAACCTGCCAGCCCGGCATCTGGGCCATCAGCGCCAGCAGCGCCATGGAATCGCCGCCGCCCGAAACCGCCACCGCCACCCTGTCGGGTCGGCCTTGCGGAAAAGCTGCCCCCAGCGCAGCAAAAAGGGCGGCCTCGGCCGCCCCTTCGTCCGGCGCCTTCGGGCCGCCTACTGGCACCCCATCCCCGCCATCGAGGTCTGGGCCTGCGTCGCCTGCGAACTGCCCGGAAAGCGGTTGCCCACCTCGGCCAGGGTGACACAGGCGTCTGGCGTCTGGCCAAGGGTGCCCAGCGACTGCCCCAGCTTCAGCAGGCTGTCGGCGGCAAAGCTGCCGTCGGGCTTGCCGGAAAACGCATCCAGATAAGAGCGCGCCGCCCCGGCGGTATCGCCAAGGTTGCTCAGCGCCTCGCCCCGCAGATACTGCGCCTCCTGCGTTAGTGGGCCACCCGGGTAGGATTGCGCATAGGTCGCAAAGAGGTCCGCGGCGGTGCGAAAGTCACCCTGACCGAGCACCCCCTTGGCCCGGTCAAAATCTGCCTTCTCGGCCACTGCAAGTTCGGGTTCATTGCCGGCGGGCGCCGGATCGGGCGTAACGGCCGGGGGGGTGCCTGCCGCTGCCGTATCGCCCCCCAGGGTCGGGGTGGCCGGGATGTTGTTCACATCACACCCCTTTGTCACCTCGCACAGCCGGTATTCGATGTCACCGATGCGGTTGGTGCCATCGGCCACGACGCGGTTCAGCTTCAGCTCGACCTCTTCGGTCTTGGCGGTCAGGCGGGTCAGCTCTGCCTCGATCGCATCCATGCGCTGCAAGGCATCGCCCCCGGCGGCACCGCCATTGGCGGCCCCGCTGGTGACCAGTTCGGATTTCAGGCCGTTGAACTGGGCCATCAACTGGTCCAGCTCTGCCTTGATGTCGGCCAGCGTCTGCGCCTTGTCCTGCGCGGCGACCGGGGTCACCGCGAAAGACGAGGCAACAAGCGCCAGGCACAGGGCCAGTCGGCGCATCAGATCAGGCCCCCGCACCCATTTGCAGCACAGTCACCGCCCGGCGGTTCTTGGCATAGCAGGTTTCCTCCGAGCAAACCTCCAGCGGGCGTTCCTTGCCGTAAGAGATGGTCTTCATCCGGCTGGGCGCGATGCCCTGCGAAATCAGAAAGTCCTGAACCGCTGCCGCACGGCGTGCGCCAAGGGCAAGGTTATACTCGCGCGTGCCCTGTTCGTCGGCATGGCCTTCGATGATGAAGGCATAGTCGGGATGCGCTTGCAGCCATTGCGCCTGCCCTTGCAGGATGCCGCGCGCCTCGGCCGAAAGGGTTGAGGTATCGACGAGGAAATGCACCCGGTCGCCGATGCGCTGGTTGAAATAGGCAACCGAGTTGGGGTTGTTCGGGTCGCCAAGGCCCGTCGTATCAACACCGCCCGCGCCATACCCGCCGTTGGCACCGGGGCCACCGGCTCCGCCCTTGCCATAGCGGTCGGGGTTGTTACAGGCGGCAAGGCCAAGGGCCGCAACGATCAGAATGGCTTTGGGCAGGAAGGTCATGGCACGTCCTTGTGGTTTTGGGGGCTCGACGGCCCAGATATAGCAGATTCGCGCCGCCCTGTTAACCGGCGGCGCGACAGGAATTACTTCAGCAGCGGCGACCATGCCGGGTCAGAGGCGGCCCCATCGGTCTTGATCTGGCGCAGGTTGCGCCCGGTGATATCCACCGAGAACAATTGCGCCGATCCGCCCGCCCCCGCGCTTTCGCGGGTGAACATGATCACGCGGCCATTCGGCGCCCAGGTCGGGCCTTCGTCAAGGAAGGAAGAGGTCAGCAGACGCTCTTCGCTGCCATCGACCCGCATCACGCCGATGTGGAAGCGGCCCTGGTTCTGCTTGGTAAAGGCGACCATGTCGCCGCGTGGCGACCAGACCGGGGTGGAATACTTGCCCTGCCCGCTGGAAACGCGCTGCGCCTCGCCGCCAGAAGCCGGCATGATATAAATTTGCTGGCTGCCCGAGCGGTCGCTTTCAAACACGATCTGGCTGCCATCGGGGCTGAACGAGGGCGCGGTTTCGATCGAGGGCGCGTTGGTCAACTGCCGCAGCCCCCCGCCGTTCACGTTCATCGCATAGATGTCGGTGTTGCCGCCGCGTTCCAGGCTGAACACGATGGTGCCGCCATCTGGCGAAAAGCGCGGCGCAAAGGTCATCGTGCCGTCCTGCTGTTCAAGCTGGCGAACGCCCAGGCTGCCCACATCCATCAGATATATCTGCGGAAAGCCCGAGGCGTAGGAGGTGAACAGAATCTGGCTGCCCGAGGGCGAAAACCGCGGGGCCAGCACGATCGAGGAACTGTCGGTCAGATAGCTGGTATTGGCGCCATCGTAATCCATCACCGCCAGCCGCTTTTGCCGCTGGTTCTTCGGCCCGCTTTCGGCAACGTAAACCACGCGGCTGTCGAAGTAACCGCCCTCGCCGGTGATGCGGCTGTAAACCGTATCTGCCACTTTATGCGCCATGCGTCGCCAAGTCGCCGGGGTGCCCGCAAATTGCAGGCCTTCATCAATGGGTTCGCCGGTGAACACGTCGAACAGATAGAACTTCACGACAATCCGGTCGCCCGATGCCTGCACCGCCCCGGTGATCAGCGCCTGCGCGTTGATCGCCTGCCAGTCGTTATAGGCGATGGGCGCATCGAACGAGGTGATACGGCTGATATGCGCCTCACGCGGGATTTCGCGGAAAAGGCCGGTTCCGGCAAGATCGGCAGCGATGACGCGGCTGATGTTCTGGGCATAGTCACCTGCACCCCCCTCATCCACGAAATCGGGGATGGCGAAGGGCATCGGTTCGATGACGGGAGCCGTCAGGTCCAAGTTCAGTTCCGCATGTGCCGGTTGAATTGCGGTCAGAATGCCCAACAGGAAGGCGGTGGTCAGGGATTTGAATTTGCTCATCATTTCCTCATCAGGCACTGGCAAGGGGGGGTCCACAGGGCACGCGTCATCTCAGCCGCATTCCCGAGGCATCAAAATTCAGGTTCATCACATTCCAGCTATCATATTTCGCCGGATCAAGGTCCATGCCGGGGCCATTGCATCCCCGGATCGAGCGGCTGACCGCGCGTTTTGCCGCCTCGAACGCCTGCTGCGCCGCCGCCGCATCTCCACCGTCATATCTGGTCATGGTGATCGAGGTCGGCTTGCCATCCGGCGACATTTCCACCCGCAGCGTCAGACGCACCATGGTGGCCGCGGTGGAAAGGCTGCCGATATTCCAGCACTTGTTAATGGCCGACCGCAGCCCATCCATCTCGCCTGCCGTCAGGGGTGGGCCTTTGGGCAGGTCTTGGCCGCCCGTCTCGGCAGGCTGGTCGGAAGGCTGGTCCGCCGTGGCATCATTCAGGGCCGCCGCCAAGGCATCGTCGATGGCGGCGCTGTCGGTTTGCTCGGCAGTATCGGACGGAGTGTCATTTACATCCGCCGTGGCCGTCGCAGAGGGCGCCGGGTCTTCCTCGGGTTTCTCGGGCGCCTTCTCTGGCCGGGTCCGTGGCCGCAGGGATTTGGTCGGCGCGAGTTCAGGCTTGTCCGACGGCTTGGCATCGGGCGCGACCTGCGCCGCACTGTCCTCGGGCGAGGCGGCGGGCTTTTCCGGTTCGGGCGGCGTGTCGGTCGGCGGCGCTGTATCGCTGACCTCGGGCGTGACCTGATCGGCCACCTCCGGGGTCTTGTTGGGGTCGTTCACCGGGGTTTCGGTGATCTTGTCGGCCTTTTTCGGCGTGGGCGCCTCGGTGCTGTCGGGCACCTGAATGGGCTGCTCGGTCTCGGCCGTGGGCGCCTTGGGCTCCGGCGTCTCAATGGGTTGCGGATCGGGCGAAACCGGCACCGCATCATCCGGCACGGCGGCCGGTTTCGGTTCTGGCTTGGGCTTGGCCGGGGGGCGTTTGGCAGGTTTGTTCTCGGCGGTCGGCAGTTCCGGCTTGACCGGCTTGGGCGTTTCCACCGCAGGCTTGTTGTCCTTGGACGGGTTCGGGGTCGAGGCAACGATGGCCTGATATTCTTCGCCCGAGACAAGCGACACCTCGGCCACCTGCGCCTCTGGCGGGGCGGCGGGCGAAAACAGCCAATCCCCCAGCGCGACCCACAGGATCAGACCGCCGTGCAGAATGGCCGATGCTTTTGTGCCCCTGTCCCAATCCATGGCCGGGCCTCAGTTGCCCCCCAGTGTCGGGCCGCCCGGATCGGTCACCAGACCGATTTCGTTGAACCCGCCCGCGTTCAGCGCCCCCATGATCTGGGCCACGCGCTCATAGGCCAGCGCGCCATCGGCCCGCAGGAAGATTTTCTTCGAGGTGCGCTCTGCCGCAATCGCCGTCAGTTTAGGGATCAATTCATTATCCCCAACCTCGGTATTCTGGATCATCAGCAGCCCGTCCTGGGTGATGGTCACCGTCAGCGGCTCTTCATCCTCATTCGGCATGGCACTTGCCGCCGTTTCCGGCAGCTTGATCGGCACGCCCACTGTCAACATCGGCGCGGCCACCATGAAGATGATCAAAAGCACCAGCATCACGTCCACGAAGGGCGTGACGTTGATCTCGCTCATCGCGGCAGATGCCCCGCGACGCCGCCCGCGGCGCCCGCCTCCGCCACCCTTTTTCATCACCCCGGCGCCCATGGATCAGGCGTCCAGCTGGCGCGACAGGATGGTCGAGAATTCGTCGGCGAACGCCTCATATCCGCCAAGGATACGCTCGCTGTCGGCATTCAGCTTGTTATAGAACACAACCGCCGGAATAGCCGCGATCAGGCCGATGCCGGTCGCCAAGAGCGCCTCGGCAATACCGGGGGCCACAGTGGCAAGGTTGGTGTTCTGGCTGATGGCGATTTCTTCAAACGAGTGTTTGACGCCCCAGATGGTGCCGAACAGCCCGATGAACGGCGCGGTGGAACCAACCGTCGCCAGGAACGACAGGCCCTTGTTCAGCAACTCGCTTTCCCGCGCAATCGCCACATCCATCGCTCGGTCAATACGCGCCTGTGCGCCCGCGATCAACCCGCCATCCTGCCGGTGACTGCGCCGCCATTCCAGCATTCCGGCGGCGAAAATCTTTTCCGAGGCGCCCTGCGGATCGGCGCCGATCTTTTCGTAAAGCTCATCCAGCGGCTCGCCCGACCAGAAGGCATGGTCGAACACCGCCGCCTCGGTCCGGGCCTGCCGGAACATCAGATGCTTGCGCACGATGATGGCCCAAGACCAGAAAGACATGGCCAGCAACCCCATCATCACCAGCTTGACGGTGAAGGTCGCGCGGAAGAAGAGGGCGAGAATGGAGAAATCAATCTCCTTCGCCGCAACAAGGGCTTGTGGGTCCATTACGCCTGCTCTTTTTGCTCTTGGGGCTCTGATGGCCGCCTATTGCGCCGATTCTACCCCGATTTGAAGGGGAATGCCAACACATTGCCGTCAAGAGGGCAGTCAAAAGGGCAGGAACACGCCGGAATGGGGCAGGATGGGGCGCTCAGTATCTATGCGGCACAGTGTGACCGCCTTTGATTGCGTCAAAGTCAAACCCCGCCGCCTGCAAGACCTGTTGCACAGGTGTCGGGCCGGATGCCGTGATCTGACGAACGATGTGATGGTCTTGCGCAAGGTCGGCCATGGTCACTCCTCACTCTTCACTCTGATTTCGCAGCGTTATATATTTTTGCGTTTCCACTTGACCGAAGCTCATCCGGGCGAGCTTCGTAGTAACGCAGCCATTCCCCCAGCTCGGCCTCGATGTCATAAGGTTCATCCACCGCCTCTGCTGGCCGCCGGATCATGTGCCGCAGGTCAAGACCCGCCTTCAGCCAGCCTTCCATCAACGCGTCAGAGCAGAAAAACTTCATCCCCCTTAACTGAATGCTGTTGCGCCAAAGATGCCGGTTGCCGATACGGCGCGCGTTCAGGATCGGGTGATCGGAGAAGTCGAACGCGGTGTAAGGCGCACCACCCCGATAGTGCCAGTTGCCATCCCAGCCTGATCGCCGCCCCACGGCTGCAATACAGACCTGACCGGCGAAAAACATCCACCACGTCCCTTCCTCCTGACGGCCATCCTTGCGCCAGACCTCAATCGGCAGAAACTGGTGGAGTCCGGCTCCACCCCCTCCAGCACGGTCTTGAACCGGTCAGAAACGACGGTCAGCCCATCGCTGTTCAGAAAATCGCCGATCTTTGCCTTGTTCGAAAAGATCGCCCGCTCCGGCAGAAGGTGAAGTACCGGCTCGGGATCGAATTTCCATGGGGCAAGATCGAGATATGAATTGCGGAACGGCAGGTCACGGTTCACCGGGGCAACGGTGAACAGCGGTTCATCCAGCGTATTTCTGATATGCCAAGGCATCAAAAGGCTCCTTTGGTTTGGGGCGCGCCCATCAACAGCGCCCGCACCGCCTCAGGAATCCGTGCCGCGCGGCCTGCTTCGTGCAGGCACACCAGCGTGACGGCGGCGGTGAACAGCCGCTCGTCCCCCCGCCAGACCTCTTGGCGCAACTCTATCCGGCTGCCGCCCAGCTCCAGCAGGTCGGTCGCCACCACAAGGTCATCGCCGAACAGGCCGGGGCGCAGATATTCGGCATCAACCCGCCGCACGGCGAAAACGATGCCCTCTTCGGCGCGCAGCCGCATCTGGTCAATGCCCAGCCCGCGCACCCATTCACTGCGGCCGCGTTCGATGAACTTCAGATAATTGGCGTAATAGACGATGCCGGCAAGATCGGTATCTTCGTAATAGACGCGGACGGGGTGGCGATGTGTCATCTGGCTCTCCTTGGCCGGCACAGGGTGGCGGAACGTCGCGTAAAGGTCCAGCCGGGGGTTGAAGTTGCGCCCCGCGGGGCCATCTTGACGACCTTGAACCCGGAGGTTGCCATGCGCCTGTTGCCCGCCCTTGCCCTGAGCCTTTTTGCCACCACCGCAACCGCCGAAGAGGTCGGGCGCGTGGGCGTTGACTGGGTGGGCAATGACATCGTGATCGACGCCTTCGCCGACCCCGAGGTGCAGGGCGTCACCTGCCATGTCGCCTATTTCGACCGCTCGGTCTATGACCGGCTGACCCAGGGCAACTGGTTCGAAGACCCGTCCTATTCGGCGGTCGATTGCAGCCAGACCGGACCTGTCGTGCTGGGCAAGGGGGTATCGGACGATGAGGGCGGCGAGGATGTATTCTCGGAACGCCAGTCGCTGATCCTGAAACGGCTGAAGGTCACGCGGATCTGGGACCAGAAGAACAATGTCCTGATCTATCTGGCCCACGCGTCCGAGGTGACCCAGGGATCAGGCAAGATGTCGCTGTCAGTGATCCCCCTGCCCGCCCGCTGAAATGCGCGCCGCCAGCCGCAGCGCATGGCTGGCATCCTGTGCGACCATCGGCATCGGGGCCATATAGGCCGCGCGGATAACCGAGGCGATCTCGGGCCGCAGGATCACGGTCTGCCCGGCCCGCGCCAGGGGCGAGCCTTGGGCAAAGGCCCCTTCACCCCAGGTCAGGATGGTTTGTGCCGCCTCATTCAGGGCGACCACTTCGGCTGGCAAATCGGCAAGCGGGCCATTCATCCGCAGAAACACGAAGGCCGCCTTTATCGCGCCATCGGCATCGAACCGGAAGGCCCGGTACTGGTTGGCCCCCGCGGCGGCCAGCCGGTCGCACAGGGGGCCAAGCCCCGGCACCAACTGGTCCAGCTTGGGCACCTGCGGCAGTTCCGCCCAATCCTGAAAGAAGAACATCATCAGATTGGCGCCCAGCTCGGGGTCGGTCTCGGCCATCTGGTGGCCCGCCAGTGTGACCATCGCCTCGATCGCGCCCTTGACGGTGGCCAGCGTCGCATCGTCAACGCCAAACACCACCGGCACGATGGGCCGCCCCCAGCGGGCGCAGAGGTATTGGCCGTCACGGCGGGTGAACAGCGCCTGAATCTCATCTGCGGTCATTGCGGGCCTCCGGGCTTTGGCGCAGCGATAGCGGAGGTTGCGCCAAGGCTCAACCATCGGACCGGGGGCCAGCCCCCGGACCCCCGGAGTATTTCCAGAAGGGCAAATGCAATCCGGCAGTCTGATTTGCCCTTCTGGAAATACTCTCGGGGGGTGCGGGGGGCGAAGCGCCCCCGCCGCCGTGGGGTCAACCGTCGAACAGATCGCTTTGCCCCGGCCCCTTGGGCGGGTCGATCCCCAGATGCCGCCAGGCGCGCATCGCCAGCATCCGTCCGCGCGGGGTGCGCTGGATCAGGCCCTGTTGCAAGAGATAGGGCTCGATCACCTCTTCAATCGCATCGCGGCTTTCCGACAGCGCGGCGGAAATGGTTTCCACCCCCACCGGCCCGCCGCCGTAATTCTCGGCCAGAAGCAGCATGTAGCGCCGGTCGGCGCCATCAAGCCCCAGATGATCCACCCCCAGCCGGGTCAGCGCGCGGTCGGCGATGGCGCGGGTCAGGCGGCCATCGCCCTCGACCGTGACGAAATCGACCACCCGGCGCAACAGTCGCCCGGCGATGCGCGGGGTGCCACGGGCGCGGCGCGCAATCTCTTTCGTGCCTTCGGGATCGGCAGCTATGCCCAAGAGGCGCGCGCCACGGCGGACAATCTCGTCCAGCTCCTCCTCGGTATAAAATTGCAACCGGGTCGGGATGCCGAAACGGTCGCGCAAGGGCGTGGTCAACAGGCCCAGCCGCGTGGTGGCGCCAACCAGCGTGAAGGGTTGCAGGTCGATGCGCACGGTGCGCGCCGCCGGCCCCTCGCCGATCACCAGATCCAGCGCGAAATCCTCCATCGCCGGATACAGCACCTCTTCCACCACCGGCGACAGGCGATGAATCTCGTCGATGAACAGCACATCGCGCGGCTCCAGATTGGTCAGGATCGCGGCCAGATCGCCGGGCTTGGCCAGCACGGGGCCAGAGGTCATGCGAAACCCCACGCCCAATTCGCGCGCCATGATCTGCGCCAGCGTCGTCTTGCCCAGGCCGGGGGGGCCATGGAACAGGGTGTGGTCCATCGACTCGCCGCGCAGCTTGGCGCTTTCGATGAAAACACGCAGGTTCGCGCGTGCCTCGTGCTGGCCGATGAACTCGTCCAGCCCCTGTGGCCGCAACGCGCGGTCGGCATCTTCGGGCAGACGCTCGGGGCGAAGGGTGGGGTCAGAGGTCAATTGCGCCATCCGTTTCGTTTCTGGGTCATGCCGATGGCAGCCTTTTCCTGAGCCACGCGACAATCGCGGTGGCTTCGGCTACCTCGACGCCCGGAGCGATCCTGCAGATGCGCTGACCATAGGTGAAGGCAACCGCCACCGCGCCTCCCATGAAATTGAAGCGCCGCCGCGGCTCCCACCAGTCAAACAGGCCAGACAGGGCGGCGACGGAAAGATCGCGGATGTTTGCTGCGCGATACCGCTTTCGCAGGCGACACCCGGGAAAGCAGTCAGACACCTCCAGATCGCCGTCAACGCAGCGCAGTTCCTGGCGCCCCTTCAACATCCACAAGAATGTGCTGGCAAGGTATCCTCCGCCGACGATCCAGATCAGCAGCCAAATGGCTATACCGGGAGAGAAATCGTCGGCAAGACGCATAATGGTCGAAATGCCTGCCCCCACCCAACCCAGAAGCCACAGGGCTAAAAAGCAAATATACGGAACAGAGCGCGGGGCAGGAATGATCACAACCTCATCGCCCGGCTCGGCACGGATCTTGTAGCGCACGTTATCCCAGGGTTCAAAAGCCATGGCTACCCCTTTGGCGCCAAAAGTTTCAGGCTGGCGCGGATCAGGGCGGCGGTGTCGGCCTCGGGTGCGTCGCCTGCGGCCGTCGCCACAGCTTGCGCCGCGTCGCCTTGCCCGTAGCCAAGGTTGATCAGCGCCGACAGCGCATCGGCGGTAAAGGCGACGCGGGGCGGCGGGGCGGCGGGCCTGGCAGCCCGCTTCGGCGCAGGCATATCGGGTTCGATCACCACATCCCCGGCATCGGCGGTGGCAGACAGGCTGACGCCCATGGCCATCACGCCCGGCGCCTTGGACTTCAGCTCAAGGATCACACGCTGCGCCAGTTTGGGCCCAACGCCGGGCGCCGCCTGAATGGCCCGCTGATCGCCCAAAGTGATGGCGCGCGACACCCCCTCTGGCCCCAGTGTGCCCAGAATGGCCATCGCCGCCTTGGCGCCCACGCCTTGCACCGTGACCAGCAGCTTGTGCCATTCCTTTTCCAGCATCGTCGGAAAACCGAACAGTTGCAGCAGATCCTCGCGCACCAGAAGTTCGGTATAAAGGGAAACCGCCTCTCCCACACCCGGCAGGCCCGCCAGCGTGCGGTCGCTGACATGCACGACATAGCCGACGCCGCGCACATCGATCAGCACATGGTCCGGCCCGCGCCAGTCCAGCCGCCCGGAAATCTTGCCGATCATGCCCTTGCCCTTTGTACCGCAGCCTGAAGCCGGTTCGCGCTTTGCATATGATGGGCGTGGCAGATGGCAATGGCCAGCGCATCGGCTGCGTCCGGTCCGGCCAGTTGCACCCCCGGCAGGTGCAGCCGAACCATGTGGTCGATCTGCACCTTGGCGGCATGGCCCACGCCGACGACCGTCTTCTTCACCGCATTGGGGGCGTATTCCCCCACCGGGATCCCGGCCTGCGCGGGCACAAGCAGGGCGATGCCCCGGGCCTGCCCCAGCTTTAGCGTGGCCACAGCATCCTTGTTGACGAAAGTATGCTCGACCGCCGAGGTATCGGGGGCGTAAAGGCGCACCACCTCGGTCAACTGACTGTGCAGGCTGCGCAGGCGTTCCGCCAATGTGCCTTCGGAACCATCGGAATGGCAGATGCCATTGGCCACATGGGTCAGCCGCGATCCGGCAACGTCGATCACCCCCCAGCCGAGGTTGCGAAGGCCAGGGTCGATCCCCAGAACGCGCATGACTGCCCCTTTTCGTTGTTTTTCCCGAAATAGCACGAAACAAGAACATGCGCCAAGGTTAATTCCAGCCTTGGCAATTCCCGGCAGGGGGGCTAGACAAGGCGCAAGAAGGCGACGCTGCATTCAGAAAAAGCGACATTTCGGTCGCCTTTCCCCACTCGACCCAACAAGTTCATGGCAAATCCATGAAATCTGCCATGCGCGTCGTGCAAGGCGGCATTGCTGGCGCCCCCATTGCCCCGCGTTCGCAGTCTGACTATTTAGCCGCCATCAAGGGTAAATAATTGCCCGATGTGCGAGCAGTTTGTGAAAGGAATACGCAATGGCCGCCTATGAGACGTCCCGCGCGGCGCCGTTTGGCGCCATCTCGATCTTCCGCTTTGTCCAGTCGCTGGGCGAAGTTGCCACCCGCTTTTCCGCCTGGAATGACGCACGGGTGACCCGCAAGGCCCTGTCGAAGCTGACCGACCGTGAGCTTGACGATATCGGCCTGTGCCGTGGAGATGTTGACCTGATCGGCCGTTAAGCCGTTTTCAGCGTCAGAGATGAACGAAGGCCGTTGTCCGACCCGGACAACGGCCTTCTGGTTTCTTGGGCGGCAAACGATCTTGACCCCGTATCAAGACTTGAGCGCGTGTACCCCCTGCCCGATCTTCTTGGCCAGAAATTCGGTAACGGGTTCCGACTGCATCAGCCATGCGCCGAATTTGTCAAACCCTACCCCCGCCTCAAGCCGGGCGAGACGGTCCTGATAATTGGCCGGACCCACATAATAAAAGATCGTGGCTTTCAATAGGAAGGCGGCAGTCAGCGCAAACAGCACAGGCATCAGAAACGACCTGCGCCGCCGGCTTTTGGGCTGCCCGTAATAGAAGGAACGGCCCAACGCGCCCGTGGCTTCATGGGCAAAACCCTTGGACCGCTGAGAATGATAACGGCGAACGCTGTCGTAAAAGTCTGTCAAATTCTGATCGGTCATCACGAACCCCGTCACCACTAATATACATGACCGGAATAGGCCCGAAATGTGGCGCGAAAGTGGCGAAATGAACCGGGTGAGTTTTGCTATCGGGAAACGATTCAGTTCCGTTTCAGAACCAATGCCGACCATTCGCCCAGATCCTCGCGCGAGACGAGGGCAAATCCTGCCGCCTGATAGGCCGCGATGATCGCTTCTGCCTGCACCACCAGCAGACCCGACAGGATGATCAGGCCCCCCGGCGCGCAATGCGCGGCCATGTCGGGGGCCAGCTCGATCAGCGGGCCTTTCAGGATATTGGCGAAGATCAGGTCATAGGGGGCGGCCTGTTGCAGGCGCGGATGGGCAAAGCCCGCCGCCTCCAGACATTCGATGCGCCCCACAAGACCGTTGATCGAGACATTCGCCTCGGCCACATCCACCGCCACGCGGTCAATGTCGCTTGCGATCACCAGCGCCTCGGGCAGAACGGCGGCGGCGGCCATCGCCAGAACGGCGGTGCCACAACCGATGTCGGCTACCCTGGCTGGGCGGAAGCCCTGATCATAAAGGCGGTCGAATGCGCGCAGGCAACCCAGCGTCGTGCCGTGGTGGCCGGTGCCGAAGGCCACCGTCGCCTCGATCTGCAGGGCTACCCGACCCGGATCGGTGGGCACCTTGTCGGCATCATGGCTGCCATAGACAAAGAAGCGCCCCGCCTCGACCGGCTTCAGCTCGCGCCGCACCTTGGCAACCCAGTCAATCTCGGGCAGCTCCGACAGGGCAAAGGGCCGCGCGCCGAAAGATTCCGCCACCAGCGACAGAAGCGCCTCGTTCGGCGGCTCCAGATAATAAGCGCCGATTTCCCACAGGCCCGAGTCGTCCTCGATCTCGAACACGCCAACGCCGACCGGAACCGGCTCCAACTGCTCCAGCGACTGCGCGATGGCATTGGCGCGGGCTTCGCCGGGCACGGTGGTCAGGGCGGAATAGGTGGTCATCGGGCGGCTCCTTCAGGATAAGCCGGGCTTAATCGCAAGGGCCGCCCGTGGCAAGCTGCGCGCGCGATACGCGCCTTAGCGCGCTGCCACGCCGGTGCCGATCGGACAGGTCACGCCGGTGCCCGCCAGCCCGCAATAGCCATCAGGGTTCTTGGCCAGATATTGCTGGTGGTAATCTTCGGCAAAGTAAAAGGTCGGCACCGGCAGGATCTCGGTCGTGATCCGGCCCAAGCCACGCGCGTCCAGCGCCTGCTGATAGGCCAGCTTTGACGCCTCGGCCTCCGCCTGCTGTTCAGGCGAATAGGTATAGATGCCCGACCTGTAGGTGCTGCCCACGTCATTGCCCTGACGCATTCCCTGCGTCGGGTCGTGGTTTTCCCAGAACACCTTGAGCAGGCCGTCATAACTGATCACGGCGGGGTCGTAGATGACGCGAACCACCTCATTATGGCCGGTAAGCTGGGTGCAGGTCTCTTTATAGGTCGGGTTCGGCGTATAACCGCCCGCATAGCCGACCATGGTCAGCCACACACCCGGCGTCTGCCAGAACTTGCGCTCCACGCCCCAGAAACACCCCATGCCGAACATCGCCTGCGCCATCCCCTCGGGCACCGGCGCATCCAGCGGCAGGCCAGACAGGAAATGCGTCGCGGCGGTGGGAATGGGGGTATCGCGGCCAGGAAGGGCATCGGCGGGGGCGACCATCTGCATCTTGCGGCGATCAATCAGGAACATGGGCCTCTCCTTTGTTGCGACATGAATATAGGAGTGCGGAAGATCCTTCGAAGGGTTTTGCAGATTTCGTCAAAGAATTTTGGGTCAAAACAAGGTGAGCTGGTCCCCCGCGCGCGGGGGCGGTTGAAACAGGTCGCGCCGCAACGGCCCCATGTCGCGGCCTAACCCCAGCCGCGCCACCGCCTTGGCAAAGCGTTGCGCCATCAGCTCGGCCCATATCCCCTGCCCGCGAAAGCGGTGGCCCCAGCGGGCATCGTAATCCTTGCCGCCGTGCAATTCCCGCACCCGGCCCATGACCTTGGCGGCGCGGTCGGGGAAATGCTCGGCCAGCCAGTCCTGAAACAGGGGCGAAACCTCCATCGGCAGGCGCAGTGAGATGAAGCTGGCCGCAGCAGCCCCCGCCTCAGCCACGGCCTGCAACAGAGGTTCCAGCTCATGATCGGTCAGTCCGGGCACAACGGGCGCCACCATCGCCCGCACCTGCACGCCCGCCGCAACCAGCCTGTGGATGGTTTGCAGGCGCCGCGCCGGGGCGGGTGCCCGCGGCTCCATCTTGCGCGACAGCGCAGGATCAAGCGTCGTGACCGACACCCCCACCCGCAGCAGCCCCTTGGCGGCCATCGACGCAAGCAGATCCAGATCACGCTCGATCAGGGTGCCCTTGGTCACGATGGCCAGCGGATGGTTGAAATCCGACAACACCTGCACCACTTCGCGCATCACCCGCCATTCGGCCTCACACGGCTGATAGGGGTCGGTGTTGGTGCCAATGGCGATGACATCGACCGCATAGGATTTCGCCCGCAACTCGCGCGCCAGAACCTTGCCGATGCCGGGTCGCGCGATCAGCCGGGTTTCAAAATCCAACCCCGGCGACAGGTTCAGATAGGCATGGGTCGGCCGGGCGAAACAGTAGATGCAGCCATGTTCGCAGCCGCGATAGGGGTTGATCGAGCGGTCGAACGGAATGTCGGGCGATTTGTTGTAGGTGATGGCCGAACGCGCCACCTCGGCCCGCACCTCGGTGCGGATCAGCCGGTCCGTCTCTTCCATCTCCCAACCGTCATCAAAGGCGACGCGGGTCGTGCCTTCATACCGGCCCGTGGCATTTTCCAGTGCACCGCGCGCCTTTACACGTTGGCCTGGCAAAAGGGTTTCGCGTTTATCCTGCATATGAGAACTATAGAACATTAAGAGAACATCGCAACGCCATTCGCATTCAGCCCCCCTTGCTGTCGGCTTCAATTCAGGCAATGTCGTAAATCGCAAAGTCCGCACATGGCTTTGGCCCCACTACCTACGGCAATTGCCCGAGGAGCGCACAGATGGCTGACGACGACGAAATCATCCTCTCGGAACTTTCCGACGACGAGCTTGTGCTTCAGATGCACGACGACCTGTACGACGGTCTCAAGGAAGAGATCGAAGAGGGCGTCGAAATCCTGCTGGAACGCGGCTGGACGCCCTATGACGTTCTGACCAAGGCGCTGGTCGCCGGCATGACCATCGTCGGCGCCGACTTCCGTGACGGCATCCTGTTCGTTCCCGAAGTGTTGCTGGCCGCCAACGCGATGAAGGCGGGCATGGCGATCCTGAAGCCGCTCTTGGCCGAAACCGGCGCGCCGCGCATGGGCAAGATGGTCATCGGCACCGTCAAGGGCGATATCCACGACATCGGCAAGAACCTTGTCGCGATGATGATGGAAGGCGCCGGGTTTGAGGTGCTGGATCTGGGCATCAACAACTCGGTCGAAAAGTATCTTGAGGCGCTGGAAACCGAAAAGCCCGACATTCTGGGCATGTCGGCCCTGCTGACCACCACCATGCCCTATATGAAGGTCGTGATCGACACGATGAAGGAAAAAGGCCTGCGCGAAGATTACATCGTGCTGGTCGGCGGCGCACCGCTGAACGAAGAATTCAGCAAGGCCATTGGTGCCGATGCCTATTGCCGCGATGCCGCCGTTGCGGTGGAAACCGCGAAAACCTGGGTGTCGCGCAAGCACAACCAGATGAACGGCTGATCAACGCTGCCAGATCGACAAAAGCCCCGAGGCGCCGCTTCGGGGCTTTTGCTTGCGCAAGGTGCGGGTTGTGGCAGAATGCAGGGATTCCGTCAGGGTCCATTTCATGTCCACCGTTGCCATGCTGCCCGGCCATGCCCGAATCTTTCAGGCCGCCGCCCGCCACTTCAACGTCTTCATATTGGTTCGGCGGACGAACCTCGCCTCGTTGCGCTTCATCGGCAATAAGGATTGCGTGCCCAAGCGGATCGACTGCAAGGCCAAGACGGCGGACAATCCGGTCACGCCCGAAAACAGCGAGCAGATCGATTGCGCGGGGCTGGTGGCTGACCCCACCCTTCTGGGTCAGGCCGCCTTTGCCAGCGACAAGAAATACCAGAAGGCGCTGGACGAATGGGCCAGGTTCTCGATGGCGCACATCCACGAACGGGTCCGCACGCTGGAGGGGCAGAAGTCGGTCGCCATCATCCCCGATGGAATGCAGTATTTCGTCGATCTGGACCGAAGCAGCCCGCGCTATGGCTGCCTGAAATACACCCAAGGCTACCTGAATATGGGGAAATACATCCACGGTGACTTCGACCTTTACGGCATCGTGCCGGCCGATGACCGGCGCAACAACGTCGCGGTGTTCGAAACCCTGTTGGGCCAGAAGCATTCGCGCAGCCCCGCCTTTCGCGACGTCCAGATCTTCGTCAACAGCCGCATCGGCGCGCCGATGATCCTGCATGGCGAGCAGGATACCTATGCAGAGGACCACTCGGACGAAGGCATCGATGTGTTCGAGCCTGATGGCAGCATCAGCGGCTGCGAAAACCTTGCCCAGATCGAATGGCTTTACGCGATCCGCTTTCGTGGCCGCAAACTTTTCACCAAATCCCAGCAGCGTCATTTCGGATATGACGGCAATGAGACGTTCGAAGGCTTCAAATGGGCGCTATGAGGCTTGGCAAGCGCCGCTGAAAGTCCCAGATTAGAGGCAGGAGGACCAATATGCCCCTGCCCCATTTTCTTGCCCTGATCCTTGGCGTCATCGCTTTGGCCGGCGTGACGCTTGCCTTGGCCCACAGCCTTGGCCTGCCGCTGATCTGGCTGGCCTTTGGCGCGTTGGGGCTGGCCGCCGTCGTGCGGGGCCTTGCGTGGCGCTAAGCGACGCAGAGCTTACCGAGACGGGCCTTGACGCCAGCCGCAAGGGCCGGGTGCTTTTGTTGGCTTGCGGTGCGCTGGCGCATGAGGTGCTGGCCGTGATCCGCGCCAACGGCTGGACCCATCTCGACCTGCAATGCCTGCCCGCCAAACTGCATCTTTACCCTGACCAGATCACCGAAGCCGTCAAGGCCACGGTCACCGAACGGCGCGGCGACTATGACGCGATTCACGTCCTTTACGCCGACTGCGGCACGGGCGGGCAGTTACAGGCCGCTTGCGACCAGTTGGGGGTCGAGATGATCGCGGGGCCCCACTGCTATTCGTTCTTTGAAGGCAACGCGGCCTTCGCCGCCCACCCCGACGAATTCACCGCCTTTTACCTGACCGACTTTCTGGTGCGCCAGTTCGAGGCTTTTGTCTGGAAACCCATGGGGTTTGACCGGCACCCCGAACTGATCCCGATGATGTTCGGCAATTATACCAAGCTGGTCTATCAGGCCCAGACCGATGACCCCGCGCTGGAGGCCAAGGCGCAGGATTGCGCCGCACGGCTGGGGCTGGCCTATGAGCGGCGGTTTACCGGATACGGCGACCTTGCGCCGTTCATCGCAAAGGCAGCCAGGTAACGCCGGATTTCCAGGAGGAAATTTGAAAGGCCCGGAGGAACCTCCGGGCCTTTCGACTTACAGTTCCTCCAGCGCGGCGGCGCGGCGGCCCTCGGCCTCTCGTGCGGCCTCGATCTTGGCTTGCGCCCGGCGGCGCAGTTCATAGATCGTCGCCAGCACCAGCGTCATCAGGATCAACATGAGCGCCAATGCGTTGATGGTCGGCGTGATACCCGAGCGCACCTTGGAGAACACATAGACGGTAAGCGTGTTCGAGGTGCCGCGGGTGAACAGCGTCACGTTGAAGTTTTCGATCGACTGAAAAAAGGCAATCGCCGCCCCTGCCCCCAGTGCCGGGTAAAGATGCGGCAACAGGATACGCCGCACCACCTGGGCATGGCTTGCGCCAAGGTCCAGTGCCGCCTCCTCCAGGGCAGAGTCGAAACTTTGCAGCCGCGCCAGCACCAGCAGCATGACAAAGGCCGCGATATAGCTGACCTGGCCCAGCACCGACAGATGCAGCCCCGGCGGGATATTGGCCTTGTTCCAGAACAGCAGCGTCGAGATGCCGATCACCGCCCCCGGCATCAGGATGGGGGCCACCATCAGCCCGTAAAGCGCCGCCCTGACCCGCCCCGAGATCGAGTTGATCAGGATCGCCGCCGCCGCCCCGATCGGCACCGCGATGATCACCACGGCCAGCGCGACCAGAATGGTGTTGCGGAACGAGGTCCACATCACCTGATCGGCCAGCAATTGCTGGAACCATGTCCAGGTAAAGCCCTTCCACGGATAGACCGAGGGCAGTTTGTTATTGTTGAATGCCGCCCCGCCCATGATGGCCAAGGGCAGGAACAGATACAGCAGGAACATCCCGAAATAGAGGTTGAACAGGAAGTTGCGCGTCTTGTGCATGATCCCGCCTCTTTACTTCGCGATGTCGGAAAGTTTGACTTTGAACACCCACATGGCCAACGCCACGACGACCGTGCAAAGCAGGATGTACAGGAAGGAATAGGCAGCACCTGTATTCCAGTCCTGGCTTTCCAGCATCCATTGCTGAATCGTCTGGGTAAACCAGTTGGAATTGGTGGACCCCAGCACCGACGGCACCAAAAGCGAGCCCGCCGACAGCATGAATACCATGACCGAACCCGAGGCGATGCCCGGCTTGGCGTGCGGCAGGATCACCCGCCAATGGGTCTGCCACCACTTTGCGCCCAGGTCTTCCGACGCCTCGATCTGGTTGCGGTCCAGCGACTGGATCGAGCCATAGATCGGGAACAGCATGAACAGGACGTAGGAATAGACCAGGCCGATCACCACCGCGTCATAGCCCGTCAGCACCCCCTGCTGCCAGCGGATCGGCTTGTCCAGCAATCCGATCCCGGTCAGCACCGCATTCAGCGGGCCGTTGAAGGTGAGGATGATATACCAGGCAAAGGCCCGCAGCGCCTCGGACACCCAGAGGGGGATGAAGAGCAGCAGGATCATCGTCGGCAGCGATTTCGGCTGCACAACCTTGGCCAGATAATAGGCCAGGGGATAGCTGAAGGCGAAGGTGATGAAGGTTGCGATCATCGAATAGAAGACCGTCGAAAGGAAGGTCTTTACGTTCAGCGGCGCCTGAACCTCATAGCCAAATACATTCCACGGTGCCGGATTGCGCAGGAACTTTGCATAGTTATCCAGCGAATAGACATCCTTTGGCCCGCCAATCTCGGTCACGGGCAAATAGGGGCGGAACGAAGCCTCGAACAGCGTGAGGTTGGGCAGGATCACCAGCGCCAGCAGCCAGAAGGCAACCAGGGCGACAAAGGCGAAGGTCAGCGTGTGACCATAACGGCGAAACAGATCCTCCATCTGTCACCCCTTCGCAACGGCGGCGTCGGGCAGGATTGCCGCGCGTTCCGCGTCAAACTGCATGAACATCCTTGCGCCCGTGTCAGGCACGGTCGCCGACCCGTCATTGCGGATTTCGGCCACGAGGGTCTGACCGTTCTCGGCCATGCCATGCACCGCGATGAACGCCCCCTCGAACGAGATTTCCGAAATCGTCACCGGCACCGCATTCTCGGTCGTGGCGGTCTGCGACAGCAGCGTATGTTCAGGCCGGACATAGAGCTTGCCGTTCCCGCCGGGGGCCAGTTCGCCCAGCCGCGCGCGGAAGGTGCCCAGCGCGGTCTCATACCCTGCCATGCCCGAGGCGGGGTTCTTCACCGTGCCCGCGAAGGTGTTGTTTTCGCCCACGAAGCTGGCGACAAAGCCATTGACCGGGTTATTGTAGATCTCTCGCGGGTCGGCGATCTGCTGGATGCGCCCCTGGCTCATCACGCCCACGCGGTCCGACATGGCCAAGGCCTCGCCCTGATCGTGGGTGATGTAGATGAAGGTCACGCC
>DDEX01000015.1:20526-23735 GCA_002336845.1 Rhodobacteraceae bacterium UBA1943
GCGCGCAATGGCCACCCGCTGCTTTTGCCCGCCCGAAAGCTGGCTGACCATCTTGTCGGCAGCGCCGGGCAGATCGACCAGCTTCAGCAGCTCTTCCGCCTTGGCGCGGCGGGTCGCTTTGTCCACACCCCGCACCTCCAGGCCAAAGCTGATGTTTTCCCAGATCGTCATCAGCGGAAACAACGCGAGGTTCTGGAAAATCAGTGCCGTCGGCCGCTGGTTCGGGCGCAAGCCCCGCACATCCTTGCCGCCGATGCGGATCACACCTTGCGTCGGCTCGGTAAAGCCCGAGATCATCCGCAGGATTGTGGTCTTGCCGCAGCCCGACGGGCCGAGAAACGAGAAGAACTCGCCCGGCTTGATCGAGACATTGGCATTGTCCACCGCGCGAAAGCTGCCGAAGTCGCAGCAGACGTTTTCAAGATCAATCCCCGCACTCATAGGACCGTCTTCCCCCTGTCATTCTTGTTGTTGTGAAGAGCCTAGCGGAACCTTTGCGCCGCGCAATGGCTATAGCCAGATTCGCACGCTCCATTCGTCCAGCCATGCCAGGCTGCAATAAAATGCGCCGGGCCACGAAGGGCCCGGCGCACATCGGCTGCATAACCGATCAGGCCGATTTGTACTTGTCGGCGTATTCGCCGCGCTTGGCGATGAACTCCGCCGATTGCTCTGGCCACCACCAAAGGCTCTTTGAGGTTTCCGCAGTCAGGAACTCACCATAGAATTTGGCTACGTCCGGCCCCATCAGTTCATACGCACCTTTGGCAACCGGGTTTGACGAGAAGGCCGTCGCCCAACCCGCCGCGCCTTCCGGCGTCGAGATGAACTTTACGAACTCATGCGCCTGTTCGACGTTCACCGCATTCTTCATCAGAATGAAGCCCTGATGCCAAGCAAAGGCGCCTTCAACGGGTGCAATAAACTTGTAGCCGTCGTTACGCAGATTGTAGCCCGTCGAATCCCAGTTCAGGCCGACAGTCGCTCCGTTGGCGGTAAAGCCAGCATTCGCATCATTCTCGCCAGACCACCACTGCACCACGTTGCCCTTGGCCTTGATCGCCTCGGCCAGCGCGATGTCCCAAAGCTGGACCATCTTGTCCATGTCGGTATAGCCGTCCAGCCACGGGAAGGGCAGCTTGCCCTGTGCGTCCAGCCAGCGCCCCATGGCAGCCAGCGTCGAGTGCGGCCGCACCACAACCTGGTTTTCCGGATTGAACAGATCACCGAGCGACGGCGGCGTGGACAGCTTGGCATCGCCCTCCTTGACAACGAGAGATTCGGTTCCCCAGTTCGATGGCAGATAATAAAGTTTGCCATCCTTGCGGCTGCGCTCACCCGCAGCGCCATCGGCCAGACCCGGCAGATAGTTTGACATGGCAAGCTTGGATTCATCGAACGGCTGAAGTAAACCATTCGAGTCCCAACCAGCCCAGCGGTCGATCGTCGGTTCGGACACGTCAACGCCACCGGATTCGATAGCAACCTTAGCCTGCGCGAAGAGAGCATCCTGATCTGGTTGCTCAGTAAAGTTCACCTTGATACCCGTGGCCTTTTCAAAAGCAGGGAACACTTCTTCAGTCAGCTTGGGGTAACCAGCCCAGCCCATGAAGTTGATTTCGCCCGAAGAGGCCAGCGCCTTGGACGAGATGAGGGCGGGCGCAGCAAGGGCGCCCACGCCCGCCGCCGAACGCTTCAAGAAGCTGCGGCGATTGAGGGTGGAATAGGTTTTCAACACGTCGGTAGTCTCCCTATGTTGACCGCCTGGGGCGGCTTGTCCGGCGATTTCACGCCGTTGTTGACAGAACAGGCTTAGGAGGGGTTTGCGACAGCCGCATGAACCCCACCCATGCCCCTGTGTGACACAGGTTACGGCTGCGCAGGGGGAAGCTGTCAACAAAATGTTGTGAGACCAGATTGGGGGGAGAGATAGAGCCAGATTTGGGGTACTGGGAAAAGTGGCAGGTCTTAAGTGTACGGCGAAACGTTCGGTTGCTCGCCCTGGTTGTCAGTGCTCCTTACGGTGCATCAGGGAATAGACTTCACCACATGCAACTGAGGCAAATCCGACACTTGCGCTGGCAATTCACCTGACTTGAACCGCCTTAGATCATCATCCGTACAGGCCACGGAAAGCCCACGGATTGTTGGGAGAACGCGCATAGACAGGCTGAGCTTTCCTTTGGTGGCAGTCTGGTATTCAAGAGTGCGAACTATACGCTCCATCAAAAGCTCCGACACCCAAATTTGGACTTCGATCCTCTTATGGATTGAAATATAGCCTGTCGCACCATCAAGAATATCGGTCTTTTCACCGATGAGGCGATACAGGTCGCGAATATGGGCAGACGCCACACCGGTCGAAATGCCTACATATGCTGGGAGCTTCTGTAGTCTGTTTACTTCCGAAGACTCAAACTCAGGTCGCGGCTGATAAAAGTCAACTTTTGGGCTGTGCGTCGGGCAAGTGAAGCCAACCGAAAATCCATCATTAGAAACGGCGAGACCGAATTCGTTCGGAAAGAAATCCCAGTGCATAAAATACCCCAAAGTGAAAAGGCGCCCCGCAGGGCGCCTGTCGATCACTGATCCAGGAAACTCCGCAGCTTCCTCGACCGGCTGGGATGCTTCAGCTTGCGCAGCGCCTTCGCCTCAATCTGGCGGATGCGTTCGCGGGTCACGCTGAACTGCTGGCCCACTTCTTCCAGCGTGTGGTCGGTATTCATGCCGATGCCAAAGCGCATCCGCAGAACCCGTTCCTCGCGCGGGGTCAGGCTGGCCAGCACGCGGGTGGTGGTTTCCTTCAGGTTTTCCTGAATCGCCGAATCCAGCGGCAGGACAGCGTTGGTATCCTGAATGAAGTCGCCCAGCTGGCTGTCTTCCTCGTCGCCGATCGGGGTTTCCAGCGAAATCGGCTCTTTGGCGATCTTCATCACCTTGCGAACCTTTTCCAACGGCATCTGCAGCTTTTCGGCCAGCTCTTCCGGCGTCGGCTCGCGGCCGATCTCGTGCAGCATCTGGCGCCCGGTGCGCACCAGCTTGTTGATCGTCTCGATCATATGCACCGGAATGCGGATGGTGCGGGCCTGATCGGCGATGGAGCGGGTGATCGCCTGACGGATCCACCAGGTCGCATAGGTCGAGAACTTGTAGCCCCGGCGGTATTCGAACTTGTCCACCGCCTTCATCAGGCCGATGTTGCCTTCCTG
>DDEX01000015.1:23745-39425 GCA_002336845.1 Rhodobacteraceae bacterium UBA1943
CCGCGGTTGGTGTATTTCTTGGCGATCGAGATGACCAGACGCAGGTTCGCCTCGACCATTTCCTTCTTGGCCTGACGGGCCTCTTTCTCGCCCTTCTGCACCTGGTTCACGATGCGGCGGAATTCGGAAATGTCCACGCCGATATACTGGCCGACCTGCGCCATTTCGCTGCGCAGCTCTTCCACCTTCTCGCGGCTCTTCTCCATCATGGTCTGCCAGCCGCGCCCGGCCTTGGTGGCCATGCGGTCCAGCCAGGTCGGGTCCAGCTCGTATCCCTGATATTCGTCGATGAACTCGCGGCGGTTGATCCGCGCGGCATCGGCCAGCTTCACCATGCCCGAGTTGATCGACATGATGCGCTTGTTGATGCCGTAAAGCTGGTCGATCAGCGCCTCGATCCGGTTGTTGTGCAGGTGAAGCTCGTTCACCAGAACCACCGTCTCGCCGCGCAGCTTCTGATAGGCCGCTTCTTCCGAGGCGGTGAAACGGGTCTTTTCCGACAGCGTTGCATCCATCCGGGCGCGCTGCATCTCGGCCAGTTTGGTGTAATCGCGCGCGATCAGATCCAGGGTTTCCAGAACCTTGGGCTTCAGCGTGGCTTCCATCGCCGCAAGTGACATGGACGAGCCGTCCTCGTCATCCTCATCGTCATCCGACCGCATGATCGGGTTGCCGTCGGCATCCAGCTCCGGCTCGGACGAGGCGGCACGGCGCGGGGCCGCGCCCGCGCTTTCGACATCGACACCCTCCAGATCGGGGCCGACCATTTCGTCGTCACCGTCCAGGCTGCGGCCAAAGGTGGCCTCAAGGTCGATCACGTCGCGCAGCAGGATTTCTTCCGACAGAAGTTCGTCGCGCCAGATGATGATGGCCTGAAAGGTCAGCGGGCTTTCGCAAAGCCCGGCGATCATGGTGTTGCGGCCGGCCTCGATCCGCTTGGCGATGGCAATCTCGCCCTCGCGGCTGAGAAGCTCGACGCTGCCCATCTCGCGCAGATACATCCGCACCGGGTCGTCGGTGCGGTCCAGCGTTTCCGACTGCGCCCCGACCAGCGCCACTTCGCGCGACGAGGAGGTTTCAACCAGCTCGCCGCCCCCGGCGGGCGCCTCGCCCTCTTCCTGCTCTTCCTCTTCGACGACGTTGATGCCCATTTCCGACAGCATCGACATGATGTCCTCGATCTGGTCGGTCGAGACCTGATCGGGCGGCAGGACGGCGTTCAGCTGCTCCATCGTGATGTAGCCGCGTTCGCGCGCATCCGAGATCATCTTGCGGACCGCGGCCTGGCTCATGTCCAGGGATACGTCCGATTCCTCGCCTTCGGGTTTGCCGTCGTCGCTGTCTTTCAGGGCCATGCTGTCTCCTTGGGCGCGAATCGCTTCGGTCGCACCGAATCAAATAACGCGAATCACGGCAGACGGAAGAGGCGCGCGGTGATTCTTTGTCTTAGTGGCGTCCTTTGGGCTTTTCGAAGCGAATGCTTTCAAAAACCTTGCGGGACTGTTCCAGTTCACCGCGGTCCAGCGCCACACCATTGGGCGCCAGAACCGCATCACCTGTATTGTCCTGCGGCCCACGCTGGGCCGCGAACCGGGCCTCGTTCGTTTTCGACACACGCCAGGTCAGGCCCTCGTCCGCCAGACCCTCGATGTCCTTGGCCGCCTCACTGACCTCGCGCGCGCCGCCTCTGGCCACGCGCAGCTTGGTCACGGCATCGGCCAGAATGGTCAACGCACCCTCTTGCGGGTAGCCGGGGCGCATGAAGGGCATGGAGAAGACTTGGCGATCCGACAGCAGGGTTTCAAGTTCACCCGTGGCATGAAGGCGGGCATATTCGATGGCTTCGATGCCCTGCGGCAAGCCAAGCAGGCAATCGAGCAGCCGGTTGTGGCCGGGGCCACTGAACCGCAGGGGGGCAAGACCGCTTTCCAACTCGTCGATCAGGGCGGGAAATGTCAGCAAACCGGCCAGAACGGTGGCCTCCAGCACGAATGTCTCGTTGGTGTCGGACCCCGCGAGAAAGGAACTGCGGGCTGCCGCCGTCGGGGCAATGACCACGGGCGGCGCGAACCTGCCGCCCTGACGGGGTGCGCGGGGTTGCCATTCCCTGAACGGGCGCACACCGCTGCCGAACAGCTCTGCCCGCAGCGCCTTGATCTCTTCGCCGTAATGGCCGCGGATCGACGGATCGGCGATGCGCTTCAGGCTTGCCCGCAGCGATTTGTCCAATGCCGCCTTGCGTTCGGGGCTGTCAAAGACCTTGCCTTCGATCTCGCGGTTCCACAGCAGACGCACCATGGGCTGGGCCTGGTCCAGCACCTTTTGCATGGCGGCAGGCCCCTGGGCCTTGATCAGGTCATCGGGGTCCTGCCCTTCCGGCAGCACAGCGAAGCGCAAGCCCTTCCCCGCCTCCAAGAGCGGCAGCGCAAGGTCGATCACCCGCAGCGCGGCGCGGATGCCGGCCTTGTCACCATCCAGCGAGATGATGGGTTCATCGCTGATCCGCCACATCAGGCGAAGCTGGTCTTCGGTCACAGCCGTGCCCAAGGGGGCCACCGCGGCCCTGAAGCCCGCTTCGGATAGGGCAATCACATCCATGTAGCCTTCGGCCACGATCAGCGGCAGGCCCTTGCCCGCCGCCTCGCGCGCCGGGGCGTGGTTGAACAGGTTGCGGCCCTTGTCGAACAGGTCGGTTTCCGGGCCGTTCAGGTATTTGGCCCGCGCATTCGGATCCAGACTGCGACCGCCGAAGCTGATTGCCCTGCCCCGCCCGTCACGAATGGGAAAAATCAGCCGGTTGTGAAACCGATCATAAAGCCGCCCCGAGTCGGATTTGGCGATGACACCAGAGGCGACCATAAGATCGGGAGAGATACCCTTTTGCTTCAGCGCCTCAACCAGAGCCTGCCCGTTTTCGGGCGACCAGCCCAGCTCCCATCTCTCCCAGGCCGCTTCGGGCAGGCGGCGCTTGTCGGTCAGGTATCGGCGGGCCTCGGCCCCGGCGCTGGACTTGAGGTTCAGTCGGTAGAATTTCAGCGCCTCATCAACCACTTGCCCCAGAATGGTTCGATGGTCGGCCTTTTCCGCCGCTTTCGGGTCGCGGGCGGGCATCTGCATCCCGGCCTCGCGGGCCAGAACCTCGACCGCCTCCATGAAGCCCAGGTTTTCGGATTCTTTCACAAAGGTGACGGCATCACCTTTGGCATGGCAACCAAAGCAGTAATAAAACCCTTTGCGATCATCGACATGGAAGCTGGCCGACTTTTCCTGATGGAACGGGCAAGGCGCCCAGAAGTCGCCCTTGGCCATGTTCGACTTGCGCATGTCCCAAGTGACCTTGCGCCCGACGACGGACGACAGGGTGACGCGGGTGCGCAATTCGTCAAGGAAACCGGGCGGCAGGGACATGATGCTTTATCCCGCGATGTGGCGCTGGTGTCGAGTGCGGAGCGGGGGTTTTGCACCCCCGCACCCCCGCAGGATATTTATGAACAGATGATGGGCAGGCCTATCCCAGAAGATCCTGGGAGATGTGATGGAAGAGGTGTGCGCCGATGGGGATCAGGTCGTCGGGGAAGTCGTAATCCGGGTTGTGGAGCGCCGGGTGCGCGGTGCCCGCGCCAAGGAACAGCATGGCGGATTTGGTGGGGGCGGCGCCGAAGCGGCCGAAATCCTCTGAGGCGCGCCAGATTTCACCGGGGGAATGCGGGATATGCAGGGCATCAAGGGCGGCGGCCATCTGGGAGACGGCTTCGGGGTGGTTCACGCTGGCGGCGAAATCGTCGTGGGTTTCAAAGGTGACGGTCAGGTCGGGGCTGTGGGCATGAACCAAAGCCACGGCTTCGGCGCGCAGGGCGGCCATGGCGGCATCTTCCAGCGTGCGCAGGGTGACCCAGAGTTCCGCCTCGCCCGGCGCGATGCCGAAGGCGGGTTCGCCAAGGCGGGCATGGGTGACGGTGACAAGGCGGAAACCGGGGGCAAGGATGCGCTCCTGCCCCAGCGCCGTCAGCGCGGGAATCAGCGTGGCCAGGGCGGGGCCGGGCGAAATGCCGGTTTCTGGCTGGCTGGCGTGGGCGGTCTTGCCGGTCAGGCGGATTTTCAGCCCCTGACTGGCGCAGTTCACCGGGCCTGCCCGCAGATGGGCATGGCCCAAGGCATTGCCGGGTTCGTTATGCAGCGAAAAGGCCCAGTCTGGGTGCAGGGCGGGCCAGCGCGGATCCGCCATTACGGCGGCGGCGCCAGAGCCGTCTTCCTCGGCGGGCTGGAACAGCAGGAGCACGCGGCCCTTGGCGGGGCGCTGGCGCGACAGCAGGCGCGACAGGCCCATCAGGATTGTCATATGCCCGTCATGGCCGCAGAGGTGTCCCTTGCCGGGGATGGCAGAGCGATGCGGGGCGTCGGACAGTTCCTGAATGGGCAGCGCATCGAGCTCGGCGCGAAACATCACCGTCGGGCCGGGTTCGGTGCCGTTGTAAATCGCGGCAACGCCATGCCCGCCGAGGCCGGTGATCACCTGATCCGCTGTCAGCGCGGCGGCGATGGTGCGCGCCGTCTGCTGTTCCTGCCGCGAGACCTCCGGCGCGCGGTGCAAGGCACGGCGGAGCTCGGTAAGCTCCGCGATGTCGCGGTTGGTCAGCATCAGATCAGGGCGGCGCGGGCGGCGAGCGAGCGCAGGGCGACCTCGATTTCGTGCCATGCGGTGCGGGCCATGGAGCGGAAGACCATGACGGTAAAGCCATCGGCCGCGGTGCGGAAGATAACCGACTGCATGTGTCCCAAGGGCGCGCGGGCCGCCTGCCCCACGGCGAATGTGGGACGCAGGTCCAGCGGAACAAGGCGCATCAGCGCCTCGGCCGCCACCGGGCCGGTCACGGTCAGCGTGGCCCAGCCGCCCGATTGGTCGGTAACAGCAGCGATACCGTCCAGCGCGGGCGGTTCTGCGCCGATCAGGAAGGCCTGGTCACGGCCGGTCCAGACCAGACGCACGCCGCCGTTTTCGGTAAAGCTGTTGGGGGCCGGAAAGACCATCGGTTTCAACGCCTTGGCCAGCGCCTTTTCCTGACCGGGAAACAGGGCGATCGAAGCGACCGGGCCGGGGTCGGCCTCGGCCAGCGTGGTTCCGGCGAAGGTTGCGGGCTTTTTATCCGACAGGGCAGTTTTGGCGATCAGTTCAGGCACGCAGCTTCTCCCCCTTGGGGTCGTGGAACACCGGGTCGCAAACCTCGGCAATCAGGTCTAGGTCGCGCAGGTGATCGACGATACGGATCTTTTCGCCATGCCGGGCACGGCCGTTTTTCAGGAACCCCATGGCCAGCATCGCGCCAAACATCGGCGACCAGCAGACCGAGGTGACATAGCCTTGCGAGGCCTCGCGCCCCACCGCCTCGCCTTGGGTGAACAGATGTGCGCCGCCGAAAGCCTTGGTTTCCTGAGACAGTTTCAGGCCAACCAGTTGCTCGCGCTCTTCGCCCACCATGCCGGGACGGGCCGCCATGGCCTTGCCGATACAGTCTTTCTTGGCGCTGACCATTTTCTCCATGCCGATGTCGAAGGCGGTGGTGCGCCCGTGAATCTCGGCATGGGTGATGAAACCCTTTTCGATGCGCAGGACGTTCAGCGCCTCCATGCCATATGGCCCGCCGCCCATCGCCTCGGCTTTCGCCACAAGATCGCGGAAAAGGCTTTCGCCATAACGGCTTGGAACGGCAACTTCATAGCCCTCCTCGCCCGAGAACGAGATGCGGAACAGACGCCCCTTGACGCCGCCCACCTGCGTCTCGCCACATGCCATGAAGGGGAAATCGCCCAAGGGCGCATCCAGCACCGCATTCAGCAGCGCCCGCGCCTTTGGCCCGGCAACCGCAAACTGCGCCCAGCTTTCGGTGACGGAAATCAGCCGCAAATCCCAGTCGGCGCAATGGGTCTGGTGGATAAAATCCAGATGCCGCATCACCAGACCCGCCGCAGCGGTGGTGGTGGTCATCAGATAGTGGTTTTCACCCAGCCGTGCCGTGGTGCCATCATCCAGCACCAGACCATCTTCGCGCAGCATCAGCCCATAGCGCACACGGCTCACAGGCAAGGTGCTGAAGGTGTTGGTATAGACCAGATCGAGGAAGCGGGCGGCATCCTTGCCTTGAATGTCGATCTTGCCAAGGGTCGAGACATCCGACACGCCCACCGCGCTGCGGACCATGTTGACCTCCCGATCACAGCTTTCGCGCCAGGTCTTCTCACCCGGTTTCGGGAAATAGCTGGGGCGATACCACAGGCCCGCCTCGATCATAGGGGCATGACGGTCACGGCTGGCCTGGTCCGACGTGGTGAAGCGTTGCGGGGCGAACCCTTCGGCCCGGCCCCCTGCCCCCATCGAGGCAATGGAGACCGGCGTGAAAGGCGGCCGATAAGTGGTTGTTCCGGTTTCAGGAATGCCACGCCCGGTGGCATCGGCCAGAACCGCCAATGCGGCGACGTTCGAGCTTTTGCCCTGATCGGGGGCCATGCCTTGCGTGGTATAGCGCTTCATATGCTCGACCGAGGTGAACCCCTCTTGCGCCGACAGCTTCACATCCTTGGTCGTCACGTCATTGGCAAAATCCAGCCACGCGCGCCCCTTGCCCTCGACCAGCCACAAGGGCTGGATCGCATAGGGCACCCCTTCTGCACGGGGCAACGGAACCGCTGCTGCCGTCACGCCAATCTCGGCCAGTGCGGCAATCGCTGCCGCCTGCCCCGCGGCAAGGCAGCCATGGGTGGTGAAATCGCCATTGGCCGCCCCTGCAACCGACAGGCCCGGAACAGCGCCCTCGCTGGGCACAAAGGCCGCGATGTCCGCATTCCAGCGCGGGCGGCCGTTCAGGTGGCAGGTCAGGTGAACCGTGGGGTTCCAGCCACCGGACATGGCAAGGCAATCGGTCTCGATCTGGAAATCGCCGCCGACATGGCTGCCAGAGATTGCGCGCAGGCCAAGGCGGCCCGAGGTATCGGTGACGCGGGCGCCCAGATAAACCGGGCAATCCTCGATCGCGCTGGCATCCTCGCGGCTGTCGAGAATGGCCGCAACTTCGACCCCTGCGGCCATCAACTGCCGCGCAGTCTGGCGCGCGCCGTCGTTGTTGGCGAACACCGTAACGCGCTTGCCCGCCGTCACACCCCAGCGGTTGAGATAGCTGCGCACGGCGCCCGCCATCATGATGCCGGGCCGGTCGTTCATCGGGAAGGCGATGGGCCGCTCCAGCGCGCCCGCCGCCAGCACGGCACGCTTGGCCACGATCCGCCAGAAGCATTCGCGCGGCAGGTCGGCGCGGGCGGGGGTATGCAGGCCCACCCTCTCCAGCGCGCCGAAGGTGCCATTGTCATATGCGCCCGTCACCGTGGTGCGGGTCATCACCCGCACATTGGGCAGGCCGCGCAATTCCGCTTCGACCGTCGCAACCCAGTCGCGGGCGGGCGCACCGTCCAGCTCCGGCTCATCGGCCAGAAGGCGACCGCCCAGCTCGCGGTCCTCCTCGGCCAGGATCACATCGGCCCCGGCGCGGGCGGCCGTCAGTGCTGCGGCAAGGCCCGCAGGGCCGGAACCGATGACCAACAGATCGCAAAAGGCATAGGCCTTTTCATAATGCCCTTCGTCATGCTTGCCCGACAAGCGGCCCAAACCGGCGGCGCGCCGGATCATCGGCTCATAGAGCTTTTCCCAAAAAGCGCGCGGCCACATGAAGGTCTTGTAATAGAACCCCGCCGACAGGAAGCGCGAGAACACATCATTCACGCCCAGCGCATCGAAGGCCAGCGAAGGAAAGCGGTTCTGGCTTTGCGTGTTCAGCCCCTCGAAAACCTCTTGCATGGTCGCGCGCACGTTCGGCGTCTGGTTCGTGGCGCCGATCACCTCCAGCAGCGCATTCGGCTCCTCGGACCCTGCGGTCAGCACACCGCGGGGGCGGTGGTACTTGAAACTGCGCCCCATCAGCCGGACGTCATTGGCAAGCAGGGCAGAGGCTACGGTATCGCCCTGATAACCCTGATAGGTCTTGCCATCAAAGCGGAAGCTGATGGGTCGGTTGCGGTCGATCTGGCCCTTGCCAAGGATCCTCATGCGCGGACCCCTTTCTTCTTGCGGTCGGCCACCAGTTCGGTGGACAGGATTTCATGGGTCACAGTGTTGCGGGTGACGATCAGCCACTGGCTGCACCCCGTCTCGTGATACCACAGGTCGCGCACCTCTCCGGCGATGTTGTCACGCAGGTGCAGGTGGTCATCCCAGGCCTCTGGCCCGGCATCGGGACCGGGGCGTTGAAGGTAATCCTCGGACCCGTAATAGTAGAACTCTCGCCGGTCGCGGGGGCCGCACAAAGGGCAGGTCAGGCGCATTTAGGTAACCTCACAAGAGGATTGAGGAATTTCGACTTTGACGAACCAGTCCGGTGTCTCGCTGTCTCTGAATCTTGGCCGCAAGCCGACCTCATAGAGGATTGCGCCGCCTGCCGAGACGAACGCCTTTTCATCCTCACCAATCGTCTCGCAAAGAATGGCCTTCGCCTGTTTCTTCAGGACACTCTCAAGGTCACCGAACAATCCAGGATGGAGCCGGATCGCCCTGGACGCAGCGAGTGAGTCACTCTTTCCAAGCCAGTAGGCAACTTCGACTCTGGCCCAGGGGCGGTTGGATGCGGGCTCAAGAAACAGCCTTGAAGCCGCCTGGCTGCTGGATATCGCTCCGACACGTTGATTTACGGAAATCAGCGGCTCAAGCTCAAAGCCATTCTCAGATAGCCAGCCATCAAAAATCGTATTCAGACGACAGCTTCGTGCACCCTCCACAACCGGCGGCCCAACGAGGCTTTGTTTGTAACACAACCCCTCCGCCAGCGCAGCTGAAGCGAGCGGCAGGCTCAGGCCAAACAAAAGCAGGATGCCGGGAATACGCATCAATGCAGGTTATGCTGGCTGCCCGTGCCTTCCTCGTCAAGGAGGTGGCCGGTGCGGAAACGGTCGAGGCGGAAGCGGCGGGCGACTTCGTGCGGGGTGTCGGTGGCCATCAGATGCGCCATGCACCAGCCCGACGCCGGCACGGCCTTGAAGCCGCCGTAGTTCCAGCCGCAGTCAAGGTAAAGGCCGTCGATATGGGTCTTGTCGATGATGGGGGAACCATCCGGCGACATGTCCATGATGCCGCCCCAGCTCCGTAGCACCTTGGCGCGCCCGATCATCGGCATCAGGGTCATGCCCGCTTCCATCACATGTTCAACCATCGGCAGGTTGCCGCGCGCGGCGTAGCTGGCGTAGAAATCGAGGTCGCCGCCGAACACGAGGCCGCCCTTGTCGGACTGGCTGATATAGAAGTGCCCCATACCAAAGCTGACGACATGGTGGATCACGGGCTTCAGCCCCTCGGTCACGAAGGCTTGCAGGATGTGGCTTTCGATCGGCAGCCGCATCCCTGCCATCGCCGCCACCTGAGACGAGCGGCCCGCCACCACGATGCCGACCTTTTTCGCCTTGATCGCCCCGCGAGAGGTCTGAACCCCCACAACCTTGCCACCTTCCACATCGATCCCGGTGACTTCGCAGTTCTGGATCAGGTCCACGCCTAGCCGGTCGGCACCCCGGGCATAGCCCCAGGCCACCGCGTCATGCCGCGCGCTGCCCCCACGGGGATGCAGCAGGCCGCCATAGATCGGGAACCGGGTCTGTTCAAAGTCGAGATAGGGCAGATGCTCTCGCACCCCTTCGCGGTCCAGCAGGATCGCATCATCGCCCTGGTTGATCATCATGTTGCCGCGCCGGGCAAAGGCATCGCGCTGGCCATCCGAGTGGAACAGGTTGATCAGCCCGCGCTGGCTGTGCATGACGTTATAGTTCAGCTCGGCTTCCAGCCCCTCCCACAGCTTGAGACTGTGGGAATAGAACTCGCTGTTGCCCTTCAGGAAGTAGTTCGCGCGCACGATGGTGGTGTTGCGCCCGACGTTGCCCCCGCCCAGATAACCCTTTTCCAGAACGGCGATGTTGCGCAGCCCGTGGTTCTTGGCCAGGTAATAGGCGGTCGAAAGGCCGTGCCCGCCGCCGCCGATGATGATGGCGTCATATTCCGCCTTGGGGGCCGGATCGCGCCAGGCGGGTGTCCAGCCCTTGTTGCCCAGAAGCCCCTGGGTAATCACCTTCCAGCCGGAATATCGCATGACGTGGCCTTTCCCTGACTCGCCCGGATCAAAGCGCGTCCGCGTGGGATAATCAACAGCCCGGCAGGATTTCCTGCGCCACCAGCGACAAACCGCGTCGCTTTTCGCGGCCAATCGCTTCTGCAATGCGGCACCCCAGGGCATACCGTCCTGCAACGGCGAAAAGAATCATCGCCATTGGGCAGATTTGAGATTCGCAATCGCGCCACAATTCGAACACGAACGAAGCCATACAGACACAATTTTAACGCGAATCGTCGTCGCGCATTTTGCCAAATTCAGGACAATCCATTTGCCTCATCAGCACTGTTTCCCGGCCAGCGGCGGCCGACCCAAGTCAATCGCATTTGCCACAATCTTGCCACAACTTCGCGGCAACCACATGGCCGGGGCGTGAAAATTTTGGGTCTGACCAGACTTCGCCCGTGTTCAGGAATGTTGATATGTTTCGTGCTGCCTTTGCAAAAAATTCATTCTCCCGCTTTCGCCAAGATGAGGACGGCGCGCTGATCATTTTCGCGCTGATCCTTTTCTTTCTGATGATGACCATTGGCGGCGTGGCCGTTGACTTCATGCGCTATGAACAGCGCCGCACTGCGTTGCAGAACACTTTGGACCGCGGCGTTCTGGCCGCGGCGGCCCTGAACCAGCAGCTTGATGCAGAAAGCGTCGTGCGCGACTATATGGTCAAGGCCGGTCTGGGGACGAACATCGACGAAGTCAGGGTTGATAAAAGCCTGAACGGTCGCAATGTCACGGCAAAGGGCACGATCGATACCGACCCCTACTTCCTGCATCTGGTTGGCATCAACGAACTTGATGCCAAGGGGGCCTCGGGGGCCGAACAGCGCACGAACAATGTTGAGATTGCGCTGGTGCTGGATGTGTCCGGCTCGATGTCGGGGGCCAAGATCACCGCATTGCGCGCAGCGGCATCCGAATTCGTGCAGACTGTTCTGGCAAACGATACCCAACACCGAACTTCGATCTCGGTGGTGCCATACAATGCGCAAGTCAATCTGGGCGCGCAGTTGGCCTCGCAATATGCGCTGACCAATCTTAACAAAGTGCCCGGGGCGAACTGTGTCGAACTGCCGCCGACAGTCTATTCAGGGCCGGGGATCAGCACCAACGTCGCAATGCCCATGGCGGCCTTTGCCGATGTGACCAGCAGCACCAACCAGACCACCTCTTTCGTCTCGCCCACGGACAACAACTACGCCCGGATGAACGCCAGCGCCCCGTTTTGCCGCAAGAACAACCCCGAAAACGTGGTGCGCCTGCCCGGCAATGACGTGGACACCCTGCAAAAGCAGATCAAGGCGCTGACCGCAGGCGGCAACACCTCTATCACGCTTGGCATGAAATGGGGGATGACACTGCTGGACCCCGGCTCGCGCAGCATATTCAACACGCTGATCGCCAATGGCGCCATGCCCGCCAACTTTGCCGGACGGCCATATGACTATGGCGATGACGGCTCGATGAAGGTCATCGTGCTGATGACGGATGGCGAGCATGTCGCCCATACCCGGATCAACGATGCCTTCAAGACCGGCTCTTCGCCGATCTGGCGGTCAACCGGCGATGGCAACTACTCGATCTTTCATGCCACGAGCCGCCCCCTTGCGGCTGGAACCAAACAGTATTGGGTGCCGCATCTGTGCGTGTCGAGCGATTGCAAGGACGGCAAGAACACGGCCGAAGCCTGGCGCAGCAGCCCATGGGATTCTGGCTCGGGGGCTACACCGCAAAATTGGGAGGACGTCTGGGCCAATGAGCGGCTGAGCTGGGTGGCCTGGCAGCTTTACGCCCGTGCGCTTGGCACCAATAAGGACACTCGGACCCTACAGTACGATGCCGCGATCACCAAACTGTCGTCGGCCTATGCCTCAGCCACCGAGATGAACACCAGCCTGCAATCCACCTGCACCCAGGCCAAGGACCGCGGCGTTCTGGTTTATGGCATTGCATTTGAGGCGCCCGCCAACGGAACCACACAGATCCGCAAGTGCGCCCTGTCGGATTCCTACTTTTTCAACGCCTCGACCACCGGCGGGTTGGACATTCAGACCGCCTTCCGCACCATTGCCACAAACATCACCCAGTTGCGCCTGACGCAGTAGGAGACCGACGATGAGGGGCTTCGTGGTTAACAATCCCCCTCTCCAAGGCTGCGTTGGCCACGGCAGCGCCGCAACTCACACAATCTATTCCTCATTTTGCCACAAATCCGCCCTGCACAAAGGTAAATCGTCACCCTTGGTGTGTTGCCCCGCTTATCGAGTCGGGGATGGGAGTGCGAGAGATGCAGCGATTTGGCAAAAAGCACGTTCTGAACTTTTCGTGCCGCCTTGGCGGCATGAAGCCGTGGCGTCTGCGCAGTTTCGCGCGGCAAGAGAGCGGCAGCCTGACCATCTTTTCCCTGTCGCTGTTCATGGCGATGATCATGATCGGCGGGCTCGCGGTGGATGTGATGCGGTATGAAACCGTGCGCACAAACCTGCAAAACACGCTTGACCGCTCTACCCTGGCGGCAGCCTCTCTGACACAAGAGCTGGACGCGACCAGCGTGGTGAACGACTATTTCACCAAGGCCGGGCTGATCCAGTATCTGAAATCGGTCCAGGTCAGCGAAGGCCTTAACTACCGTGAGGTCGCGGCAGATGCGACGGCGGGCACCGACCCGATCTTTCTGCACCTTCTGGGCGTGGACGCGATGGACGCGGCCGGTCACTCCAAGGCCGAACAGCGCGTGACCAATGTCGAGATCATGCTGATCCTCGACGTGTCCGGTTCGATGGCGTCGAACAGCAAGCTGACCAACCTGAAATCGGCGGCGAACGAGTTCGTCAATACCGTCCTGTCCAGCGACGCCGAGGGGCGGATCTCCATCGGGATCGTCCCTTTCAACGGACAGGTCAACCTTGGGTCCATGCTGGCCGCGAAGTACAATCTGACGGATGCGAACGGCGGTACGAACCAGTATTGCGTGGACCTCGACAATTCGACCTATGGCAGCTTGGCGCTGTCGCGCACGGCCGCGATGTCCATGACCGCAGACGCCGATTCCTATTCCACGACCAACCAGACCACCTCTTATGTCTCGCCGACCGACTCGAACTATGGCGTGCCCAATGACGCCAACCTGTGGTGCCCATCGACGACCACCGCCACGACCGGCAACCTTGTGACCCTGCCCTCGAAAAGCATCTCGGGTCTGCAATCGGCGATCAACAGCCTGACGGCGATCGGTGCTACCTCGATCAACGCCGGGATGCGTTGGGGCACCGCGCTGCTGGATCCCGGTTCGCGGTCGATGTTCAGCCAGTTCATCACCTCCGGCAAAATGCCCAGCGAATTCTCTGGCCGCCCCTACGACTATACCGACGACGATGCGATGAAGGTCGTCGTTCTGATGACCGACGGCGAGCATTTCAAGGAAGAACGGATCAAACCGAACAAGAAGTCGGATTATTCGAATATTTTTCGCGCGACCAGCGACAGCTACTACTCGGTCTTCCACGCGTCGAAGGTGGTAAGCACCACGTCCACGACGATCTGCAACAGCCGCCCCTATTGGGTTCCGCATCTGGGTGCCTGGCACTCGCGCCCTTGGAACGGCACCACGCCAACCTCCAGCGCCTGCTATTTGCAGAATGCTCCGCTACCCAGCGGCGTTACAAACCTGAAATGGCCTGAAGTCTGGGGAAAAATGCGGGTCAGCTATGTCGCCTGGCAGTTCTACGCTCGTGCCTTGGGCACCACCTCTGCTACGCGTACCACAGCTTACAACGACGCCATGGCGCTGTTCCGCACGCAGACCGAGACGGATGTCATGGACAACCAACTGCAAAGCATGTGCACCTTGGTCAAGAATCAGGGCGTGACGGTCTATGGCATCGCGTTCGAGGCCCCGGCCAACGGCCAGACCCAGATCGCAGGCTGCGCGTCCTCGCCTGCGCATTACTTCAACGCGACCGGCCTGCAGATCAAAACCGCCTTCCGTGCCATTGCCAGTAACATCAGCCAGTTGAGATTGACACAATGACATCGGCCATCGGCAGGTGCCTCAGGGCTTTCCGCAAATCCGACAGCGGCACGGCATCGCTTGAATTTGCCCTGTCGGCGCCGCTGATCCTGCTTGTCTTCGCCTCGGCGTTCGAAAGCGGATTGCTGATGTTGCGGTCGATCATGCTGGATCAGGCCGTTGACCGCACGGTCAGGGAACTGCGGCTGGGGCATTACCTTGCCCCGACCGCCGAACTGCTGAAGAACGAGATCTGTAGCCGCGGCGTCATCCTGCTGGATTGCCAAAAGAACATCAGCATCGAAATGACGCGCATTTCCACGACAACCTGGTCGTTTCCCACCTCCGATGCCGCCTGCGTCGATCGTGAGGAAGACGTAAACCCCGTGACCGCCTTGCAGATCGGCCAGCAGAACGACGTCATGCTGGTGCGTATCTGCGTGATTCAGGATGCGATCATGCCTGCCTACGGGCTCGCCCCCTATCTTGTGCTTGATGGCAAGGGTGGCTACGCGCTGATCAGCAACACGGCCTATGTGACCGAACCGAGCTGAGTGGTATCATGCACAAGTTCCGCAGCAGTCTAGCCCGATATATCAGCTCTGAAAACGGCACCGTCATGGCAGAGGCCGTTCTGGTCCTGCCGTTCATGCTGTGGGCCTATCTGGGTCTGTTCGTCTATTGGGACGCGTTCCGGTCAATCAACCGCATCCAGAAGGCCTCTTACACGATTTCCGACATGATCTCGCGCGAGATGGTCACGATCAACGATGCCTATATCACCGGAATGGATTCGGTGATGGAGCGGCTGATCGACGGCAACCAGGACGTATCGATCCGGGTCACCTCGGTCACCTGGTCGCAATCCAACCAGCAGTTCCAGGTTCACTGGTCCCGGACCACGGGCGGCAACACCCTGCCCGCACTGACCACAGCGACCCTGCAAAACTACAAGTCTCAGATTCCGGCGATGTCGGATGGCGACTATGTGGTGATCGTTGAAACGGTTGTGCCTTATGTGCCTGCGTTCAATGTGGGCATCAGTGCCGATAATGTCCGCCAGTTCATCGTCACCCGTCCGCGCTTTGTGCCCAAGATCTGCATGTCGGGCGTCGCCTGCGGCTGACATGGCGCGACTGTGCGCCCGCGCACAGTCGCGGTCTTCCTATCGCCGGTTGGCGGGATGCCCTGCCCCTCTATCTTTGCCTTATCCGCAAATGAGAGGAGCATCCCATGTCGATCCGCCCTGTCACCTCTGAAACCCGCGCCCGCCCGACGATGGAAGGGGCCGGCGTTCACCTGCACCGCGCCTTCGGCTTTGCCGAACCGGAACGGATGGACCCGTTCCTGCTGTTCGACGATTTCCGTGGCGACCGCCCGGCCGATTATGCCGCCGGTTTCCCCTGGCACCCCCATCGCGGGATAGAGACGATCACCTATGTTCTGGCCGGATCGGTGGATCATGGCGACAGCCT
>DDEX01000114.1 GCA_002336845.1 Rhodobacteraceae bacterium UBA1943
ACAAGCTGGGCCTGCACCGGTTCAAGGCGGACGAGGCTTACCGCATCGGCGAAGGCCTTGGCCCGGTCGCGGCCTACCTCTCGATAGACGAGATCATCCGCGTGGCCAAGGAATGCGGCGCCGACGCAATCCATCCGGGCTATGGCCTTTTGTCCGAGAACCCGGATTTCGTCGAAGCCTGCGCCGCGAACGGCATCACCTTCATCGGCCCCAAGGCCGAAACCATGCGCGCCCTTGGCGACAAGGCAAGCGCGCGGCGCGTGGCGGTCGAGGCGGGCGTCCCGGTCATCCCCGCGACCGAGGTCCTGGGCGACGACATGGCCGAGGTGGCGCGGCAGGCGGCCGAGGTCGGCTATCCCCTCATGCTCAAGGCAAGCTGGGGCGGCGGCGGCCGGGGCATGCGCCCGATCTATTCCGAGGCAGAGCTGGCCGACAAGGTGCGCGAGGGCCGGCGCGAGGCCGAGGCCGCCTTCGGCAACGGCGAGGGCTACCTGGAAAAGATGATCCAGCGCGCCCGCCACGTCGAGGTCCAGATCCTTGGCGACAAGGCCGGCAACATCTACCACCTTTATGAACGCGACTGCACCGTCCAGCGCCGCAACCAGAAGGTCGTTGAACGCGCCCCCGCCCCCTACCTGACCGACGCCCAGCGGGCCGAGATCTGCGACCTGGGCAAGCGCATCTGCGCCCATGTCGGCTATGAATGCGCGGGCACCGTCGAGTTCCTGATGGATATGGACACGGGGCGCTTCTACTTCATCGAGGTGAACCCCCGCGTGCAGGTCGAACATACCGTCACCGAACAGGTGACCGGCATCGACATCGTGCAGGCCCAGATCAAGATCGCGGAAGGCAAAAGCCTGGCCGAGGCGACGGGGGTCGCAAGCCAGGCCGACGTGCACCTGAACGGCCATGCGATCCAGTGCCGGATCACGACCGAAGATCCGATGAACAACTTCATCCCCGACTATGGCCGCATCACGGCCTACCGCGAGGCGACGGGCAATGGCATCCGCCTTGACGGGGGCACCGCCTACTCGGGCGCGGTCATCACGCGCTACTACGATTCGCTTCTGGTCAAGATCACCGCCTGGGCGCCGACGCCCGAACAGGCGATCGTGCGGATGAAGCGCGCGCTGTCGGAATACCGCATCCGGGGCGTGGCGACCAACATCGCCTTCGTCGAGAACCTGCTGAAGCACCCGACGTTCCTGGCGAACGCGGCCACGACCAAGTTCATCGACACGACGCCCGACCTGTTCCACTTCAAGAAGCGGCGCGACCGGGCGACCAAGATCCTGACCTATATCGCCGACATCACGGTGAACGGGCATCCCGAAACCGCAGGCCGCGCCAAGCCGCCGGCCGAGGTCAAGGCGCCAAAGCCCCCTGCGGCCAAGGCCGAGCCCGCCATGGGCACCCGCAACCTGCTGGAACAAAAGGGCCCGCAGGCTGTTGCCGACTGGTTGAAGGCGCAGAAAAAGGTTCTGCTGACCGATACCACCATGCGTGACGGCCACCAGTCGCTGCTGGCCACCCGGATGCGGTCGATCGACATGATCAAGGTGGCCCCTGCCTATGCCGCCAACCTGCCGCAACTGTTCAGCGTGGAATGCTGGGGCGGGGCGACGTTCGACGTGGCCTACCGCTTCTTGCAGGAATGCCCCTGGCAGCGCCTGCGCGACCTGCGTGCGGCCATGCCGAACCTGATGACGCAAATGCTGCTGCGGGCCAGCAATGGCGTGGGCTATACCAATTACCCCGACAACGTGGTGCAGGCCTTTGTCAAACAGGCCGCCGCCACCGGCGTCGATGTGTTCCGCGTGTTCGACAGCCTGAACTGGGTTGAAAACATGCGCGTCGCCATGGACGCGGTGATCGAGGCGGGCAAGGTCTGCGAAGGCACCATCTGCTATACCGGCGACCTGCTGGACCCTGCCCGGCCCAAGTACAACCTGAAATACTATGTGGACCGCGCGCTGGAACTGAAGTCGGCAGGCGCGCATATCCTTGGCCTCAAGGATATGGCGGGCCTGCTGAAACCCGCCGCCGCGCGCCAACTGGTCAAGACCTTGAAGCAAGAGGTTGGCCTGCCGATCCACTTTCACACCCATGACACCAGCGGGGCGGCGGCGGCCACCATTCTTGCCGCCTGCGATGCGGGGGTGGATGCGGTCGATGCCGCGATGGATGCCTTCTCGGGCGGCACCTCGCAGCCGTGCCTCGGCTCTATCGTCGAGGCGCTGCGCCATACCGAGCGGGATACCGGCCTGGACATCGCCGCCATTCGTGAGATTTCCAACTATTGGGAACACGTCCGCGCCCAATATGCGGCGTTCGAATCCGGCATCCCTGCCCCGGCCTCGGAAGTCTATCTGCATGAAATGCCTGGCGGGCAGTTCACCAACCTCAAGGCGCAGGCCCGCAGCCTTGGCCTTGAAGAACGCTGGCCCGAGGTGGCACAAGCCTATGCCGATGCCAACCAGATGTTCGGCGATATCGTGAAGGTCACGCCCTCGTCCAAGGTCGTGGGCGACATGGCTTTGATGATGGTGGCGCAAGGGCTGACCCGCGCGCAAGTGGAAGACCCGGCCATCGATGTGGCCTTCCCCGATTCCGTGGCCGACATGCTGAAAGGCAACCTTGGCCTGCCCCATGGCGGCTGGCCCGAAGGCATCCAGAAAAAGGTGCTGAAGGGTGAGGCGCCGCTGACCGAACGGCCCGGCAAATCGCTGCCCCCGGTCGATCTGGAGGGCACCCGCGCCAAGGTTTCGGCTGAACTCAACGGCTATCCGATCGATGACGAGGATCTGAACGGCTATCTGATGTATCCCAAGGTCTTCCTGGACTACATGGGCCGCCACAAGACCTATGGCCCGGTCCGCGTGCTGCCGACCCGCACCTTCTTTTACGGGATGCAGCCGGGGGATGAGATCACCGCCGAAATCGACTCGGGCAAGACGCTGGAGATTCGCCTGCAAACCGTCAGCGAGACGGGCGAGGATGGCGAGGTGAAGGTGTTCTTCGAACTGAACGGCCAGCCGCGCGTGATCCGCGTGTCGAACCGTGCCGTCAAAGCCAAGACGGCGGCCCGCCCCAAGGCGCAGGAAGGCAACCCCGCCCATGTCGGCGCGCCGATGCCGGGCTCGGTGGCCTCGGTCGCGGTGACGGTCGGGCAAAAGGTCAACGCGGGCGACCTGTTGTTGACCATCGAAGCGATGAAGATGGAAACCGGCCTGCACGCCGACCGCGCCGCGACCATCAAGGCGCTGCACGTTCAGGCTGGCACCCAGATCGACGCGAAAGACCTTCTGATCGAACTGGAATAACCCCAATCCCCTGATGTGACGCAAAGGGCCGCCGGAACAGGCGGCCCTTTGATTTTGGAAATTCCTGATGATTTCGCTTGGCGAAAAATGCCCGACTTAAACAATCAACTATTTGATTACAAATGATTTTTCTTGCCCCGCCCCAAGAATCGGCATAAACACCATCTCAACGAAGCCAGCCATCGCCAGCCTCGAAAATGTCAGTGCGCTAGCCAGCAAGGTTTACCCCAGCCCGCGCGCGCCTGATCGCCAGACCCTCGGCCAGCCCCCTAAACTCACCGGAATTCTCAGGCAGCCGCGCCCCGCGCCGCCACCCAACGAATCCGTGCCACAGCCCCGCCGCTTGCCCGCCTGAACCGCCAGCCAGCCCACGCAGCCGCACCCCTCTCATCTTTCACGCCAACGCGCGTTCAATCCGCCGGTCGGGCACCAGCCACAGCAGCGCGGGAATCCACAGCACGGCAAAGGCCAGCCACTCCCAGCCAATCGCTGCAAAGACAATGCCAACCAGATAAAGGACCTGCGACCCTATCGCCTTGCCCAAGGGCGTCTGCAACCGTGCGACAGCCCCGCCATCGGCACGCGACAGCGACCGCTCAAGCAACAGATAGGCGATGCCCTGGATGAACAGGATTGCGCCGAACAGCATGACCGGCGCGGATGCCAGCCCCGCCTCGCTGATCCAGCGGGTGGCAAAGGGCAACAGCGACAGCCAGAACAAGAGATGCAGGTTCGCCCACAGCACCGCGCCGCTGACACGGCCATGTGCCTGCATCAGGTGGTGATGTGCGTTCCAGTAGATGCCAACGTAAAGAAAGCTGAGCAGATAGCTTAGGAAGCTGTGCGACAGGCTGGCCAGTGCCGACCAATCCGCCTGCTCGGGCGCTTTCAGTTCCAGCACCATGATGGTGATGATGATCGCCATCACCCCGTCGGTAAACGCCTCCATCCGGCCCTTTTGCATCTCGTTTTCTCCCTAAAGAACTTGTAACGCGCCTTTGGCCCAAGGCATCCGTTGCACCATCGGAGTCACCACCTGATCTTGAATCAGGCCGCGCAACCGTTCGGCAATCTGGCCCGGCATGTCCTGCAAAACCCCCGCCCGCGCCGACAGCGACAAGGTGCGCGAGATCGGATCCATCGGCAGGGGCAACACCTCGACCGCAGCCTGAAACCGCGCGGCATGGTGCAGCGCCAGCGGTGTCAGGATGGTCCAGCCCTCGCCCTCGGCCACCATGGCCAGAATGGCGTTATAGCTGTCCAGCTCGAACCGGGCGGCCTGCCCCATGTTCTGCCGCGCCAGATGCGCCGCGATCTGGCGGCCCATCAGGTGGCGCGCGGTGTACAGGATCAGCGGCAGGCCCGTGGTGCCCCGCCCCTTCGGCGCGACCGCTACAAAGGGTTCGGCCATCAGGGGATGCACCTCGCGCCAGCCCTCTTCACCCTGCGTCATCCCGGCATCGGCGGTAACCGCAATATCCAGAGCGCGGGCCTCCAACTGATCCAGCAACCGATGGCTTGCGCCGGTTTCCAGCAGGAAGCGGCAGCCCCGCAACTCACGCGCCAGCCCCGACAACAGGCGCGGCGTCACCTCGGCGTCGAAATCCTCGATCATGCCCAACCGCAGCGTGGTCAACCCCGCCAGATCGGCCACCGCCAGTTCGGCTCGCGCCTCGGCCTCGGCCGACAGGATCACCTGCGCATGACGGCGAAACATCGCCCCCGCGGGCGTCAGCGCCAAGGGCCGCGCCGAGCGGTCGAACAGCACGGCGCCCAGCGCCGCCTCGATCCCCGTCAATTGCTGAGAGATCGCAGAAGCCGAGACGTTCAGCCGCCGCGCCGCGGCTGAAATCGCCCGTTCTTCCGCCACCGCCAGAAAGACCTCGATCCCCCACAGGGTGACGCGGCCCTGAACCTGCGGCATGTCAGAGCTTCGACAGCTTCTTCTGAAGCTCGGCGAACTGCTTCTTGATCTCGGCCAGCTCCTCGGCAGAGCCGGGCTCCGGCGCGCCTTCTTCCTTGGGTGCGGTGGTTGCACTACCCCAGCCGGGCAAACCCCCCATCATGGTTTTCATGAAGGCTTCCTGCTGCTTGCGCAACGCCTCGAATCCAGGAACGGCGGCAAGGGGGTTCGGCATGGTCGAAAGGTTTTCGACCATCTTGGATTGTCCCTCGCGCAGCATTTCGAAACTGGCTTGCAGGAACTGCGGCATCACTGCCTGCATGTTCGTGGCATAAGACCGCACCAGATCGGTCAGGACATTGGTCGGCAGGACGGTATCGCCCTTCGATTCATGCTCGGCCACGATCTGCAGCAGGTATTGACGCGTCAGGTCATCGCCCGATTTCAGATCGACGATCTGGACCTCACGCCCAGACCGGATGAACCCGGCAATATCTTCCAGCGTCACATAATCGGAGGTTTCGGTGTTATACAGCCTGCGGCTGGCGTAGCGCTTGATCAGCAGCGGCTTCGCAGTATCGGCCATTTGGTACCCTCCCAGATTTTGCTTGTGCAGAGAAGTCTAGGAGAGGTGCAGAAAAAAAGAAAGGGCAGGCTAAACGCCTGCCCATCACTCGATACTGACGCAAAAGGCGCGATTACTTCGCAGCCGCAGCAGCCTTCTTGGCAGCGGCGGTCACTTCGGCGGTAGCCTTCTTGACGGCAGCTTGCGCTTCTTCCGAAACGTCCTTGCCGGCGGCCAGGATCAGTTCAACGGTGTCCATCTGGACCTTCTTCGCAATCTCGGCGAAGGCGGCCAGGTTTTCGGCAGCCATCTCGGCAGCAGCCGTAGCGAAGTCGGAAGCGGCTTTGGTGTATTCAGCGGGCTCGGCCTTGGCCTTCGAGGCCACGGTCAGCTTGGCGATGGTGTCCTTGGCCCATTTGGTCGAGATTTCGGTCGATTTCTCGGCAGCCGACAGCGCAACGGCGGTCAGCTTTTCGCCAAAGGCGGCTTGGGTCTTGAAGGCATTTTGCAGCGAAGAAGCGTCAACCGGGAAGGAAGACGCGAAATCCTGGAACACCTTGGTGAAGTCGGGGGTCTTGGTCATTGTCTTGCTCCTGCAAATCCGGGGCAACATCCCCCGGCCTCTGATAGCAAGTATATAGATGCTGCACCGCAGCATTGCAAGTGCAATTTCTGCGGTGCAGCAAAATTCTTGACGCTAGGGAAGCCGGACGGACCAAAGACGGTCGCGCACGCAACCGCAGCCGCGTCAGATGGCCGGAACCGCTGTGACATAGCCACCGGGGGCAGATCCCAGAACCTTCTGGCCCGAATCACCGGGCACCCGCGCCGCAACCATCTTGCCCGAATGGCCCGCCAGCCATTCGCCCCAGCGCGGCCACCAACTGCCGGAATGAAAGGTTGCCCCTGCCATGAACTCTTCGGGCGTCGTCATTGGCCCGTCATTGGTGTAATGACCATACTTGCCCTTTGAGGGCGGGTTGACGATGCCGGCGATATGGCCCGACTGCGACAGGATGAAGGTCTTGTCCTTTGATCCCATCTGCCGCACGCCGTTGAAGCTGCCCCGCCAATGCGCGATGTGATCGGTCTCGCAGGCGATGGCACAGACCGGCAGCTTGACGCCCGACAGGCTGACCGGCTTGCCGAACACCGGAAACTCGCCCTTGGCAAAGCCGTCCTGCTGGCACAGGCCGCGCAGATATTCGACCGCCATCTTCGCCGGCAGGTTGGTGCCGTCGCCGTTCCAGAACAGCAGATCGAACGCGGGCGGCGCCTCGCCCATCATATAGCTTTTGATCGCCGGCTGATAAATCAGGTCGTTCGAGCGCAGATAACTGAAGGTCCGGCTCATGAAGTATTTCGACAGGATGCCATCAACCTTCGACTGCCGCTCGATCCCGTCAACGAAATCATCCGACAGGAATACGCCCACCTCGCCGGGGTCGGAAAAGTCGGTCAGCGTGGTGAATAGCGTCGCCGATTTCACCGTCTTGTCCCCTGCCCGCTCCAGATGCGCCAGCGTCAGCGACAGGGTGGTGCCCGCGATGCAATAGCCAACGCAGTTGATCTGCGCCTCGCCGGTGATCCGGCGCACCTCGGCCATCGCGGTCAGGTAGCCTTCGCGAATATAGTCGTCCATGCCGACATCGGCATAGTCCGCGCCTGGGTTGACCCAGCTTACCACGAACAGCGTAAAGCCCTGATCGACGACCCACTTGATCAGGCTGTTCTGCGCCTTGAGGTCCAGCACATAGAATTTGTTGATCCAGGGCGGAAAGATCAGCAGCGGCGTCTGATACACCTTTTCGGTGGTCGGCGTGTACTGGATCAGCTCGAACATACGGTTGCGGAACACCACGCTGCCCGGGGTGGTGGCGATGTTCTCGCCAAGATGAAACGCCTCGCGGTCGGCAAGCGTCACCGTCAGCCCGCCATTGCTGGCCTCGATATCCGAGATCAGGTTTTCCAGCCCCTGCACCAAACTTTCGCCATCGGTGGCAATCGCCTTTTCCAGCGCATCGGGGTTGGTGCCCAGAAAGTTGGTCGGCGCCAGCATGTCAACGATCTGCTTGCTGAAATACTCGACCCGCTGTTTCTCGGCGGGCTCGATGCCTTCCATATCCTCGACCGCCTGGCTGACCGCCTCGGCGTTGATCAGATATTGCTGCTTGAGGTAGTTGAACGCAGGGTGCGTATCCCACATCGGGTTGGCAAAACGGCGGTCCTTCGGGCCCGGGTCGGCGGGGGCCTTCAGCTCTCCCTTGGCCAGCGCCTGCTGCGCCTCGATGTAATGCTTCAGGCTTTTGGTCCAGTAGCCGACCTGATGCTCCAGCAACTTGGCCGGGCTTTGCATCATCGCGGCAAGATAGGCCTGTGCCGCCTTCATGAACACTTCGGCCGAGGGGCCATGCAGGGCCGGGTCATGCGCCTTGTGCTGCGCCATCGCCGCCATCAGCCGTTCCGTCAGGGCCTCGGCCTTGGCAAGATTGGCCGTCAGCTTCTCCAACTTTGGTGCCGCCTCGTATTCCTTGGTTGCCATGTTTCTTTTTTGCCCCTACTCTCGCTGCTATGCAGCATGAAGGCGCCCGCCAAAACGCGATGCGCCGCAACAGTATGGCGTATCATCGGTGGAGACTCCCTGACATGAAGTATATGGCCACCTATGATCTTATGGAAAGTGTGCGTAACACCAACGAGTGGATGGGCGCCACCGCGCGGGCCATGGCCTCTTACCCCGCGTTCGCCCTGACCATGAACCCGATGCTGTCGCTGATGGCAGCCTGGGGCGAGGTGACCGAGCGCAGCTTTTCGCGCATGGTCGTCAAGCCGGACTGGGGAATCCGCTCGATTCCGGGGCCGGATGCGCAGGACCATCTGGTTGACGTCAAGACCATCGTCGAAAAGCCCTTTGGCAATCTGATCCAGTTTTTCGTGCGCCGCCGCCCGCCAATGGCCCGCAAAATCCTGATCGTGGCGCCGATGTCGGGGCATTATGCCACACTCGTGCGCTCGACCGTGACCAGCTTGCTGCCCGATGCCGACGTTTTCGTGACAGATTGGCACAACGCCCGTGACATTCCGATTTCCGCCGGCAAGTTCGATATCGAGGATTACACGCTTTACCTCGTGGAATTCATGCGCGCCTTGGGGCCTGACACCAATGTCATCGCCATCTGCCAACCTGCGCCGCTGACGCTGGCCGCCACCGCCTATCTTGCCGCCGAAGATCCCGATGCCCAGCCCCGCACCCTGACCCTGATCGGCGGCCCGATCGACCCGGACGCCGCCGCGACCGAGGTAACCGACTTCGGCCGCCGAATCACCATGGGCCAGTTGGAGCAGATCGCCATCCAGCGCGTGGGCTTCAAATTCAAGGGCGTGGGCCGTCTGGTCTATCCGGGATTGCTGCAACTGCAAAGCTTCATGTCGATGAATGCCGAGCGTCACTCCAAGGCCTTTGCCGAACAGATCATGCGCGTCGCCCGTGGCGAGGCCTCGGACCACGATGCCCACAACCGCTTTTACGATGAGTATCTGGCGGTGATGGACATGCCGGCGGAATTCTACCTTTCCACGGTCGAGCGCATTTTCAAGAACCGCGAGATTGCGCTTAACGAATTTACCGTCGCGGGAAAGAAGGTCGATATCGGCGCCATCACCCAGGTCGCGGTGAAGACGGTCGAAGGCGAGAAAGATGATATTTCCGCCCCTGGCCAATGCATCGCCGCGCTGAAACTTTGCACCGGCCTGCCCGACGACAAGAAGGCCTGGCACCTTGAACCGGACGCGGGCCACTATGGCATCTTCGCGGGCAAAAGCTGGCGCTTGAACGTCCGCCCGCTGGTGCTGGACTTTATCGACGCCAATGCAGGCACGCCCAAGCCCGCGCGGCTGAAGGCCGTCACCGCCGGCTGACCGCCCCAGGGCAGAAGCTGCCCCATGCGCAGCAGTGCCAACATCGGCCAAAGGCGCACCCGGTGGCCCAGAACAGTGCCCTTTTCTGCAACCCGGGAAAGGGCGGCCCGTAAAAGTGCCGCCTATCGCAGCATCATCGGCCCGTTCAGAAACCCCTCGATTGCCGCCGACACGGCCTCCGGCTGCTCGAGGCTGGCCATGTGCCCGGCCTCGGGGATGACCTGCAACTTGCCATAGGGCATCAGGGTCGCGGTAAATTCCTGCCGCCGCAGGGGCACCAGACTGTCCGCCTCTCCCGCCAGAACCAGCGCCGGCAGCCGCACCTTGCGCATGGTCTTCTGCATGTCGGGGCGGCGCTGCAAGGCCCTGCTTTGGCGCAGGAAGACCCCTTCGCCCAAACCAAGCGCCATATCTGTCACCAGCGCCATCACATCGACACGCCACGGTGTATCGGCCAGCGCGCCTTCGGGAATTTCCTCGCGCATCGCCTGCGCCAGACGACCCGCTCGTGCCGCCACCATGCGCGCCTCACGCGTCGCCGCCATCGCGGGGGCTTCGGCCAGCGGATCGGTCGCCATCAGGATGATCCGTGTCACCCGGTCTGGCACCCGCCGCACCAGATCCAGCGCCACATCGCCCCCCAAACCATGCCCCAACAGCGCAAACCGCTCTGGAAGGCCCGCCAGCATCGCCTCGGATATCTGCTCGACCGTCTCGCCCATCACCGGCAGGCAAACCTGCATCTGCCGCCCCGCCCCCAAAGCCACCATCTGCGGCAGGAACAGCCGGGCATCGGCCATCAGACCCGGGATCATCACCAAAGGCTCGTTCATTTCAGCCCCCGCGCCCAGTCGGTGATCAGCGCAACGACCGGCGCGGTCTGATTGGGCGACAGGATATCCCCCGCCAGCACATGGGCGTAGGCGTCATCCCCCGGCCCCATCTGCCGTTCGACCAGCGTGACCGGCCCGCCCCAGCCAGACAGCACGGCGCGCGTCCTGCCGGGGCTGACCACCCGATCCTGCGGGCTGACCAGCACCAGCAACGGCACCCGGACGCCAGAATAGTCCTGCCGGCGGGCATAGTTGACCAGCGCCGACATCGGAAACACCGCCCGCGTCGGATAGCGCGTCGTCCAATGCGCCGCATTATCTTTGTTGACCGGATCAAAGCCCAGTTCGCGCCCCACCAGGCCCGGTCCCCATATCTTGACGAAGGGCATCTCCAACAGCAGCCCTCCCCCTCCCCGCAGGCCGAAATTGGGCGAGATCAACACGATCCCCTCCATATTCCGCGCAAGCTCCGGATCGGTCGCGGCCACCGCCGCCAGCGTGCCCCCGGTCGAGGTCGCAATCACCAGAACCCGGTCGCCCAGCCGCCGCCCGATGGCCAGCGCCTCTGCCGTATCGTGCAGCCAGTCGCCCGCCGTCGCCTCGGTCATGGCATCCCCGGATCGGCCGTGGCCGGTCAGGCGCGTAAAGAACAGGTTCGCGCCCAGCGCCTTGGCCACCTGATCGGGCACCGGACGGATTTCCCAGGGGCCAGCCGAAAAGCCGTGCAGGTAGATCACCGCCAGCGGCGTCTTTACCCCTGGCGCACCGGCCCAGACGATCTGCTTGGCGTCACCTGGACGAATATCGGGAAAATGCGATTCCTTCAGGGACAACCAAGCGGGAAGTCTAGATAAGGTTTCGGGCAGAACATGCTCATCAAACGTAAGATTCCGCTCAACCGGATCATCCTTTGACGCCGCATAGGCCACCGCGAAAAGTCCGATAAAGACAACCGCGGCCACCACCAGCCCACGCACGACCCTATGCAAGGCTGACCTCTTCCACCGTTCGCGCGATCAGGTTCAAACAGTCGGAGGTTGAAAACCGATGATCCGCCCCCTTTACCAGCGTCAGCCGAATGTCCGGCCCCGTCGCGTGATCCAGCAGCCGCAGCGCCACCGTTTGCGGCACGTCCACATCCGCCGTCCCTTGCAACAGCCGCACCGGAAACGGCAGGTTCAGGGGGGTGCGCAGCACCAGCCGTCCGCGCCCCTCCTCAATCAGCCGTCGCGTGATGACATAGCCCGCCGGGTCGTATTCGGACGGCAGAACCACCCGGCCCGTCGCCGCCAGCTCCTGCCGCTGGGCCACGGAAAAGCCCGCCCACATGCTGTCTTCGGTAAAATCCGGCGCAGCAGCGATGCCGACCAACGCCGCCACCCGCTCTGGCATCGCGCGCGCCACCAGCAGCGAGATCCACCCCCCCATTGACGACCCCACCAGCACCTGCGGCCCGGTCGTCAGCGCCGAAATCACCGCCACAGCATCCTCGAACCAATCGCCGATTGCCCCGTCCAGAAAATCGCCGCCACTTTCCCCATGACCGGAATAATCGAACCGCAGGAAGGCCCTTCCCGTCCGTTCGGCCCAGTCTTGCAGGAACACCGCCTTGGTGCCCCCCATGTCCGACTTGAAGCCGCCCAGAAACACCATACCCGGCCCCTGCCCCACCCGGCTTGCAGGCGTCTGGTGATAGGCGATCCGGCGTCCCTGTGGCGTAGTCAGAAACTGGGGCAAGGCGCCCTCCATATTATTTGGGCGGACCCTATCAAGGCCCCGCGCCGCTGCCAACCGCACCAATGCTTTGCGCCAGGACCCTACTGATCACATTCAAGGGCTGCCCGCTTTCGGCCCGCCAGCGGTTGAAGGCCGACTGCACCGCCGCCATCGCCTTGGCCGAGCTTGGCGACCCGTCGATCACCCCTTCGGCCACCAGCCGCGCCACCACATCCGGCCCCAGCACATAGCTTTCCTTGCCCATATGTCGCAACATATAGGCTCCGGTCGATCCGCCCAGGCGGCTACCGTTCTTACCCAGCCAGCCCAGCAGCCCGGCGAAATCTGTCACCGGCCAATCGGCAATCCGCCGTCCAAAGCCGCCGCTTTGGCGCGCCACATCCTGCACGAACACCGCATTGTCGCGAATGGCCACGATCTTCGGCCCCGACCGGATCACACGGCTGTCGCTGACCAGCGCATCGATCCGTTCGCCCTCATACATCGCCATCCGGCCCGGATCGAACCCGTCAAAAGCCGCCTCGATCCCCGGCCATTTCGCCTCGACCACCTTCCAGCTTATGCCCGCCTGAAAGATGCCGCGCGCCATCGCGGCCAGCCAGCGATCATCGGGAATTGCCGCCAGCGCCTCGGCCGCCAGGGGCATCGTCGCCCCGGCCAGAACCGCCGCCGCACTGCCCTTGCGCTCTGCCGCTATCGTCAGAATTTCATCGAAAGACCGCATGTCACCCTCCTGATGCTGCCGCAGACTGCCAGAGCCTGTCCGCCCCGCAAAGCCCCTTCATCTTGGCAAAAATATCCCCGCCGGAGGCCCCGGCCCCCACAAGCACCCCGGTTGACATCTTCGCGCCACAGGGCCAAAACCCACCGCACCATAACCCGCAACCGGGCGTTCCGTGGGCGCCAAACCGACGAGGATCAGGCCATGAGCCAGATTTCCCTGACATTTCCCGATGGCAATATCCGCAATTATCAGGTGGGCGTGACTGCTGCCGAAGTCGCGGCCTCCATCGCCCCCTCGCTGGCCAAGGCCGCGATTTCCGCGCAAGTGGGCGGCAAGCATTGGGATCTGCAATGGCCGATCACCGAGTCGACGACGATTTCCATCAACACGATGAAAGATGACGGCCCGGCGCTGGAACTGATCCGCCACGACCTGGCCCATATCATGGCCCGCGCCGTGCAGGAAATCTGGCCGGAGGTAAAGGTCACCATCGGGCCTGTGCGCGATTACGGCTGGTTCTACGACTTTGACCGCGCCGAGCCGTTCACGCCCGAAGACCTGGGCCTGATCGAGGCGAAGATGAAGCAGATCATCAACGCCCGAGACCCGGTGAAAACCGAGGTTTGGGACCGCGCCCGTGCAATTGCCTATTACGAAGAGCGCGGCGAGCCGTTCAAGGTTGAGCTGATCAACCGCATCCCCGAAGGCGAAGACCTGCGGATGTATTGGCATGGCCACTGGCAAGACCTGTGCCGCGGCCCGCATCTGCAACACACGGGCCAGGTTCCGGCGGATGCGTTCAAGCTGACACATGTAGCGGGGGCCTACTGGCTGGGCGATGCCAGCCGCCCGATGCTGCAACGCATCTACGGCCTTGCCTTCAAGAACCGCGACGACCTCAAGGCCCATATGACCATGCTGGAAGAGGCCGCCAAGCGCGACCACCGCAAGCTGGGCCGCGAGATGGACCTGTTCCAC
>DDEX01000115.1 GCA_002336845.1 Rhodobacteraceae bacterium UBA1943
CCCATGGCGATGCCGTCATCGACCGCGATGGTGTTGAATTCCTTGGCTACACCACCCGCCGCTTCGATTTCGCGCGCGACAAGCTGGCCCAGATCCTTCAGGTGGACGTGGCCGGGCACGAATTGCGTGAACGAGTTGACTACCGCAATGATCGGCTTGCCGAAATCGCCATCTTTCATGCCGGTGGCGCGCCAGAGGCCACGGGCCCCCGCCATGTTGCGGCCGTGGGTGGTGGTCCGAGAGCGATAGGCTGGCATGGTTCACATCCCCTGCTTGGATTCTGTGCGCCGTATTCCCGAAAGGCTGCGGCAACCCTTGCTAGCGCGGTTTGCAGGAATGTTCCAGTTGCTCCTGTGCGGGCAGCGGCGCATCGCAGACCACGGCCGCCGCAATTTTCCACGCGGGGCAAGCGGTCCTGCATTGACAATCCGGGTTCTGCCGCGACCTTTGCTTGGATTGGTGGCCAAGAGGGTGGGTCATGGACAAGCGATTGAGCCTTGCAGGGCCGGATATCGTGTTCGAGGAATTCGACGGCGATCTGGTGGTGCTGAACCTGTCAACAGGCCGCTACTTCGGCTTCAACCCGCCTGCCTCCGTCCTGTGGTCCGCTTTGGCGGCAGGTGTCTGTCCGGGCGATCTTCTGACCCATCTTGCACCCGGGATCGACCTTGCGGCCTTCGTTGCGGCGCTGCACGAGAATGCCCTTGTGGTCGAAAGCAACGCGGCGCCTGTTGCGCTTGCCGATGATCTGCGCGCCCGACTTGCCGGGTTGGCCGCACAGCCGCTGCTTGAGATTTACGATGACCTGTCCGACCTGATCGTCGCCGATCCGATTCACGATACGGATGAGGCGCAGGGTTGGCCTGTCAGGCCCGTGCAAGGCTGATCTGCCGATCCAGATGCCCCCCTCCGCCCCGGTCCCTCTTTCCAACTCTGCGCTTGTCGATCGGCTGCCGCGTCTATTCGACGCTTTCGACACCCGCTTTTCCGAAACGCCCGCCGGAACGGCCTTCCGCATCGCGAACACGGATTTCCTGTGCCACAGCGCCGATGCAGCCTATGCCGACACGCTTGCCCGGGTCTTGCCGGTCAGTGATCGCGTCGCGGCTTTGGACGGGGCTGCGCCGGTCCGCATTCTGGTCGATCTGTCGAACTCCCGGCTTTCTCCGGGCTGGCCACGATGGTCCGACCCCTACTTTCGCGAGCGTGAGGTTGAGGCGGCGCTGACCCTCACTCCGTTTCGCCTGCATTTCCACGACCAGACCGACTTTTGGCAGGTTTTCGACCGGGACTCACATCGCGGGCTGCAATTGATGCGCGAGGTTTCGGGCTATCCTGACTGGGACCCCGGTTCACCGCTGCGCAACCTGATACACTGGGCGCTGACAGAGCGGGGCGGCGGCCTGATTCATGCGGGCAGTCTGGGGTCACGCGATCCTGGGCCAGAAGGGAAGGCCGTGCTGCTGGCTGGCACCGGCGGATCGGGCAAAAGCGGGACGGTTCTGGCTGGCCTGATGCATGGGTTGACCAGCCTTGGCGATGATTATGTTGCCGTGACGACCGGGGGCGGTATCCGCGCGCACCGCGCCTTTGGCAGCCTCAAGCAAGATCCGGCCGGATTTGCCCGTCTTGGGCTGGCCGGGCGTCTGGGGGACGGAGCGGCACTGAACTGGCAGGGCAAGCACCTGTTTACGTTTGACGACCTTGGCTTGCCCCAACAGCCCGACAGCCTGCCCGTTGCGGCCCTGTGCCTGCCCCATGTCGCCATGGCTTCGCGCACCAGTTTTGCCCCGGCCTCGGCGCGTGAGGCATTTTTGGCCCTGGCCCCTTCGGGTGTGACGCAGATTCCTTCGGCGCGGGCAGAGACCTTTCGCCTTTGTGCCGTGCTTTCGCGCGATCTGCCGGCCTATCGTGTTGCGCTGGGCACCGATCCGGCGGAAATTGCGGCCGCCTTCTCTGCCTTCCTGGACGGCATCGCGCCATGACCCTGACAGTTATCATCACCACCCACGACCGCTTGCCCCTGCTGCCGCTGGCGATCCGGTCCTTGCAGCGACAGGCCGACGACCTTGCTGTGCCGCTGGACATTCTGGTGATCGATGACGGTTCGACCGATGGTACGGCAAATTGGCTGCTGGCCCAAAGGCAACCCGGCCTGCGATTTGTCGCGCAGGCCAATGGCGGCGTGACGGCGGCGCGCAATGCCGGGTTGCAGGCGTTGCTGCCCCAGACGGCTTTCGTCACCTTTCTGGATTCGGATGATATTTCTCCGCCACGGGCGCTGGCGCGCCAACTGGCCGAATTGCAGGCAGACCCAGATCTGGATCTGGTTTATGGCCGCATGGCGATGGTCGATGACATTTCGCCCCAGACGCTGGAGCCTGCGGAAGGCGCCCGACGGCTGGATCTGGTTGGCATCCATCTGTCCTGCGCCTTGTTCCGGCGTAGCCTGATCGACCGCATCGGCCTGTTCGACACTGCATTCAGGCAGGCCGAAGACACCGATTACCTGCTGCGCACCTTCGAGGCGGGCACGCGCTTTCGTCAGACCGGAACGACTTGCCTCTATTATCGCCGCCATGCCGGGAACATGACGAAACGTCAGGACGAAAGCCGACGCTATTTTGCGCTGGCAATCCACAAATCCCTTGTTCGGCGCAGGTGCGATCCGACGATCCGGCTGAACAAGCCCAGTTTTGATATTCAAAGCCTTGGGTCGGCAGAGTTCTGGTGATGCCCGGCTACAGCGTGATCATTCCCGCCTTCAATGCGGCCCGCACGCTGGCCGAGGCGCTGCAATCGGTCTGCAACCAATCGGTGCCACCGGGCGAGGTGATTGTGGTCGATGATGGCTCTACCGATCACACCGCCGAGGTTGCGTCAGGTTTCGGCGGTCCTGTGCGGGTGGTGTCGCAGGCCAATGCCGGACCTGGGGCGGCAACGATGACGGGTATTGCCGTCGCGCGGATGCCGGTGCTGGCATTTCTTGATGCCGACGATCTGTGGCTTGGCGACAAGATCGCGAAACAACTGGAGCATCTGCGGCGGGCCGGGGCGGGTCATCTTGTCTTCACCCGGATGCGCCAGTTCCGCCACGGCGCGCCCGACGATGGGCAGGGCAGGGTCGCGGATGGGCTTTCGCGCTCTACGCTTCTGATGCACCGCAGCACGTTGGACCGTATCGGTCCGATTGCCGACCCTCCCGGTCGCCGGGGCGAAATGATCGACTGGCTCGGACGGGCACGCGAAGCGGGGATGATGCTGGATATCCTGCCTGATGTGCTGGCGCTGCGGCGCATTCTGCCGGGCAGCCTGTCCTGGGGGCGGGATGCAGATGCAGACGCGGGCTATCTGCGCGTCGCCCATGCCGCAATGCTGCGCGCGCGTGCGAAACGGACCCCCGAATGACAGGGCCGGGCCGCTTTCCGAACCCATCCTGGGCCTGGCCGCAAGGCGGGCTGGACCTGCTGTTGCAGGCTGTGATCAGGCCCGATCCCGCCTTGGCGCTGGCTGCGGCACGCCAATGGTTCGCGACGCAGGATATCGACAAGGCGGGCTTTGCCGAACACCGGCTTTTGATGGCCGTCGCGGCGCGGTTCGGCCAGTCGCTGGCCGATCTGCCCGCCTATCCCCGGCTTGCAGGGTTACAGCGGATGCTGTGGACAAAGGCGCGTATGGCCCTGCGCGAAGTGCAGCCGCCACTGGCCCAGATTGCCGGGGCCGGCATTCCGGTAATGCTGCTGAAAGGTGCGGCCCGGCTGGCGATGAACCCCGGTGATCAGAAATCCCGTATCAGCCACGATACCGATATTCTGGTTGCTCCGGCCCAGTTCGCCAAGGCGCTGGATATTCTTACGGCGCATCGCTGGCAGGCCTCGACCGGCGAAAGCGCGCTGTGCCTGACCGCGCGCCTGAAGACGACGCGCGCTGTAAACCTCTTTTACGGTCACTTTGGCGATATAGACCTGCATCAATGGGGCTATGGCCCCACGGTCGCCTTGTCGCAGGTCGAGGCCGCACTTTGGCAAAACACAATACCGCGCCGGTTTCTTGAGGTTCCGGTTCTGGTGCCCGCGCCCGAGGACCGGATTGCCATGGCGCTGTTCTCTTCGGCGCGGGATGCCCATGCCCATAGCGACTGGTTGGTCGATTGCGCGCGGGTTCTGACACAGGAAAGCGTGGATGCCGTCCGTCTGCTTTCGGTGCTGCAAAAGGCCGATCTCGTACCGCAGGCCCGCATCGCGTTGTCTTATCTTGGTGATCACATCGGTATCGCGGTGCCGGGTCTGTCCGAATTGCGCGCTCAACGGCCGGGGTGGTCTCGGTCGGTGTCAACGGCGCTGGAGATGAAGCCGCGCGGCGACTGGACGCCGGTATCGCGTCTTGCGCGCGGGGTGGCGAAACAGGTGCGCAAGGCCACGGATGGCGCAAATACGGCTGCGCAGGCGCTATGGCTGCGCGGAAGGCTGGGCAAATTACCCACAGATTGGCAAAGCCGGGCCCGGTCGCCCGGAATATCGCCCATCGCCCTTGGCCAGTTTCGCCCCGGTCGATATCGGATCGATCTGGTGCTCGCGGTTGATCTGCCGGGCGTGCGGCGGCGGCTGGAGCTTGAGTTGAACCAAACCGCCAGCCATGTCACGCGCCTGCGTTGCCGAACCCTGCTGAAACGCAAGGGCTGGTACGGACTGCGGTTTTCCGGGCAGGTCACGATAGGGCAAAACGGCACCCTTTGGCTGGAATCGCGACCCGCCAAAACCCTGCGCGGCGCGGATCCGGCAGAGACCGAACGATATGGCGCCTTGCAGATACAGCTTCTGTCAGCCACGCTGCGGCCATTGCATGTCTGATTTGAAAGCAGCCTGATGGCATCGCGCAAGCCGGCGGTCCAGACGCGCAGCATTCTGCGCACCGGCAGGGGCACCCCGCCGACGGGGATGGAGCTGCTGTTGCCGATCATTGCAACATCATCTGCCGTCAATGCAATCACGGCTCGTCCGTCATGGTGAAATGGAATTTGCAGGCGCCAGATGCCGCAAGGGATCTGGGCCTTCTGGCGCAGCACTATCGACTTGCTTTCGTAAAGTATATCGGTGGCGTACCGCTGCAGCACCCCGATCCGCCTGCCGTCCTGCGTGCGGGCCGGGCGGCAGAGCTTGCCGATCACCGTCTTCTGGCAACCAACGACCCCTTTGATGATTGCAAGACGCCAGATCATCGCCTGACAAGGAGCGGCCTGAAAGAATGGCTGATGCGGCTGGGTTATCGGCCCAAGCGGATGTGCCGGGCCTGGCTTCGCAGATTGGACGGCTGACGTTTCGGGGCTTGCTACCAGCGCACGCGCCAAGCACTAGTGCGGCTGACAGATTGTGGATGCCGGGTTCGAATGCGCCAGAAATCAGCCGCCTTTTCCGCAGGCTCTCCCGGTTTTGCCCGCGTCACCGGTCATTTCGGAGAGCTGTTGCAGGGCCGCCTTGGGCCGGACGGGCCGGTCGTTCTGGTCACGCTGCCCTGTCCGGTCCTGGCCGCAAGCGTTCGGTTGGTGCCGGGCGGGCCGGGGTTGCATCAACCTGACGGACGGGTTCTGGGACTGGCGCAGGCGCGGCGATTCCTGAAGGCGCTGGGGATTTCACCGGCCAGCCGGGCCGTCTTGCGTCTGACCATGCCGCCGGGGGGCGGAGCAGGGGCCTCGACCGCCTGTCTGGTGGCGCTGGCAAGGGCCTTTGGCGCAGCCGAGGAGCAGATTGCTGCTGCCTGTCTGGCGGTTGAGGGCGCAAGCGATCCCTTGATGTTACCCCAACCCGGGCGGCTTTTGTGGGCATCTCGTCTGGGCAGGGTCGTGCAGCGGTTTCTCGCCCTGCCCGCGATGGAGGTGCTGGGCGGCTTTTGCGGCATCGCGCAGCGGACGGACCCCGCCGACAACGGCTTTCCGGATATCGGAGCTTTGGTGCAGGATTGGCAGGCGGCATCCGGCGATCTGGCGCGGATGGCGGCGCTTGCCAGCCAATCGGCCCGGATGACGCTTGCCTTGCGCGGGCCGACTGGGGACGGAACCGACGAGATGGCGCAGCGGTTGGGTGCGCTGGGCTTTTCCATCGCGCATACGGGATCGGCGCGGGCATTGCTGTTCCCGCCCGGTCAGGTGCCACATGGGGCCGAAGGGGTGTTGCGCGCGGCGGGCTGGCGGCAGATTGTGCGGTTCAGGGTAGGGGGACGGGATGCTTGATCACGGCGGCAACATGGATGCGGCGATGGCGCGGTTCGGGGGCGGTTCGGCGGATTGGATTGACCTGTCCACCGGCATCAACCGTGTGCCCTATTCGCTGCCCGCTTTTCCTGCCCGTGCCTGGACCGACCTGCCGACCCGGGCCGACATGGCGCGGCTGGTGCTGGCTGCGCGTGCGGCCTGGGGCATCGGCGGCGCGGTGTTGCCCCTGTCCGGTGCGCAGCAGGCGATTCAACTGATCCCGCGCCTGACGCAGCCGGGTCTGGCGCGCGTGCTGTCGCCGACCTACAACGAACATGCGGCCTCACTTGCAGCAGCGGGCTGGCGGGTGGAGGCGGTGGCGGATTTGGCCGCGTTGGCGGGCGCTGATCTGGCGGTGGTGGTGAACCCTAACAATCCCGACGGCCAGCACTATGATCCGGCAAGCCTGCTGTCGCTCTTGCCCAAGGTTGGGCAACTGGTGGTCGATGAGAGTTTCGCCGACCCCACGCCCGAGATGTCGCTGGCGGCGGAAACCGGGCGGGCGGGCCTGTGGGTGTTGCGGTCCTTTGGCAAGTTCTATGGTCTGGCCGGGCTACGGTTGGGCTTTGCCCTGGGGCCGCAAGATGCGGTGGACCGGCTGGCCGCCCTTGCCGGGCCATGGCCGGTCAGCGGCGCGGCGATAGAGGTGGGTTGCACGGCGCTGGGCGACCGGGCGTGGCAGGCGAAGACCACGGCTCGACTGGGCCAGGATGCGGCGCGGCTGGATGCACTGTCGCCTTGGCCTTTGGTTGGCGGAACCGTGCTGTTCCGCCTTTACGATACGCCCGATGCGGCGATGGCGCAAAATCTGCTGGCGCGGCATCATGTCTGGAGCCGCATTTTCCCGTGGTCGCCCCGGCTGATCCGGCTGGGCCTGCCTGCGCCGCAGGAATGGCCACGGGTCGAGACGGCGCTGGGCGCGGCCGGTCAATGGAAGGGGGCTGCCGAATGAATGTTCACGAAATCGGTCATGTCGCAGGTGTGGCGATCGAGGAGATCACCCTGACCGGCCCCGGCGGCCTGTCTGCCCGCATCCTGACCTTTGGCGCCCGGCTTGCGGCGCTCAATGCGCCCGACCGCTCTGGCCGGATGGCCGACATCGTGGTGGGTCATGACCGGCTGGAGGACTGGGTGGCAAGCACAACCTTTGCCGGGGCGACCTGCGGGCGGTATTCCAACCGGATCGGGCAGGGGCGGTTCGTGCTGGATGGTCGGGTGGTCAATCTGACGCGGAACGAGGGCGAAAACCAGCTTCACGGCGGGCCGGAGGGGTTTGACCGCAAGGTCTGGCGGATTATTAGCGCCAGCGACAGGGCGGTGACGCTGGCGCTGACCTCGCCCGAGGGCGACATGGGCTATCCTGGCAGGGTTGAGGCGCGCGCGACCTATCGTTTCGATGCCGAAGGGCGGTTCTGGATCGTGATGGAGGCAGAGACCACCGCGCCCACCGTCGTGAACATGGTGAACCACGCTTATTTCAACATGGCGGGGCAGGGCGCGGTGCTGGACCAGCATCTGCGCATCGCCGCCGGGCACTACACGCCGGTTGATGACAGGCTGATCCCGACCGGAGAGGTTCTGTCGGTTGCAGGCACGCCCTTTGATTTCAGCCAGTTGCGGCCAATCGCTCAGGCCCTGCCCGGTCCGATGGGGTTTGACCATAACTTCTGCCTGTCCGAGCCGCTGCTGCCAGTTGGCGACGAGTTGCTGCGCCCTGCGGCAGAGGCGGTTGATCCGGCCAGCGGGCGACGGATGGAGATTTGGACGAACAAGCCGGGCATCCAGTTCTATTCGGGTGGCTATCTGGATGACAGCCTGCCGGGCAAGGGCGGCCAGCCTATCGGGCAGTTTGGCGGCTTTGCACTGGAAACCCAGTTCTTCCCCGACAGCCCGAACAAGCCGCAGTTCCCCTCGGCCCGGCTGGAGCCGGGACAAAGTTATCGGCATGTCATGGCCTTTGATTTCACGCCTCTCAGGCCGTGATGAACTCTCGTACAAACTGGCTGGCCGGACGGGCGCGGATGTCGGCGGGTTTGCCGATTTGCTCGATCCGCCCCATCGACATGACAACAACCAGATCGGCCAGCTCCATCGCCTCTTCCTGATCATGGGTCACAAAGACCGTGGTCAGGCCGGTTTCGTCGTGAATGTCGCGCAGACCCTGCCGCAGTTCCTTGCGCACCTTCGCGTCCAGCGCGCCAAAGGGCTCATCCAGCAGCAGCATCCGCGGTTCGATGGCCAGGGCGCGGGCAAGGGCCACACGTTGCCGCTGGCCGCCTGACAATTGGCTGGGATAGCGGCTGCCGATGTCAGGCAACTGGATCAGCTCCAACAGCTTTTGCACCCGGCGGGTCACCTCGGCTTTGGGCGGGCGGCTGGCGCGGGGGCGGGCGTTCAGACCATAGGCGATGTTATCGAACACCGTCATGTGGCGGAACAGAGCATAGGATTGGAACACGAAGCCTGCCCGACGATCCTGCACTGTCAGGCCGGTGGCATCCTGACCGTCGAACAGCACACGGCCAGAGGTGGGAAACTCCAGCCCCCCCAAAATACGCAGAAGCGTGGTCTTTCCCGACCCGGATGGCCCCAGAAGGGCAACCAGAGCACCCGATGGTATGGCCAGTGATACCGGCGTAAGGGCGGCGGTGGTGCCGAACTGCTTGGAAATCTCGTCGATCTCGATCCGCATGGTCGGTCCTTTCAATGACGGTGATTGGCGGCCAACGCATCGGCGTGGGCAATTTCAAGCGCGGTTTTCAGCGCCAGCGTGACAAGCGCCAAAAGCGCCAGCACCCCGGCCAGCGAGAAGGCGGCGACCGAGAGGTATTCGTTGTACATCATCTCGATGGTGATCGGCATGGTCGCGGTCACGCCCCGGATCTTGCCCGAGACCACCGCGACCGCCCCGAACTCTCCCATCGCGCGGGCATTGGCCAGAAGGACGCCATAGAGCAGCGCCCAGCGGATGTTGGGCAGGGTGACGGTCAGGAATACGCGCCAGCCGCTGGCCCCAAGGGTCAGCGCCGCTTCCTCTTCGGCTCGGCCCTGCTCGATCATCACCGGAATCAGTTCTCGCGCGACAAAGGGGAAGGTGACGAACAACGAGGCGAGAACAATCCCCGGCAGGGCGAAGACGATAGGATAGCCCATCCCCACCAGCCAACCGCCAAAGGCGGTGTTGGCCCCAAAGGTCAGCACGATGCACAGGCCCGCCACCACGGGTGAGACGCTGAAGGGCAGGTCGATCAGCGTGATCAGGAAGGCCTTGCCACGAAAATCGTACTTGGTGATGAACCACGCTGCGGCAATGCCGAAGACTGCATTCAGCGGCACGGCAAGGGCCGCCACCAGCAGCGTCAGCTTGATCGCCGACAGCGCCTCGGGGTTGGCCAGCGAGGTGAGGGCCTCTAACGCGCCCTTGCGCAGGGCCTCGTAGAACACGGTGATCAGGGGGGCGAACAGCAGCACCGCCAGAATGCCCAACACCACGACGATCAGCGCGGTGCGAAACAGGGGTGCCTCGGTCGTGACGGGGCGATAGCTGCGCAGCGGGATATCAGACATAGCCAATCCTCCGGCGGCTCCAGACCTGAACCGCGTTGATGACGAACAGCAGCGCGAAAGAGATCACCAGCATGGCAAGGCCGATGGCGGTTGCGCCGTCATAGTTGAACTCTTCCAGCTTGATCACGATCAGCAGGGGGGCGATTTCGGTCTTCATCGGCAGGTTCCCGGCGATGAAGATAACGCTGCCGTATTCGCCAACCGCACGCGCCAGTGACAGCGCAAAGCCGGTCAGTGCGGCGGGGGCCAACATCGGCAGGATGACCCGGCAGATGGTGTGGGCGCGGCTTGCGCCAAGGGTGGCCGAGGCTTCCTCGACCTCGCGGTCGATCTCCTCGATCACCGGCTGCACGGTGCGTGTGACAAATGGCAGGCCGACGAACACCAGCGCGATGAAGATGCCAAGGGGGGTATAGGCGATCTTGAAGCCCAGATCTTTGGCCAGTGCGCCAAAGGCACCGTTCGGGGCGTAAAGCGCGGTCAGGGCGATGCCGGCAACGGCGGTGGGCAGCGCGAACGGCAGATCAACCGCCGCATCGATCAGGCGTCGGCCCGGAAAGCGATATCGCACCAGAATCCAGGCCAATGCCACGCCGAACACCAGATTGAACAGCGCCGCATAAAACGACAGCCGGAACGACAGGAACAGCGCACCCCAGACGCGCCTTGTGTTCACCTCGTGCCACAGCACGTCCAGACCGGCCGAGGCGCCCTTCAACAGAAGGGCGCCGATGGGCAGGAGGACGACGAGGGAGAGCATCGTCAGGGTGATTCCCGCACTGACCCCCAGACCGGGGATGGGGGATCGGTGGATCAGCGGTCTGCCCATCAGGTTACTCACGGTGCGGTGTAGATCTGGTCGAACACGCCGCCATCGGCGAAGTGCTTCTTCTGTGCATCCGCCCAGCCGCCGAAGTCGGCGATGGTAACAAGATCCAGCTTGGGGAAGCGCGCCACATCCGCCGGGTCAGCCTTCGACGTGTCCCAGCCGCGATAGTAGTCCTTGAAGATGATCGCCTGCGCTTCTGGGGTATAAAGGAAGTTCAGATAGGCCTCGGCCAGCTTGCGCTGGTCATCGCTGTGAATGTTGCCTTCGACCAGCGCCACGGGCGGCTCGGCAAGGATGGAAACGGTGGGCACAACGATGTCGAACTGATCCTCGCCCAGCTCTTTCTGCGCGAGATAGGCCTCGTTCTCCCAGGCCAGCAGCACGTCACCAATGCCGCGCTGGGCGAATGTGGTGGTGGCATCCCGCGCGCCTTTGTCCAGCACCGGCACATGGGTATAAAGCGATTTGACGAACGCCTGCGGGTCTTGCCCGTTCTTTTCCGCCCAGGCCCAGGCAGCAAGGTAGTTCCAGCGCGCCCCGCCCGAGGTTTTGGGATTGGGCGTGATCACCTCGACCCCCTCCTTGACCAGATCGCCCCAATCCTTGATGCCCTTGGGGTTGCCCTCGCGCACCAGGAACACGATGGTCGAGGTATAGGGAGAGGAGTTGTGCGGCAGCTTCGATTGCCAGTCCTTGGGCAGTTTGCCTTCCTTGGCGATCTTGTCGATGTCGGCGGCAAGGGCCAGCGTCACAACCTGCGCATCCAATCCTTCAATCACGGCACGGGCCTGTGCGCCCGAACCGCCATGGCTGGCCTCGATCGTCGCCGGGGCGTTGCCCTGCGCCACCCACCAGTCGGAAAACGCGGCATTCAGGTCGCGGTAAAGTTCGCGAGTCGGATCATAGCTGACGTTCAGCAGCGATTCGGCCTGGGCGACATGCGGCGTTACCAGCGAGCCGGTCGCAAGGGCCAGGGCAGCAAGGGCGGTTCGTGCAAATGCCAGATGTTTGGGGAGGCGGGTTTTCAGCATGGATATCTCCGAAATCTTTGCCCACGCGGGCAGGAGTGGGGGAATGGACTAACGGGCCAACTGTTCGATGGCTTCGACGCGGGTTTCCCAAACGGCAGGATCCCGCCCGGCCATCAGCTCTGCCGCGGCAACCTGTGGCTTTCGCGTCAGCTTCATCAGCGGACGACCGTTCACGCGATGCAGGCTGCCCGTACGCCGGTCGATCAGTTGAACGGCACAAAGCGCCTGATGTCCCGATCCAATTGCTTCGACAGGTTCCGATAATGCGCGGCCGTTGAAACGCGGGGCGAAAGTCATGGCTCTTCTCCTGTGCGGTTTGAGCATCTCCATCTCCATTAATATCGACAGATTATATCGAGTATTGCAAAGGCGAATCCGCAGCGTTTTTTGGGGCCGTTTTGGAATATTCTTCTCCTGATGCCCGCAAGAAGCCGGATGGTGCTGTTAGTGCCCTCCGACCGGGGCATTGCTTCATCGGGGTGCCGACTCTGCGGACATGCGGCCACACCGCGCTTGGGGTGCCGGCAGGACGGTTGAACTGGCAACGCCACCGTGCGTTCGCCAACGGTTGATGTGCGGGCAGACAGCCTCCGCGCCTTTATGCGGATGCAGTCGTCACGCGCGCAAGTTCGCTAGTCGAGGGCACCGGAGGGATGAGCAACCTATGCCTTTCCCGGGTCAACGCCGCTCTTTAATCAAGGCTGCTGCGACGACTGGGTTGCCCAAAAGACGGTCTGCGATGTGTGTGAAACTCAAGGCTACCCATCGGGTGATCCAATAGTTCATTGTTTTTGATATATAATTACTCGACGCGATCTTTGATGGCCCCGAGGCGGGCCTTCTTGCATTTGCCATTTAGATTATGATATAAATCTAAATGAAGTAATGGAGAAGCCGCCATGCAGAGGGTCGTCATCACGGGCATTGGAGCTGTCAGCCCGCTGGGTGCAGGCGTTGCAACCGCTTGGGAGCGCCTTCTCGCCGGAGTTTCTGGAGCGAAGCGCCTCGCGGAAGGAACGGTCGATGGGATTGCCTGCAAGGTCGCCGCACCGGTGCCGGACCGCACGCAGGATCCGGTGGGCGGCTTCGATCCGGATCTGTCTGTCCCGGCGAAAGACCAGCGGAAGATGGACCGTTTCATCCTGTTTGCCATGGCAGCGGCGCAGGAGGCGCTGGCGCAAGCGGGCTGGGCGCCGGAGACCGAGGAGCAACGCCAGCGGACGGCCACAATCATCGCCTCGGGGATCGGTGGGTTCCATGCCATCGAGGAGGCGGTTACGACGGTTGCCGAGCGCGGGCCCCGGCGGCTGTCGCCCTTCACAGTTCCAGCGTTTCTGGCCAATCTCGCCGCCGGGCAAGTTTCAATACGCCACGGGTTCAAAGGTCCGATTGGCGCACCGGCCACGGCATGCGCCGCCGGAGTGCAGGCCATCGGCGACGCGACGCGCATGATCCGTGCGGGCGAGGTTGACGTGGCGCTGTGCGGCGGAACGGAGGCTTGCATCAGTCGCACCGCGCTTGGCGGTTTTGCTGCGGCGCGCGCGCTATCGACCGGCTGGACCGAAAGGCCGGATCAGGCCTCGCGGCCCTTTGACACAGGCCGGGATGGCTTTGTCATGGGTGAAGGCGCGGGTCTTTTGGTGATCGAGGCGCTGGACCACGCTTTGGCAAGGGGGGCCATGCCGATTGCCGAGGTGGTGGGCTATGGCACCACCGCCGATGCCTGGCACATCACCGCAGGCCCCGAGGATGGCAGCGGCGCCCGCCGCGCCATGGAAATTGCCATTGCACAGGCCGGGATACGGCCGGATCAGATCGGCCATCTCAACGCCCATGCCACCTCGACCCCGGTTGGTGATCTGGGTGAACTGGCGGCCATCCGCACGCTGTTCGGCGGGCGGCCCGGCCCCGCGATCAGCGCGACGAAATCGGCGACCGGTCATATGCTGGGTGCCGCCGGCGGGCTTGAGGCGATCTTCACCGCGCTGGCTCTGCGCGACCAGATTGCGCCACCGACCCGAAACCTGACCGACCCTGACCCTGCGGCGCGGGGGCTTGATCTGGTCGGCCCGGCACCGCGGCCGATCACGACGGAATTCGCAATCTCGAACGGGTTTGGTTTTGGCGGGGTGAATGCAAGCCTTGTGCTTCGGCGATGGAAGGGCGGGTAACGCATGGGATCGCGCAAGACCGCCCCACGACACAATTTCCCGAAGGAATCCATCCCATGACCCAATCCGACATCATCCTCGCCGCGCCGGTCCGCACCGCCATCGGCACCTTCAATGGCAGCCTTAAATCCGTCCCGGCGACCGAACTTGGCGCCATTGCCTTGCGCGAGACCCTGTCGCGCGCGCGGGCTTGATGCCGCGCTGATCGGTTCGGTCACGATGGGGAATGTCATTCAGGCGGGCAACCGGATGAACCCGGCCCGGCAGGCGGCCATAGGCGCCGGGTTGCCGGTCTCTGTTCCGGCGTTGACGGTCAACCGTGTCTGTGGCTCGGGCGCGCAGGCCATCGTCAGCGCGGCGCAGGAAATCGGCGCCGGTGTCGTGCCGGTCGCCCTTGCCGGCGGGATGGAGAACATGGACCGCGCGCCCTATCTGCTGCCCGAAGGCCGCTGGGGCTATCGCATGGGGCCGGGGCATATCCTCGACAGCCTGCTGACCGACGGGCTGGATGATGCCTTTTCCGGGAAGCATTCGGGCTGGCATACCGAAGATCTGGTCAGCCGCGCGGGCTTGTCGCGCGAGGCGCAGGACGCCTTCGCGCTGCGCTCGCAGCAGCGGTTCGCGGCGGCGCAGGCGGCAGGGGCGTTCGATGCCGAGATCGTCGGCGTGCCGGTCATCTCCCGCAAGGGCACCGAGACCTTCGCGCGCGACGAGGCACCCCGCCCCGAGACCACCGCCGAGGCGCTGGCGCGGCTGAAGCCCGCCTTCCGCTCCGACGGCACGATCACCGCGGGCAATGCGCCCGGTCTGAACGCGGGCGCCGCCGCGATGGTGGTTGCGGATCGGGCCTGGGCCGTGGCGCAGGGGTTGGCCCCGATGGCGCGGCTGGCGGGCTACGGTGTCGCGGCGGTCGAACCTGGCCTCTTCGGCCTTGGTCCGGTGCCGGCCGTGGGCAAGGCGCTGGCCCGTGCCGGCTGGACCCTTGGTGACATCGAGCGGATCGAGATCAACGAGGCCTTCGCAGCCGTGCCGCTTGCCGTCGCGCAGGATCTGGGCCTGCCCGAAGACATCATCAACGTCGAGGGCGGTGCCATCGCGCATGGCCATGCCATTGGTGCAACTGGCGCCGTGCTGGTCACGCGCCTGCTGCATTCCATGCGCCGCGACGGGCTTCGCCGTGGCATGGTCACCCTGTGCATCGGCGGGGGGCAGGGCATCGCGCTTGCGCTGGAGATGCTGGTATGACCGCCGCGCCTGCCCAGCCGCAGAGGCTGCATGATCCGCGCACACGGCGCCTGCTTGAGGCGCCGGTCTTGCCGCTGTTGATCCGCATGGCTCTGCCCAATGTGCTGATCATGCTTGCACAGGCCTCGACCGGGCTGATCGAGACCTTCTGGGTGTCAAAGCTGGGCACGGATGCGCTGGCAGGCATGGCTCTTGTGTTTCCGGTGGTCATGCTGATGACGATGATCTCGGCGGGCGCCGTGGGGGGCGCGATTTCATCCTCGGTGGCGCGCGCGCTTGGCGCCGGACGACGGGCCGATGCGGATGCGTTGGTTCTGCACGCGGTCGTGGTCAATATAGCCATCGGCCTTGCATTCTCGGCGCTGTTCCTGCTGTGGGGGCGTCCGATCTATACCGCGCTCGGCGGAAAGGGGGACGAGCTGGAGGCGGCGCTGGTCTATTCCAATGTCGTCTTTGCCGGAAATGTGTTTACCTGGATGATGAACGGTCTGGCCAGCGTCATTCGCGGCGCGGGCAATATGCTGATCCCGGCGTTGGTGACGGTGCTGGGCGTGGTGTTTTTGGTGCCCATGTCGCCCGCGCTGATCTTTGGCTTCGGCCCCATTCCGGCCATGGGCGTCGCCGGGGGCGGATTGGCGCTGGTTCTCTACTACATTGCCGGCACGTTGATCCTTGGCGCCTATATCGCCTTGGGCTGCAATCCGGCGCGGTTCAGTCTGGCACCGCTGCGCTGGCCGGTCTTTGCCGTCATCCTGCGGATCGGCGCCTTGTCCTCGATCCAGTCGATCCTGACCAATATGGTGATCGCCGGGGCCACGGCCATCATCGCGGCCCGGTTGGGCGTTGCAGCCGTCGCCGGGTTCGGCACCGGGATCCGGCTGGAATACCTGCTGATCCCGCTGGTCTTTGGCATCGGCGCGCCACTGGTCGCGCTGGTCGGCACCAATGCGGCGGCCGGACAGCATGAGCGGGCAACCAGAATCGCCCTGACCGGCGCGGCGCTGGCCTTTGCCGTCACCGAAGCGGTCGGACTGTTCGCGGCGCTGTTCCCGGTCGCCTGGCTGACGCTGTTCAGCGCGGAACCCCAGATGATCGAGACCGGCCGCACCTATCTGCAGATCGTCGGGCCGTTCTATGGCTTCTTCGGTCTGGGCCTGGTGCTTTACTTCGCCGCTCAGGGTCAGCATCGTCTGATCGCGCCGATGATCGCGGGACTGGCCCGCCTTGCGGTGGCGCTTGGTGGCGGCTGGCTTGCGCTTGACGTCACGGGCGATATCCGCGGGCTTTATGTGGCGCTGGCCCTTGGACTTCTGGCCTATGGTGGGCTGATGCTGGGGGCGATTCTGCGCGACCATCGCGCGAGCGGGGGTATGGCATCCACCCTGGTCGCCTCGACCGAATGACAGGAGATTTGCGATGAGAGTCACCCGCCTCCAGGCCGAAGCCAACCGTCAGCGCGTCATCGACGTCGCGGGGCAGTTGTTCCGCGAACATGGCTATGACGGGATCGGCCTGAAGGATGTGATGAACGCCGCCGGCCTGACACAGGGCGGCTTTTACAAGCAGTTCGATTCGAAAGACGATCTGATCGGGCAGGCGACAGCGCGCGCGGTCGAGACGTCTTTGTCACGGTGGTCCGAAATCATTGGGGCCAACCCGGATGCACCTCTGCAGGCGCTTGCGGGCTTCTATCTCTCGCCCGAGCACCGCGACAGGCGTGGCCTGGGATGCCCCCTTGCCGCCCTGGCTTCGGATGCCCCGCGTCATGTGCCCGCCGTCCAGGCCACCTTTGACGCGGCTCTCCGCGCACATCTGCAGATTCTCGATGCCGCGATGGGGCGCGAGGAGCAGGCGGAACCGTCCCCCACCGCCATGGCCGCGCTGGCCATGGCGGTGGGGGGAATGGTCCTCGCCCGGATGACGGGCGATGAAAGCCTGTCAGGCGGCTTCCTCAGGGCGGCAGCGCACGGCATGGAGGAGGTTGCGCACCCGCAAGGCCGCAATGGGGCTGGCGCTGGAGATGCCGGGCAGTTCTGAGGTGTGAAAGACCAGACGTGACACGCCTATTCCCTGCGCGGCCGCATGATCTGCGTGAATACCATCGGCCCTGGCATGATCACGACCGGGTGGCTTTGGAAAGGCAAGGGCGTCGAACTGATCGAGCGGATGGGGAAGAGGAACCTGCTCGATCACCCTGGTCTGACCGAAGACATCACTTTCCTTGCCTGGCCCGAGAATGGCTGGATCAACGGTCAGGTGATCCAGCCAATGGTGGCCGTTGCTAGGCTTCGCAGATTGCCGGTCTGCGGCGATGCCCCAGCCATACAAGGCCCAGGCCTGCGGCGGCGGTCAGCCCGCCCACCACCGGCACCGCAGCATAGCCCAGATCCGCCGCGATGACCGCGCCGCCAAGGGCCGCGCCGATCGCGTTGCCAAGGTTGAACGCGCCGATATTGATCGACGAGGCCAGCCCCGGCGCCTCATGCGCGGCCTGCATCACCCGCATCTGCACCGGGGGCACGATGGCGAATGCGGCCGCTCCCCAGATCACCATCACCGCTGCCGCGCCGACAGGACTGCCCAACAGGAAAGGCGCGGCCAGCATGATCGCCGAGAGTGTGGCCAGAAAGATTGCGGCCGCGCCATCCAGCGACCAGTCGGCCACCTTGCCACCCAGCCAATTCCCCAGCGTGAAGCCGACCCCGATCAGCACCAGCGCCAGCGTGACGAACCCGTCCGAGGCGCCCGTCAGTATCGTCAGCACCGGTGCGACATAGGTGTACAACGCGAACATCGCACTCGCCCCCATGACCGTGGTCAGCAGCGCGATCAGAACCTCGGGGCGGATCAGGACGCGCAGTTCGCGCCGGGCATCGGGTCGCTGGCCGGGTGCGCCCTTCGGCAGCGCCATGGCCAGCGCGGCGATGGTCAGTACGCCCAGCACCGCCGTGCCGGCAAAGGCCGCGCGCCAGCCGGTATGCTGTCCGATCCATGTCGCAACCGGCACGCCACCGACATTGGCGATGGTCAGTCCCATGAACATGGTCGCCACCGCGCTGGCTTGCCGCTCTTTGGGGACGACGCTGGCGGCGACCACTGCGCCCAGACCAAAGAAGGCGCCGTGGTTCAGGCTGGTCACAACCCGCGCGATCAGCAGTGTCCAGTAATCCGGCGCAAGCGCCGACATGATGTTGCCCAGCGTGAAGATCGCCATCAGCGCCATCAGCGCCGTCCGCTTGCCAAAGCGCGCGAACAGCAGCGTCATCACCGGCGCGCCGATCATCACCCCCAGCGCATAGGCGCTGACCAGAAGTCCTGCCGAGGGGATCGAGACATCGACCCCTTGGGCAATGACCGGCAGCATGCCCATGGGTGAAAACTCGGTGACGCCGATGCCAAAGGCCCCGGTTGCCAGCGCCAGCAGGGGCCAGTTGAATGCGCGGTCCGCCATCTTACACGCTCCAATCGGGGGCCAGGCCCTCGGGGCTTACGATCCGGCCCTCGGGGCGGGCAAGTCCGGAGATCGCTGCCATCTCATCTGCCGTCAAGGTAAAGTCAAAAACGTCGAAGTTTTCGGCAAGACGCTCGGCCCGTGCGGTTTTCGACAGCACGATGAAGCCTTGTTGCAGCAGCCAGCGCAGCCCGACCTGAGCCGGGGTCTTGCCATGCGATGCGGCAAAGGTGGCAATCGCCGCATCGCGCGGCACCGCGCCGTCGGCCATGCCGAAATAGGCGGTCAGGGCTGTGCCCGTCTCGCGTGCCAGCGCTGCCATCGCCGACTGATCCAGATAGGGATGAATCTCGATCTGGTTGGTGGTGATCGGCGCAGTGCTCATGGCGATGGCCTCGCGCAACTGGGCGCGGTTATAGTTGCTGACCCCAATCAGCCGGGTCTTGCCGGCGGCCTGCGCCTCGTTCAGCCATTCGATCTGGCGCGCCACCGGCACCTGATCGCCCGGCCAATGCGCCAGCAACAGATCGACCCGCTCCACACCCAGCTTTTCAAGGCTCTCATCGACCGAGGCGGCAAATCGGTCGGCGCTATAATTCGCGATCCAGACCTTGGTGGTCAGGAACAGATCGTCACGGTCAACCCCTGCACTTTTCAGCGCCTGCCCAAGGGCGGCCTCGTTTCCATAGATCTGTGCGGTGTCAAAATGGCGAAAGCCGGTTTCCAGCGCGGCAGCGGTAATCGCCTCGACCTCTGCCTCGCTCATTCGGAACACGCCAAAGCCTAGCGCGGGTATTGTGGCGCCATGCGCCTGAACATAGTCCATGGGGGAATCCTGTCTCTGCGGCCCGTCAGGGCGATGGCACCCAGATAGACACGCAGTCGCACTATGATAATTCGCCGCTTTGGCACATTATCCGTGAAACCAGTTCACAGGTGACAAATGGACAACCGGGCGGGCGAGATGCAGGTCTTCCTGCGTGTGGTCGAGACAGGCGGCTTTTCCGCCGCAGCGCGACAGATGCGGATGACGCCCTCGACCGTTTCAAAGCTGATCGGGCGGATTGAGGCACGCCTAGGCGTGCGGCTTCTGGAACGCTCGACCCGGCGGCTGTCGCTGACCGGAGAGGGGCAGGCCTATTACGAGCGTGCGCAGGTGTTGTTGACCGAGCTGGACCTGATCGAACGCGACCTTTCGCAAGGTGTGGCGCGGATCAGCGGCACGGTGCGGGTGACGAGTTCGGTGGGCTTCGGCATGGTCGCGATCGAGCCGCTGCTGCCGACTTTCTGGGCAGAATACCCGGATATCACGGTCGATCTGTCCCTGTCGGATGAGATCGTGGATCTTTACCTCGACCGCACCGATGTGGCGTTTCGCGTGGGCGCGCTGGCGAGTTCCAACCTGATGGCCGTGAAGCTCGGCACGTCGCCACGGCTGATCGTTGCCTCGCCCGAGTATCTGGCCCACCACGGAGTGCCGCAGGGCATTGACGACCTGGCGCGCCATGCCTGCCTCAGCGTGAATTTCCGCCGTTCGACCCCGGTCTGGCCGCTGCGCGACAGTGGCCGAATCGTAGATCGCGGCGTCACCGGGCCGTTTCAGGCCAATAACGGCGAATCCCTGCGCCGTATGGCGCTGGCGGGGATGGGCCTTGCGCGAATGGGTGAGTTCCACATCCGCGAGGATTTGCGCGCGGGCCGCCTTGTCACGGTGCTGTCCGGGGCGGCGGCGGACGACAGCGAAGATGTCCATGCCCTTCACCTCGGCGGTGCCCACATGCCGCATCGCGTCCGTGCTTTCCTTGATTTCATGACACCAAGGCTGCGCGCCTTCCTCGGGCGTCAGGCGACCGTGGCGCGAGGCTTGTCGTAAAGGCCTGTCTTCGCGTTATCCCACAGCTTCAGAGGCGCCCCCGGCTGCCGACCAGCCGGGCAAACCGGGAGCGGGGGCGGGGGTCCACCGCCGATATTTGCCCGCATCGGTGCCCCGTCCGTTCCCGGGCAGAAGGCGGGGGTTTCCTCGCCGATGAGAACCCCTGCGGGGCCGTGCCCCTTCGTCGGTCCACGGCAGGTCCATTTCATTTCGGGCTGCGATGAAATACAGCCGCTTGGCGGCGTCCGTCGGCGAGGCACAGGGTCTTGGTCGTGCCGCTGTCTTCTGGTTTGGATTTGTATTCATCCTGCAGGACTGTTGGCATTTTGGTTGCCGAAGACAGCCACAGAAAGCGAAACACATTCTCTCGGGCGCTCGGGCGCGGTTCTAGCGGGATATGGTGTCGATCGGATAGGCGGTGGTGAACTTCATCCTTTCCATTGCGAAGTGACTGGTGATGTTCTTGATCGGCACCGCGTCCGTCAGGCGTTTGTAAAGCCTGTCGAAGGCGATCATGTCGGCAACGGCGACCCGCAGAAGATAGTCAATCTCTCCGGCCATGCGGTAAACTTCCATGATTTCCGGAATCGCATCTGTGGCCTTCGCAAAGGCTTCGCGCCAGTCAGCCGAATGGTCGGGGGCCTCGATGCCAACGAAGACCGTCAGGCCAAAGCCAAGTTTGGTCGCATCGGCCAGGGCCACGCGTCCGGTCAGCACGCCGTTCGCCTCCAGCTTCTGTATCCGCTTCCAGCACGGCGTCTGCGACAGGCCGGCCTTGTCGGCAATTTGGGCGACGGGCAGCGTGGCATCTCGCATAAGCTCCGCCACGATCTTGCGGTCGATCAGGTCCAGGTCGGTCATGGTCAGATTGCCTTTCCGCCCCGATTTAGGGGCCGCGATCAAGAATGCACCAAATCAAAATAAAATCTACAGTCTTTATCGTGTATTTTGAGATTATACGACCAGAGGCGGGTCTCCCCCTTTTCGCTCAGCTTCGACCAAAGGTCCCCTTACTCCACATCTGTACGCCGTGATGGCCCGCACGGCAGATATTGCCCCGGCCTTCCTTCTGAACCCCAAGGGCAAGCCCTGTACGGCAGAGAGCATCGGCAGTCTGTTCCGCAAGGCTGCGGTTGCCGCGGGTAGGGGCGGTGCCGACAGGCCAAGAAGCGTGGTCGAGTCACAAGGGTCAGAGGTCGCGCACCACCCCGTCGCTATCCCCGGTCAGGGACAGTGATAGGCCTAGTTTGGCAGGTGCCAGATACAGAAGGGTCAGGATACGGCGTTCCGAAGACGCCGCGCCCGACATCGGCTGGAGCGAGGATCAGGCGCCGCTGCTCGGGCACTTCCGTCACCAATTCGAGCGACCTAACCGCGCATCGACCCCCTCGGGGTATTCATCCTGGCCGGAGTATTCCTCCTCCAGCGCAATACTCGGCAAGCAGTGCGCGTTTTCCTCGTCGCATCGGTGCGGGATCACCGGCCAGACACCGCAAGCCGTGGTTGTTGCCCCATACGGCAGCTCGGTCGCCACCTCGATCAACCTCCAGCCCCCAGCGTCTTAGGCTTCTCGGCCATCAGCCGATCGAGAAGGGCAGCACAACCCATTTCTACCGGGAAAGAAGGGGCGAAGTCGGTCCATTTCGGCATCGGCCAGCCAGAACAGGTTGCTCATAAGTCAGCCTCCTGACGGAACATCAATCACCGTCCGACAGAATGATCAACGACTCCAAACCACAGAAATATTATTATTGATCAGATCAACAATAATAATTATGTTGCTGATAGCAGAAGGAGCCTCAGATGCCCAAAGTTGGAATGGAACCTGTTCGCCGCCGCCAGATCATTGCGGCCGCCCGGGTTTGCATCCATCGCGACGGCATCGCGCAGGCCAGCATCAACCGGATCGCGCGCGAGGCCGGGATCGCCCCGGCGCTGATCCCGCATTATTTCGACGACAAGGATGCGCTGCTTCAGGAAACATTCCGCAGCATGTATCGGGAGTTCACCACTGACATCCGCCGCAGGCTTTCGCTGGCCACATCGCCGCAGGACCGGCTTTTGGCGTTGCTCGAGGCGCAGATCTCGCCCTCTACCCTAACGCCCGAGGCGGTCAGCACCTGGCTTGCAATCTATTCGACGATGCGCAACTTTCCGATCCTCGAGCGGATCGAACACACGTTCGACCGCCGTTTTCTCAGCAACCTGCGCCATGCGCTGATGGGCATGGGCCTTCCCGCGACCGAGGCGGGCGAGATTGCCGAAGAGCTTACGATCTTCATTGACGGGCTGTGGCAGAACGTGGCGAACCCAGTCACCTTCACGCCCGAGCGGGCTCGGCAACTGCTGTATCGCTATCTGAATCGGCTTTTGCCAGGGCACAAGCTGGTTCCGCCGCCGGATGGTTCGGTGCAGCGCGCGGCCCACGACGCCAGTCTCAGCCCCGAAGCGCGCCAGTTCCTGAAGGATAACCTCCCGATTTCGCCGCTGCACATGTCCGAGGCGAATGTTGCCGAGTTGCGCCAGCAATTCGCCCAGCTTTACGGTGCCGAGGCGCGGGCCTCGGTCAAGGCGCTCGGGCTGAAACTGGCGCAGGTGGAAATGGGCGGCATGCCGACGCTGCGGGTTGCGCCACGAGACGAACCGAATGCGCCGCTGCGTGTCTTCTACCTGTTCGGCGGCGGCTATGCGACCGGTGAGCCGGAGTCGGACCTGCCGATCATTGGCGCCCTGGCCAAGCGCCTTGGTCTTGCCGTCGCGGCACCGCGCTATCGGCTGGCACCAGAACATCGCCATCCTGTGGCGCTGGAAGACGCCTTGGCCGCCTGGCGTGGCTTTGCGGCAGCAGCCGAGGGGCCGACCTTGCTTGTCGGCGAATCCGCAGGGGGCGGGTTGGCGCTGGCGCTGGTTCAGGCGGCAAAGGCGGAGGGGCTGCCGCTGCCCGCCGCCATGGCGCTTTTGTCGCCTTGGGTCGATCTGACACAAGAGATTCCTTCCGCCAACGATGGCTTCGACCCGACGTTGGCCCGGCGCAACCTGTTCGATTACGCCCGGCTTTATGGCGGTCCCGGCGCTGATCTGGCCCAGCCCGCGATGTCGCCACTGCGGGGTAATCTGCGTGATCTGCCACCAATGGTCATCACCACCGGCAGCCGGGATCTTCTGAATGAGCAGGCCCATGCGCTGGCCAAGGCCGTCACCGCAGCCGGTGGGCAGGCCGATCTGCACGATTGGCCCGGCCTTTGGCATGTTTTCGAGTTCTACCGCGTCCTGCCAGAGGCCGCCGCCTCTCTGGACAGAATCGCCGAATTCCTGCGCCGCCACGACACTTTCGCAAAGGACGCCCGATGAAAGCCGCGATCTTCCATGGCCCGCACCGCAAACTGACGGTGGAAGAGGTTAGCATCGCCAACCCCGGCCCGCGCGAGGTTCTGATCCGCACAGCAGCCGTCGGGCTCTGCCACTCGGACCTGCATTTCATCGACGGGCTTCACGCCTTCGACGCACCGGCGATTCTTGGCCACGAGGCTGCCGGCGTGGTTGAAAAGGTCGGCGACGACGTGCGCGGCCTGGCACCTGGCGATCATGTCATCACCTGTCTGTCGGTCTTTTGCGGCCATTGCAGTCACTGCACTTCTGGCAGGCCCTACAATTGCGACCATCAGGACGAAACCCAACGCCCGGTCGATCAGCCGCCGCGACTGGCACAAGGGGGCAGGCCGGTCCACCAGTTCTATGAGCTGTCGGCCTTTGCCGAGCAGATGCTGGTCCATGAACATGCCGTCGTCAAAATCCGCCGCGACATGCCGCTTGACCGTGCCGCACTGATCGGTTGCGCCGTCACAACCGGCATGGGCGCTGTCACCAACACTGCCCGGGTCGAGGTTGGCGCGACCGTCGCCGTCATCGGTTGCGGTGGCGTCGGGCTTTCGGCGATCAACGGCGCGGCCATTGCCGGGGCAGGCAGGATCATCGCGGTGGACGTGCATCCCGAAAAGCTTGATCTTGCCCGCAGCTTCGGGGCGACCGACACGCTGAACGCCAGTGATTGCGATCCGGTTCAGGCGGTGCTGGAATTGACGAAAGGTGGCGTCGATTATTCGTTCGAGGCGCTTGGCCGGAAACAGACCGCCGAACAGGCCTTTGACATGCTGGGCCGATCGGGAGTGGCCACGATCATCGGCATGGTGCCCGAAGGCCAGCGGATCGAGATCGACGGCGCGGCGCTGCTTTATGACCGCCGGATTCAGGGGTCGAACATGGGCTCGAACCGGTTTCGCATCGATATGCCGCGCTATGTCGATTTCTACCTCGCCGGGCGGCTGCATCTTGACCGGATGATCGCCAGCCGCATCGGGCTCGACCAGATCAACGAAGGCTTTGACACGCTGCGAAGTGGCCGCTTTGCGCGCTCGGTCATCACTTTCGCCTGACGCCCAAAGGGCCACTGCTTTGCGCAAAGACCCCGGCAGTTCGCTGCCGGCCCATGGACCTGACTTTGAAAGACCCAATCTCAAACCCATTGCCCCGACAGGAAACCGAATGAAAAAGCTCGCTCCGCTTGCAGTGTGCCTTGCCCTCGCCGCCACCTCCGCCCATGCCGATGCCGACAGTTGCAAGGCCGTGCGGCTCGCCGACCTCGGTTGGACCGACATCCGCCTGACCGATGCCACCGCCGAACTGATCCTGACTGCGATGGGATATGAACCGACCGAGACATTGCTGGGACTTGACGTCGCCTATGTTTCGCTGCGCGAAAAGAACATGGATGCCTTCCTTGGCAACTGGCGCCCCGTGCAGGATGAGAATTACAAGGAATTCTTCGACAAGGGATGGGTCGTCGATCTGGGCGAGAACCTGACCGGTGCCAAATTCACCCTTGCCGTGCCGAAATACGTCGCGGATCAGGGCATCACTTCCTTTGATGAGCTGGCCAAGCATCACGACATGTTCGACGGCAAGATCTATGGCATCGAGCCGGGGTCGAACCAGTATCTGCTCGACATGATCACAGCCAAGCGCCACGGGTTTGACGATAGCTGGCAGGTAGTGGAATCGAGTGAGGCCGGGATGCTCGCGCAGCTTGAACGCGCGGTGAAGAAGAACGAGCCGATCGTCTTTCTCGGCTGGGAGCCGCATCCGATGAACATCAACTACGAGATCACCTATCTGTCGGGCGGTGACGTGGAATTCGGCCCGAACTTCGGCGGCTCTACCGTTCATACCATCTCGCGCCCGGGTTACCGCGAGGATTGCCCGAATGCGGCCAAGTTTCTGTCGCAGCTGGTTTTCAACCTCGATTATGAAAACCAGGGGATGCGGATGATCATGACCGATGGCGCCGAGCCGCAGGACGCAGCCAAGGCGATGATGGCCAAATCGCCGGAGTTGCTTGACAAATGGCTGGCCGGTGTCACCACGCTGGACGGTCAGGACGCGCTGCCGGTGGTGAAGGCCGCCCTTGGGATCGAGTGAGGCCGCGGGCCGGTCCCCTTGGCGGGAACCGGCCCGGTCAGTTTGGTCTCCGTCCCCGAGCAGGTCTGGCGCCTGACGTCTGCACGCTGTCCCTGCGCCAGAGGGGCCCGAAGGGCACCATCGCCTTTGAGCCTATGACGGGCCGGATGTATCTGCTGGTCCAAAGCACAATGGTCGCGGTCGCATGAAAGTGCAGCGGCAAGTCACCTGATGCGCCGCAAAAGGCCCTTGATGATCATGTCGGTCACGTCGCCGTAGTTGCCGTCGAAATGGTGATCGCCGTCGAATCCAATCAGTTCATACCCCTTGCCCGCCTGCGAGGCGCAGGCATCGTCGTCATCACCCTTGCCATAGATGCACTGGATCAGGCCTGGCGTGATCTTTGACATGTCGTCGGTCGGGTCCTGCGTGCTGTCACTGGACATGCCCAGCCAGCCCTCGACATGGATCACATAGTCGCGGCTGTGCGACAGCGCCATCAGGCTGATCTGCGCCACACTCGCCTTGTCCTCGGGCGGAAGCAGGGTGTAGCTGGCAGGAAGGATGTCGGCCCCGAAGGAATAGCCGATCAGCACGACATGCTTGACCCCCCATTCGGTGCGGTACTTGCGAATGATCCGCGAAAGGTCGTCGGCGGTCTCTTGCGGTTGGCGTTCGTGCCAGAAATAGCGCAGCGAATCCACGCCCACCACGGGAATGCCGTTTTGCTGGAGCTGAAGCCCGATCTCCTGGTCGATGTCACGCCAGCCGCCATCGCCGGAATAGAAGATCGCCATCGTGTCATGCAGCGCCTTGGCGGGCAGCGGGTCTATAGGCAGATCAAGCGGGCCCTCGGCGGCGTCTTGTTGATCAAGCCGGGCATCAAGCGTCTTGGTCAGCGCAACGTCACCGACATCGGGGCTGTTTGTCATCTTGATGGCCGTATAGGTCTTGGCCAGATCGGCGACATGGGCCTGCCCGTCCGCCGGGGCGGCAGAGGAGAACACCGCGTCAATCGGGTCGTTCAACTCGTCTGGTGTCAGGTCATAGACCGCCTTGCCATTGGCTTCGGTATGCTTGGCCTCGGTGCAAAGCTGATCGGGCAGGGCAACCCCCAGGTCGGGATCAACGGCTACGGTAGCCGCGATGGTAGAGGCCGGGGTCTGCGCCGCAATCGCCAGCGCCAGCGCGCCGCCCGCCCCACGCCCCGCAATCACGGGCAGCCGGTAGTCGCCGCTGCTGTCCTTCTGAACCCGGCGCGACAGTTCCTCGATATCCGAGACAAGATAGATGCAGTCGGTATCGTGATGCGCCATCGCCTTGAGATAAGTGGGCAGATCCAACCCGATGGTCGCGGCCCCGCGTGCCTTAAGGTGCTGGGCAAGGGTATCTTCCGCCGGTCCCCAGCCATCCGCACCGGACAAAAGCACCACCACCTCGCTCACCGCGTCATCGGGCAGGGTGATATGGGGATTGGCAATCATTCCGCTGTCAAACGGGCCGCCGGTTTCGGGCGGGGTTCCGGTTTCGGCCCGCAGGGCAGGGGCAAGCGACAGTGCCGCAAGGCCTAGGGCCGCGACATGGGCGAGGCGGTTGATCTTCATTTTCCAATGACTCCTCTGAAACCGCCGCCAATCAGCAGCGTCACGTCGAACAGGGCCGCAATGGGCGATGCGCTGCCGGGGGTGACCAGATAGCGCGATTGCCAGCTTGGGTGATATTTTGACTTGAACGACCGCAGGCCGCGAAAGTTGTAGAACCGCTCACCATGATCAAAGACCGACTGGCCTACATGGTTCCAGAAAGGCGCAGCCTTTCCGGCGGTGATGCCGGACAAAGGCGCCATGCCCAGATTGAAGTAGCGATACCCTTGGCGCTTCATCTCGACCAGCAGGCTGCAAAACAGAAAGTCCATCGCTCCGCGTGGCGCATTACGGGCAAAGCGCATCAGATCGACGGTCGCCTCTTCCTTGGTGGCCGTCAGCATGATGGTGGCAAAGGCGACGATATGGCCCGCCATCCGCAAAAGGGCGATGGGCTGTTCGGCCACATAGTCACGGTCAAACCGCCCAAGCGCAAAGCCCTTTTCGCGGGCATCGTGATGGGCCAGCCAGGCATCGGAAACCAGTTGCAGATCATCCATCACCAGATGCGCGGCCTCTGGCGGCACCACCTCGAACGACAGACCGTCCCGCTCGCCCCGGCGCAGCGATTGGCGCTGCTCGGCCCAGCGACTGGTCTGGATATCCATCGCTACCAGATCGACAAGCGCCCGCTCTCCCAGCTTCAGCCCGCGCAGACCCGCATCGGCGCAGAGCGGCAGAATCTCTGGTGGTGCCTGATACAGCACAGGCCGCCCTCCGGCCGTCCGGGCCATTTCGGCAAAGCGCCAGATCAGTTCGGCCTGCGCCATCTCGGCCCCGATCGGGCCAAACAGCGAAATCCATGACCGGCCCTGCACGGCATACATCAGGAATGCGTCGCGCTTTTCCGAAAAGATCAGGCTTTTGTCGCGCATCCTGATCAGGTTGGCATCGCCGTTGTTCTGGGCTTGCACGATGGTCAGAGCCTCTTGCAACTCTGCCTCGGTGGGCAGGGCTGGGCTTTGGCGGGCAGGCCGCAGCAGGCTGAACAGGGCGATGGCCGAGGCGGCGATGACAAAGCCCAACAGGGCGCGCAGGCCGCGTGGCGCCTCGGCCTCGAATTCGAACTGCCACCACAGGCTGCGGCTGTATTCGACGTCTTTATAGACGAACAGAAGGATGGCGGCCGCGGATACGGCAATCATGGCGATGGCGGCAATCCAGATCGGCGTCAGCGCCTGCGCCAAAAGCGAGGCGGGCCGATCAAACAGGGGCCTGCTCATCAACAGGGCCCCGATCAGGACCGCCAGCATCACCGCTTCATAAGGGGCAATCGCCTTGATGAAGGTGAAAACGAACGCGGCAGACGCGGCCCCAAGCGTCAGCCAGAACGCCCCGTCCAGCCTCTGGGTCAGTCCCCGTGCTGTCAGTACCAGCCCAAGGCCAAGCAAGCTGGACAGGAAATGCGCCGCCTCCAACATCTGAATCGGGATATAATCGGCCAGCCACAACAGGTCGTCCTGCGGGGTCGGGATCACGCTGGAGAAGATCAGCATGACACCGCAAATCAGCGAAAGCGTCGCCACCAGCGGTGGAGCCAGAAACCCGCCCATGCGCTGCGCCCATTGGAAACTGGGCGAATGGAGGGCCTGAAGCGCCTCGGTCCAGACCACCAGCGCCACCGCAACCAACAGCGGCAGCACATGGTAGATCAGCCGATAAAGGAAAAGCGACCCAAGAATTGCATCCGTCGGACCGAGGCGCCCGATGGTCGCAAGGATCACCGCCTCGAACACGCCCAGACCTGCGGGCACATGGCTCAGCACGCCAAGACCGATGGCTATGGCATATATCGCGACAAAGGAGGTCCAACTGATCTGCACATCGGCGGGCAGCAGGACATAAAGCACCGTGGCGCAAACCGCGATGTCGGCCGCACTCAGCACCAGTTGGCTCAGCGCAACGTCCATGCGGGGCATGTACTGGCGTAGCCGCCCGTTGGTGCGCCACAGGAAGAAGGCCGCTCCTGCAAGCGCCGCCAACCCGGCCAAAGCCATCAGCCGAAGCCATAGGGCCGGCACGTCGAACGCCCCGGTGATCTGATCGGCAAAGACCAGCAGCGCCATACCTGTCGTGACCGCCAGCCCAAGACCGAAGAACAACGTTACAAAGGCGATGACGCCCGCAATCTCTTCGCCCTTGAGGCCAAGACGGCTATAGCCGCGATAGCGCACGGCCCCCCCTGAAAGGGGGCCAAATCCCGCAGTGTTCCCGATGGCATAGGCGCTAAAGGCGATCAACGCGACCTGGCCATAGTTAAGCGATTTTCCCTGATGGCGCAGGGCGTTCACATCATAACCGGTCAGCAGGGCAAAGCTGACCGCCGTCAGCAGGGCTGCAACAAGGATATCGTGCCAAGAGGTGTTGTCCAGCGCATCAAGCACATCGTCATATCGAACGTCGCCGGTGATGCGGTAAGTGACAAAGGCAATCGCCGCGAACACGGCCCAGGTTCCAATCGCGATCAGAACGCCGCGATTGCGCACCAGCCACTGCATCCGCGGGCTTTGGCCCTCGGTGAAATCTTCTTTGGTATCAGAGGTATCTTTGGGGGACGACATGGTTTGTCCTGTATCGCCGTGTTGGCCATCTTGCTGACACCGCAAATCCGGCGCATCGGCCCGTTTCCCATAGCACCAGGAAAAAGCCAGCGAATAGCCCCGCTCACCATGTGTTCACCAGCGCAGGTGACGGGTTCACGGTGGCTTGATCAAAGTGGGGCGCGGACGACATAGGGTCCACGCCAAGAGGGCCGTGTAGATCTCGAACTAGTTCGGGCGAGGAGGATTTTCCTTAGGGTCAGAACCCATTGATCCTCCGCATTCAGCGGGATTCAAGCTCCGCGAGGAGACGTCCTCCTCGGCCTTGATGAGGGTGGCGACCCTGGGCGAAGTCGAGCGTTACACGCGCACTGCCGACAGCTTGAAGATGGTCAAGCTGCTCGTAGAGGGCGCATGAAACGGGGCACAGAAGCCCAAAAGTGGGACACGCCCGCAAAAGGCGCTGATTTCATTGCGGTTTCTGGAGAAAATCTGTCAGACGACACGGGTAAGTATCTCAGTCGGATTTTCATGCTATTGATTTTAAATGACTATATTTCTTCTGCGATATGAGGGATTATCTCAAACGACATCTGAATTTATCTCAGCTTCACTTTTTAGGCTTGGCACCAGTTGGGTAGCAGGAGCAATTCTTGGGAGTGAGGGCCAATCCAGACGGCGTTGCTCTTGTCGAAGGTTCGCCCTACGCAGAAAAGGGCAACCGCGCTGGCGGTCAGCGTCACTACTGGCGTGTGCTTGCCCGCGGGACGGACGAGACCCTCGGAGTTACAGCGCGAAGCCGTACGCCGATGGGTCGGAGACTGGAAGGCAAGTACTTGCCCTCCCGTATGCAAGAGGTCACTAATCGGGAAATCTCTGAGCAAGCCATAGAGCTTGCTCAATTTTCTGACCGCAATAGCTCCACGGTGATCCCCGCATGGCCTCAACACTATCCAATGTCCTGCGGTATTGGCGGACATCTCTGGCGGATGGTGCACTTGGTGAACTTGAACCGCTCCGGGTTTGCCGGGG
>DDEX01000064.1:0-22567 GCA_002336845.1 Rhodobacteraceae bacterium UBA1943
CTTCAACCTGTTCCCGCATCTGACCATTCTGGAAAACTGCACTCTGGCGCCGATCTGGGTCCGCAAGATACCCCGGAAAGAGGCGGAAGAGACCGCGATGCACTATCTGACCAAGGTCAAGATCCCCGATCAGGCGCATAAATACCCCGGTCAGCTTTCGGGTGGTCAGCAGCAGCGCGTTGCCATCGCGCGCTCGTTGTGCATGAAGCCGCGCATCATGTTGTTCGACGAACCGACCAGCGCCCTTGACCCCGAAATGATCAAGGAAGTGCTGGATACCATGATCCAGCTGGCCGAAGAGGGCATGACCATGCTGTGCGTCACCCATGAAATGGGTTTCGCCCAAGCCGTCGCGAACCGCGTGATCTTCATGGACAAGGGTCAGATCGTCGAACAGAACGAGCCGCGCGAATTCTTCAACAACCCGCGGAGCGACCGCACCAAGCTGTTCCTGTCGCAGATTCTGGGCCACTAGACCGGGCCGAGATCAAGGGGAGGGGGCGTGATTTCACGCCCCCCTTTCTTTACATCGCGATTTCACGCGGAACGATGAAATCATCCACAACGCCGCTGCCCCAGCCCACTTGATCCCAGGTCTCTATCGGGAAATCGGCGACCAGCGTTGCCCCTGTCGGATAGCGGCCAAAATCGGCGTTCTGCGGGGCGCGCGCCACCAGCTTCGTGGCGAATTCCGCGATGCCGGGGTTGTGGCCGATCATCATCACCACATCCGCTTTGGCATGGCGCAAAACCGCCAGCATCACGTCCGGCCCGGCATGGTACAATGCAGGCTTCAACTCCAGCACAGGGGTTCCGGGCAAAGCGGGGGCAATTCCGCTCCAGGTCTTGCGGGTGCGCAGCGCATCCGAACACAGAACCTCTCCTGGCACATAGCCGCGGCTCGCAAGCCATTGCCCCAGATCGGCCGACGCCACCTTGCCACGATCGTTCAAGGGGCGGTCGTGGTCGGGTGTCAGCGGGTCATCCCAGCTAGATTTCGCGTGCCGCGTCAGGATCAGCCGTTTCAAGATTTCCTCCCGCTGTCAGGCGGTTCGACCCGCCTTGTGGAATCGGCTCATGTGATAGGCCGATTGTTCCGGCAGTCTTGCATAGCCCGCCGACACCGGGCAAGCGCGGCGCACAAGGCATCCTGCGGTCAGGCAATCGTTCCCCGCAGCCTGATCCAGATAGGCATGGCAGGCCGGAACATCATAGCCCGCCGCGCCAAGCGCCCCGGCAGGACAAGCGGTCAGGCAGGGTTTTGAACAGGTCTCACAGGGGCGCTCGGCGACGGGTGGAGTTTCAATCACCTGTTTGAATGCTAGCGCGCCGCGAAAGCTGACCATCATGCCCTGATTGTCATGAACCAGCAGGCGCACCGGGCTTTCCCAGACGCGACCGGTGCGCAGCGCCCATTGGTAGAACGGCCGATAGGGCGGCCCGCCAAAGGGAAACAGCGCCTTGGCCCGCAGATCGCAGGCGATGCGCCCGATCACCCGGCGCGACCAGCGGTCCACCGGGTCGGGGCCGCCATCCCATTCGGGCGCGGCGGTCAGACGCGCCCAGAACCCCGGTTCCGCCGGCCCCAGCATCAGCACGCTGCGGGTGCCGGGGGGCAGGCCCTCCTCATCCTCGCAGGCGAAGCCGCCCAGAATTTCCAGATGGTCCTCTGCAAGCCGCGCTTTCAGGACATCAAGCACATCCGCCCCCATTTGCCCTTCTTCAAATACTCCCGCCGGAGGCAGCGACCTTCAACACCAAAGCAGACATGAAAACGCTAGGAGCGACGCCCCCGGCCTTTCCGATCTTTCCGGGTTCAGCGGCGGGTGCGCGGCTTCACCCGCGGCTCGGTTGACCGGATCTGGCTGCCCGCCCCATGGTCGGTGAACAGTTCCAGCAGGCAGGCATTCGGGATACGGCCATCCAGAATCGTAACCGCCCGGGTTCCCTGTTCCAGCGCCATCAGGGCCGTTTCGGTCTTGGGAATCATGCCGCCCGCGATGGTGCCATCTTTGATCATCGCCCGAATTTCCTCGGGGCTGATCTGGGTCATCACCTGACCGTCGGCCCCCTTCACGCCGGGAACATCGGTCAGCAGCAACAGGCGATCGGCCTTCAGCGCCCCGGCAATCGCCCCGGCTGCCGTGTCGCCATTCACATTGAATGTCTCGTTGTCGGCCATGCCGGTTGCCACCGGTGCCACCACCGGAATTATCCCGGCGCTGTAAAGGTCGCGCAGCACCTGTACGTTCATTTCGACCGGGCGACCGACGAAGCCCAACTCAGGATCATCCGCCTCGCAGACCATCAGGTCGTCGTCCTTGCCGGAAATCCCCACCGCACGGCCACCCTGATCGTTGATCGCCTGCACGATACGCTTGTTCACAAGGCCCGACAGGATCATCTCGACCACCTCGACCGTGGCCTTGTCTGTCACCCGCTTGCCGCGCACGAATTCCGACTTGATGCCCAGCTTGGCCAGCATCTCGTTGATCATCGGCCCGCCGCCATGCACCACGACAGGGTGGGCGCCGACCTGCTGGATCAGCACGACATCGCGAGCGAATTCGGCCATCGCGGCATCGTCGCCCATGGCATTGCCGCCGAATTTCACCACCACAACCGCATCGGAATAGCGTTGCAGGTGCGGCAGGGCTTCGGACAGCATCTTGGCGGTGTTCTGGGCGTCTTGCATGGTCAGGGTCTGCTGCTTCATGGGGGCCTCCGGGTCAAAACCGCCCATAAGGCTTTTGCCCCGCCCTGCCAAGCGCCGCTTGCGCCCCGCGCCGAAAAGACTAGCCTGCGCGAAAACGGAGGCGGTGATGTCTGAGCAAAAAACCCTAGTGCTGACAGGCGCTTCGCGCGGAATCGGTCATGCAACCGTCAAGCGGTTTTCGGCCGAGGGCTGGCGTGTGCTGACCTGTTCACGCCAGCCTTTCGATGCCCGCTGCCCCTGGCCGGGGGGCGAGCAGAACCACATCCAGATCGACCTTGCCAGCCCCGACAAGACCATCGCCGCGATCGAGGTGATCAAGCGAAAGCTGGACGGCCGCCTTGATGCTCTGGTCAACAATGCAGGCATCAGCCCCAAGGGGCCTGGGGGCAGCCGGTTGAACACCCTTGAAACCGACCTGCGGATCTGGGGACAGGTTTTCCATGTGAATTTCTTCGCCTCGATCGTGCTGGCGCGCGGGTTGAAAGATGAATTGTCGGCGGCCAAGGGCAGTGTGGTCAACGTCACCTCTATCGCGGGCAGCCGGGTGCATCCCTTTGCCGGGGCGGCCTATTCCACGTCCAAGGCCGCGCTGGCGGCGCTGACGCGTGAAATGGCGCATGATTTCGGGCCTTTGGGCGTGCGGGTGAACGCGATTGCACCCGGAGAGATTGAAACCGCGATCCTGTCGCCCGGCACTGACAAGATCGTGGAAAAGCTGCCGATGCAGCGCCTTGGTCAACCGTCCGAGGTGGCCGATGCCATCTGGTTCCTGTGTTCGCCGCAGTCGAGCTATATTTCGGGGGCCGAGATCGAGGTGAACGGCGCCCAGCACGTCTGAGGCCGCAGGACTAAAGCACCTTGGGCCGCTCGATGATCGGCAGGTCGTCATGGGCGGGCACGGTCTCGCGCTCGATCATGCGGTGGACCAAGGGCTCGGCTGGGCCACGATGCAGTTCCAGCAGGCGGTCGCGATTTGTGGCATCGGCGGTGGTGCGGCGCTGGTTATGGCGCAGATACTCGGTCCAGGTGGCGACGTGATAGCTTTCCACCCAGATGTCGGGGTTTTCCAGATCGCGCATCAGGGCCCATTGCCGCGCCCCGTCGCGCAGGCGGATCACACGGCGTTCGGTCATCAGCGCAAGGAAGGGCAGGGTGTTTTCCGGCGCGATGTCATAATCGATCATGATCATCAACGGCCCTGACCGCGCGCGCAGATCCAGGCGCAGTGCAGGTTCGTGAAAGCGGTTTGCGGGATCGAGGTTCACATCCGAAAAGTCGGGCATCCGCCACAACCGCCCCATCAGCGCACCCAGCACCAGAACCGCCGCCGCCAGCAGCAGCGTCACCTCGGTTCCCCACCACTCTGAGGTCTGGCCCCAAAGCCAGCTTCCCAGTGCCATGCCGCCAAAGGTTGCCGTCTGATAGATCGCAAGCGCCCGACCCACCACCCAACGCGGCGTGGCGAGTTGGGTCGATACGTTGAACAACGACAGGGCCAGCACCCAGGACGCCCCCGCCAGCAGCAGCCCCGGCACTGCCAACAGTGCCGTAGGGGCAATTGCCAGAATGACGCAGCCCACGGCAAACGTGCCAAAGGCGCTGGCTACGATGGTTTCGATCCCGGCATAGCGCCTTAGATGCGGCGACAGGAACGCCCCGCCAATCGCACCGAAGCCAAAGGTGCCCAACAGCAGGCCAAAGGCTGTCGCCTCGCCGCCCAGCCGGTCGCGGGTTACCACCGGCAACAGTGCCATCACTGCGATGGCCGCAATCCCGAACACAAACCCGCGCGAGATGATTCGCACCAGATTGGGCGACAGCGCGACATAGCGCAGACCGGCGCGCACCGCGCTGCCCAGGTGTTCGGCGGGCAGGGTGCGTTCCTCCACCGGGCCAGCCCAGCGATACAGCGCCCAGATCACCGCCAGATAGCTGACCGCATTCAGCGCAAAAGCCACAGGCGCACCCAGCGTGGCCACGATCAGACCCCCCAAGGCAGGCCCGACCGAGCGCATGAGATTGAAGCTCATCGAGTTCAGCGTCACCGCCGCTGGCAGGTCGTCGCGCGGCACCAGATCGCGCATCGAGGCCTGCCAGCTTGGCAGGTGCATCGCAGATCCCAGACCCAGCAGAAAGGTAAAGGCCAGCAGACTCCACGGCCCCAGCCAGTTCAGCGCGCTCGCCACCGCCAGAACAGCCGAGACTGCACACATGAACACTTGAGCCGACAGCATCACGCGGCGCCGGTCAAAATTGTCGGCAATCGCCCCGGCCACCACCGCCAACACCATGATCGGCAATGTGGTCGAGGCGGTGACAAGCGCCACCATCCCCTCGGAGGGTGTCATCAGCGCCATTTGCCAACCGGCCCCAACCCCTTGGATCAGGCTGCCAAGGTTAGAGGCCAGCGTCGCCGTCCAGATCAGGCGAAAGGCCGGATGGCGCAGTGGGGCAAGCGGAGAGGGAGTTGCTGGGGGCATTGCACGGTTCCTGCGCCGACATTGGCCCAAGCCCGCGCGGGATGCCAGCCCCTTTGCCTTACTCCAGCGTGGCGATAGTGGCGCGCAGGGTCTCGATCCCTTCGCCCTTTTCGGATGAGGTCACGATGATCTCGGGATAGGCGGCGGGGTGACGGGCCAGTGCACCCATCACCTGTGCGATATTCGCCTCACGCGTCTCGCGGTTCACCTTGTCGGCCTTGGTCATCACCACCTGAAAGGTGACGGCGGATTTGTCGAGAAGCGTCAGGATTTCCTCGTCCACCGCCTTTACCCCGTGCCGGGTGTCGATCAGCACGAAGGCACGGCGCAGCGTGGCGCGGCCTTGCAGGAACTGTTTCAGCAGCGCCTGCCACTTGGCGACAATCGCGACGGGCGCCTCGGCATATCCATAGCCTGGCAAGTCAACCAGATGGCGGCTGTCACCCAAGGCGAAATAGTTGATCTCTTGCGTCCGCCCCGGCGTATTCGAGGCGCGGGCCAGGTTCTTCCTGCCGGTCAGAGCGTTGATCAGGCTGGATTTCCCCACGTTTGACCGCCCGGCAAAGCACACCTCCAGCCGGTCAGCCGGAGGCAGGCCGGACATGGCGACCACACCCTTCACAAACTCGATAGGGCCTGCGAACAGCAGACGGCCCGCCTCCCGCGCCTCGTCTTCCGGCTCGGGGGCCAGAGTAAATGCCATGCTCATCCCAGCACCTCTACCTTGTCGCCGGGCGCGATCTGCCCGCCTTCGACCACGACGCCAAAGACGCCGAAGTCCTGCTCGCCCACCACCTCGCGCAATGCGCGCAGGGTGTCGGCGTCAATCACGCCGGTCGCGGGGTTGGCGCTGGTCGCCTTGCATCGGCCCACCCGCTCGCGGATTTCCAGCACGGTTCGGCCCACCCGCAGATGCTTGCCCACCCAGTCGAACTCGGCCCAGGGCGCAAATCCATCGACCCAAAGATTGCCGCGCCAGCGGTGGATCGACAGGTCCATTCCCAGATGTGCACCCAGCGCGGCGTTAGAGGTCAGAGATTTGACCGATACGGTGGGATAATCGGAATCCGTCATCGCCACACCGGGCGCCCGCACCAAGGCGACCGGAACGAAGCGGTCGGTCGGGCTGATCGGGCGCAGCCAGTCGATAAGCTTCGCCCCTTCTTCCGCCGGATCAAAGCTGAGCGGGGGCAGCGCGGGGTGGGTCAGCGTCAGCCAGCCAGCCTCTTCATCGAACCGTGCCTCGATCGCCATGACGGCGGGGGTTCGTGCGCCCCGCTGGAAATTGGGGCAGGGCGTCCAGACCGGATTGGCGGCATCGAATTTCGACAGGTCATGTGCCACTGCCCAGTGCCTGTCCCATGGTAGGGCCGCCCCCGCCGAAAGCACAACGGACGCGAGTTCCTCGCGTCCGTGGGCTTTGATCGGGTGGCGGAAGATATGCGCCAGCCACCCTGTCATTTCTTGCTTGCCTTACCCTTTTGCGCCACGGGCTCCGCCACCGTCTTCTTGCTGAAACTCGACCTTATGTTGCCGAACAGATCGGGCCGGTGGCCGTGGCTGGTCATGATCGCATATTGTTGCAGGAAGGTGATGGTGTTGTTGGTGATCCAGTACAGCACCAGACCCGAGGCAAAGCTGCCCAGCATGAACATGAAAATCCAGGGCATCCAGGCGAACACCTGTTGCTGCACCGGATCGGCAGGCGCGGGGTTCAGCTTTTGCTGAAGCCACATGCTGATGCCCAGAAGGATCGGCAGCACCCCGATGAACAGCGTATGGGTCAGAGTGCCCGCCGGCGGCCCGGCCCAGGGCAGCGCGCCGAACAGGTTATACAGCGACGAGGGATCGGGCATCGACAGGTCTTTCAACCAGCCAAAGAACGGTGCCTGGCGCAGCTCCAGCGTGACGAAGATCACTTTGTACAGGCTGAAGAAAATCGGGATCTGGATCAGGATCGGCAGGCAGCCCGCCGCCGGATTGACCTTTTTCTCCTTGTAAAGCTGCATCATCTCACGTTGCAGCTTTTGCTTGTCGTCGCCCGCGCGCTCTTTCAGTGCCTCCATTTCCGGTTGCAGCTCTTTCATCCGCGCCATCGAGACGTAGGATTTATAGGCCAGCGGCAGCACCAGAACCTTCAGCACGAAAGTCAGCGCGATGATCGCCAGACCCATGTTCCCGATCAGCCCGTGCAGCCAGTGCAGAACGCGAAAGATCGGCTTGGTCAGAAAGTAGAACCAGCCCCAGTCGATCGAGTCGATAAAGCCCGGAATGCCCGCCTTGTCCTGATAGTCGCGAATGGTTTCCCATTCCTTGGCACCGGCGAAAAGGCGGGTCGAGGTGGTGGTCTTGGCACCCGGGGCCAAGGTGACCTGCGGTTGGCGCAGCTCGGTCTGATAGACGTTCGAGGCCGCGACATGCTTGGTTACGGCGGTGTAGGGCTTGCCCTGCTCTGGTACCAGCGTGGTCATCCAGTAGTGGTCGGTGAATCCGATCCAGCCATCGGACGTACCATCCACAACCTCTGCCGGGCCGCCTTCGCGCTCTATCGCAGGCAGATCGACGACATTCTTGTACTTGATCTCTTCCAGCTTGCCGTCGGTACGACGCACCACGCCTTCATGCACGACATAGATGTTTTGCAGCTTGGGCAGGCCAACGCGCGTCAACGACGAATAGGGGTAAAGGCTGACTTCGGCGGCGCCGGTGTTCTCCACCGCATCCGACACGGTGAACATGAACTTGTCATCCACCGCGATGGTGCGGGTGAAGGTCAGGCCCTTTCCATTGGACCATTGCAGCGTGATCGGCGTTGCGGGCGTCAGCGTGGTGCCAGAGGTCACCTGCCAGAGCGTCTTGGCGTTGGGCACATCCGTTTCGGTCAGGCCCGCGCCGGGGGCCCAGCGGAACAGCGCGTAATAGGGAAACTCTTTGCCGACAGGTGACAGGACATGCACTGGCGAAGAGGCGGGGTCCACCGTCTCGCGATAGGTCTTCAGCAGCAGATCGTCGATCCGCGCCCCTTCGGTCGAGATGGTGCCGCCCAGCATCGGGGTGTCGATGGTCAGGCGCGGCGCCTCGGTTACGGCCGCGGTTTCCTGCGGGGCAGCGGCGGTTGTCGCAGCCGCCGGGGCGGCCGGTTCGCCTGAAGGAACCGCTGTCAGGCCTTCGGTGCCCGAGGGGGCTGCCTGCTGCGCCTCGGGGAACCATTTGGGGAACAGTATGGGCCCCGCAACAAACCAGCCAAGGATCACCAGGAAGCTTAGCACGGTTGCAAGGATTAGGTTCTTGTTCTGATCGTCCATCTGGACCACACCGCATTGTTCAGGGTCAGCGGTGCTTCAACAGAAGGGGGGGGCAAAGGTCAAGCGGTTTTCCCGAAACAGGGCCGACCAGACCCTTGCCGACAGCGATGCTTACGGTTTTCAGTCCCCTCGGCCACTGGCCAGCGGCGCGGATCGCCGTGCCAGTACCCGCTGAACATCACCCCGTTGCATTGGCCGCTAGCTTTGCCGCCGCGCTTTGCCGCCAATTCGTGGCGCCTGCGACTGCGCCGCGCGGTGCCGGGCGATCCAGTCGAGCGTTTCCTCAAACGGCATCGGGCGGGCGATGCCAAAGCCCTGCACATCGCCACAGCCCAGTTGTGCCAGCATCGCATGTTCGCCCGGCGTCTCAACCCCTTCGGCCAGCGTGGCAAGGCCCAGTTGCTCGGCCATGGCCAACACGGCAATCACGATCTTTTGTTGCTCGCGATCTTCGTCGATCCGGGTGACAAAGCTGCGGTCGATCTTCAGGCGCCGAACCGCGAACCGCCGTATGGACGTGATGGAGGCATGCCCGGTGCCGAAATCATCCAGGTCAATCCCGCAGCCCAGCCGCGCCAGCGCCGCAATATTCGATACGATCACATCTTGCGCGGTTTCTGCCACCACGCTTTCCAGCACCTCAACCGTCAGCCTTGAAGGTTGCAGATCAAAACGGTCCATCTCCCATTTCAGCTTGTCGGCCAGCTTGGGGTCGCGCAACTCCTCTGCCGAGAAGTTCACCGCCACGCCCGGCACGGCCAGCCCCGCCCTGTCCCACCGCGTCAGCGCCTGCAACGCATCGCGCAGGATTACCTCGCCCAGACGGCTGGCAAGGCCTGCCTGCTCGATCATTGGCAGGAATTCGGCAGGTGGAACCAGCCCGCGCACGGGGTGTTGCCAGCGCGCCAAGGCCTCAAACCCCGAAATCGCCCCGGTATCGGTAGAGACCTGAGGTTGATACCATGGCCGGATCTGGCCATTGTCCAGGGCCACTTCGATTTCTTCGCGCATCGCTACGCGCGCAGCCTGTTTGCGGATCATTTCGGGGGCAAAGGCGCGGATTGCGCCGGGGCCATTGGCGGCGGCATCGTCGGTGGCCAGCAAGGCCGCGTCAAGCAACGCTTGCGCCCGTGTCGCCGGTGCACGGTCCGACAGGCAGAACCCTATTGAGGCGCTGATCTGAAGGCGGGTCGCATCAAGGCTGACCGGAACCGAGACGGCAGATTGCAGGCGTGCCGCAATCTGCACCGCCGATTCCAGATCCAGCCGACGAACCGGCTCTAACGCGATGGCAAAAGCGGCGCCTTCCAGACGCACCACCACATCTGCCGGCCGCAGTACCGCTGTCAGGCGTTCGGCACTGCGGGCCAGCACCTCGGCCTGCGCCTGTCGGCCATGGCGACGGGCCAGCCCTTCCATGTCATCGACCTGCACGACGAAACAGGCGGAACTTGCCCCGCCCGTCGCAGCATTGCGCAAGGCCCGTTCCATCAGGGCCATCAGGCGGGCACGGCGGCCCGGCTCTGCCTGCGCCTGGTCTGAAGGCCCGGCAAAGCGGAAGGCGCCTGCCAGCGCAAAGATCAGCGGCGCACAAAGTGCTGTGACAACCAGCGCCCGTTCTCCACCGTACCAGAAGGCCGCGAGCGTCAATGCGGGCAGGAACACCATCAGTTCCGGTCGCCGGAACTGGCCACAAAACCAGCGAAGCGCATTGGCAAGGTGGAACTTGGGGCGTTTGGGCATAGACGCAGGCTCCGCTGGGCCGGGCGCGGTTGCCCGTTTCAGGCAGGCTACGTTTACAGGTTGAGCAAGAGGTTAATCGCGGTCCCGTAGGTCGGGCACATTTCCAGACAATTCGACGGTTTCGCGCATCAGCCCCGCAAAGTCGAAAATACCGGGGTCGGCCAGATGCGAGGGGCGCACGTTCATGAGAGACCGGAACATCACCTGCCGGCGGCCGGGCGTGCGCTGTTCCCAGTCATCCAGCAGTTTTTTTACCTGCGCCCGTTGCAGCCCTTCCTGGCTGCCGCAAAGATCGCAGGGGATGATGGGGTAATTCATGGCACGGGCGAATTTCTCGCAATCGGCCTCGGCCACAAAGGCCAGAGGGCGGGCGACGAACAGATCTCCGGTTTCGTTCAAAAGGCGGGGCGGCATGGTCGCCAGCCGGCCACCGTGAAACAGGTTCATGAAAAACGTCTCAAGAATATCATCGCGATGATGACCCAGCACCACCGTCGAGCATCCCTCTTCGCGTGCGATTCGATAAAGGTTCCCGCGCCGCAGCCGTGAACACAGCGAGCACATCGTGCCGCCGGGTTTGATCTTGTCCACCACGACCGAATAGGTGTCCTGATATTCGATGCGGTGGGGCACGCCCATGCGAGTCAGGAATTCGGGCAGCACGGTCGCCGGAAAGCCGGGCTGGCCCTGGTCGAGGTTGCAGGCCAACAGGTCCACCGGCAGAAGGCCGCGCCATTTCAGCTCGGTCAGCACCGCCAGCAGGGTATAGCTGTCCTTGCCGCCCGACAGGCAGATCAACCAGCGGTCGCCGGGAGTGACCATGCCATAGGTCTCGATCGCCTCGCGCACGTTCTGCACCAGACGCTTGCGCAGCTTGCGGAACTCGGTCGATTTCGGGGCGCCGAAGAACAGCGGATGGATGTCGTCGTCGGTGTCTTCGTCGAACATGGGCGTCCCTTTCGGCTGGGCCTGCTATGGCAGAACTGCCGCGCGAATGCAAAATCAGCGGTGGGTGCGGTCGAACTCGGGGTCGGCGCCGGGCACCGGGTCATAGCCATGGCCGCCCCAGGGGTGGCAACTGCACACCCGGCGGACGGTCAGCCAGCCGCCTTTCACGCCGCCATGCCGCTGCAAGGCCTCCATCGCATAGGCCGAACAGGTGGGCTGATAGCGGCAGCCATGGCCAACCCAAGGCGACAACACCAGCCGATAGGCCCGCACCGGCAGCGAAAGGGTGAAGGCGAGGGGGGTCATCGGTCGCGGTGAATCTGGCGCAGGGCCTGCGTCAGATCGGCCAGCAGGTCGGCAAAGGCGCGGTCCACCGTGGCGCCGGGGCGTGCAACCAGAACATAGTCCCATCCCGCCTGCGCGCGTCCGGGCAGAACCTGCTGCGCCAAGGCTCGCAGCCGCCGCTTGGCGCGGTTGCGGAACACCGCATTGCCGACCTTCTTCGAGGCGGTAAAGCCGATGCGGATTGCGGGGCTGTCATCGCGGCGCTGGCGGGCCTGCAAAAGGAACCCGGCCGTGCCCTGCCGCCGCGCCTGTGCAGCGCGCAGGAAGTCGGGGCGATTCTTTAGGGTCTCAATAGGCGCGCAAAGCGAAACCGCCGGAGACGCTACGGGCGCTTCGGCGGCTTGGCCTTGGCCCGGTGTCTCCGGCGGTGTCATCGCATCGTCCTTTGGGCCGAAAGGCCCGGCAGGCATCAGGCGGACAGAACCTTGCGGCCCTTGGCGCGGCGGGCTGCCAGCACCAGACGGCCGCCTTTGGTGGCCATGCGGGCGCGGAAGCCGTGGCGACGGGCACGGACCAGTTTCGACGGTTGGTAGGTGCGCTTCATCGCGTCTTCTCCATCAGCGGGTTGCCCGAACCCGGCAAGGGATTCGAGGGCGTGTAACTTGAAGCCCGTCCTTTACGGACCAATCCCCCCCCTGTCAACGAGGGGAGGCGGGCATTTGTGCAACATTTCCCGCTTTATGCCGCTTTGGCTGCGCCATCAACCCGGCGTGAGGAGGGCTGGTCAGGCCGGCCCGCGCCGGTCATCCTGTCGCAATGATCCGTCGCCACCATCCTTTGCTGCGCCATCTGCCGCTGGCCCTTGTGGGGTTGGCGGCGTCCATTGGGCTGCTGTTCTTTCGCGATGCCCTGGCCCCCGATGCGATCGCAACTTACGCTGCGCGGCTGGGAACGCTGCGCGATCAGCACTACGCGCTTGCGGTGGGTCTGTTCATGGCGGGCTATGTGGCAATTGTCGCGCTGTCCTTGCCGGGCGCGACGCTGGCCACTTTGACCGGCGGCCTGATGTTCGGCCTGTTCCCGGGCGTGATTTACAATGTCGGGGCCGCGACCATCGGGGCGATTCTGATCTTTCTGGCCGTCCGCATCGGTCCGGGAGCCGAGGTGGCAGCCCGGCTTGCGCGCGGCGACGGCGCGGCGGCGCGGCTGCTTGCAGGGCTGAACCGCAATCCGTGGTGGGTGCTGCTGGCCATGCGCCTGGCGCCTGTGGTTCCCTTCTTTGTGGCCAATCTTTTGCCGGCCTTCGCAGGGGTCCGGCTTTGGCCCTTTGCCTTGACGACGGCGCTGGGCATCATTCCCGGTGCCGCGATTCTGACATCGCTGGGGCAAGGGTTGCAGGGCGTTGTCGCCGCGGGCGGCCAGCCGGACCTGTCGGTTCTGGCCACTGCCCGGGTGGTGGTGCCTTTGGCCTTGCTGGCGGCGCTGTCACTGGTGCCAATGTTGGTCCGGCGTGGCAAGGAGGGCTGATGGAACAATTGAAGGCCGATCTTTGCATCATCGGTGCCGGGGCAGGCGGCTTGTCGGTTGCTGCGGGCGCGTCGCAAATGGGCGCGCGGGTTGTCCTGATCGAGGGCGGGCAAATGGGGGGCGATTGCCTGAACCATGGCTGCATCCCTTCCAAGGCGTTGATTGCAGCAGCGCATCGGGCCCATCTTGCCCGCAGCGGTGGCCTTGGCATCGCACCTGCCGAGCCCAAGGTCGATGTTGCGGCCGTCATGGCGCATGTCGCCGATACCATTGCAGCCATAGCGCCGCATGACAGCCAGCAACGGTTTGAGGGGCTGGGGGTTACCGTCTTGCGTGGCTGGGCCAAATTTGCCTCGCCGCACGAGGTCGAAGTTGGCAGTCACCGCATCCGCGCCCGCCGCTTTGTCATCGCAACCGGGTCGCGGCCCGTGGTGCCGGCGCTACCCGGTATCGAAACGGTGCCGGTCCTGACCAATGAGACGTTGTTCGGCCTGCGCGCGCTGCCCCGGCACCTGATGATTCTGGGTGCCGGTCCGGTTGGTTGCGAGATGGCACAGGCCTTTCGCCGTCTTGGCAGCCTTGTCACGGTGATAGAGCCGCAAGCCCCGCTGTCGCGCGAAGACCAGCAGGCCGCCGCAGTCGTTCTGGCTGCCCTGAGGGCCGAAGCGGTGGATATACGCGGTGGCGCCACTGTCGTGCGCCTGCGCGCCATCGGCGACCAGATCGAAGCGGTTCTGGACGATGGCTCGGTGATCGTGGCCAGCCACCTTCTGGCCGCCACGGGCCGCAAGCCTGCACTGGATGGTCTGAACCTGCCCATTGCGCGCGTTGCCTTCGATGATCGGGGGGTGAGCGTGGGTGCAAACCTGCGCTCGGTCTCCAACCGGCGGGTCTATGCTGTCGGAGATGCCGCCGGGCAGGGGCAGTTCACCCATCTTGCCGGCGCCCATGCCGGGGTGGTCATCCGTCAGGCGCTGTTGTCTTTGCCCGCCCGCGCGCCGCAAAAGGTGCCCCGCGTGACCTATACCGACCCCGAGCTGGCGCAGGCCGGCCTGACCGAGGCCGAGGCAAGGGCCATCTATGGCGGGCGCCTGACCGTCCTTAACGAAGCCTATGCCCGAAATGACCGCGCCCTGACCGAAGCTGCTCCACAGGGTTTCGTCAAGGTCATGGCCGTCTCGGGCCGCCCGGTCGGGGCCACGCTTGTCGGCCCCGGCGCGGGCGATCAACTTGCGCTATGGCAACTGGCCATCGCGCGGCGGACAAAGCTGTCAGCCATCGCCGGGCTGGTTCTTCCCTATCCCACGCGCGCAGAAACCGCCAAACGTGCGGCAGGGGCCTATTTCTCGGCCAAACTCTTTGATAATCCTGCCCTCAGGCGCGTGGTGCGGATGGTTCAAAGGTTTCTGCCTTGATCCATTCGGGCGGGGAGGCCCGTTACAGACGGAAATCCCCGCGCCCCGCGTAACATGAACGGCGCATTTCGCGCTGCAACGATGGGGGCAGGTTTGACAGCGGGGCGGGGGCGTTTCCTCAACACCCTCTCGGGGCGGTTCCTTATCCTGACCGTCGCCTTTGTCATGCTGGCCGAAGTTCTGATCTTCGTGCCCTCGATCGCCCGTTATCGCGCCGATTTCCTGATGAACCGGCTGGAGAAGGCGCAGATCGCCTCGCTCGCGCAATTGGCTGCTGCCGATATGGTCTCGCCCGATCTGGAAAAAGAGCTTCTGGCCAATGCCGAAGTTTACAACGTTGTCCTGCGCCGCGACGAGGTGCGCCAACTTGTCCTGTCCTCCCCAATTCCGCGCCCCATAGCCGCCACCTATGACCTGCGCGAAGCCGGGCCGTGGCAGTTGATCCGCGATTCCTTTGCCTGTTTGTTCGACAACCGCGACAACATCATCCGCGTGATCGGCAACCCCGTGCAGAAAGCGGGCCTTCTGATCGAAATCACGATGGACGAGGCCCCCCTGCGTGCCGCGATGTTCGACTATGGCGGACGTATCCTGATCTTGTCGGCGCTGATTTCGGCAGTGACGGCACTGTTGCTGTTTTTGGCAGTGCAGCGGCTGATCGTCGTGCCGATCCGTCGCGTGTCGCAACACATGGCCGCCTATGCCGAAGCGCCAGAAGATGCCCGCCGCGTCATTGCCCCCACCGCCCAGGTCGAAGAGCTGCGCGAGGCGGAAGAGGCCATGCAGCGTATGCAGCAGCAACTGACAGGCAGTTTGCGGCAAAAGGAACGCCTGGCCCAACTGGGCGGCGCCGTCGCTAAGATCAGCCACGATCTGCGCAACATCCTGACCACGGCGCAACTGTTCGCCGACCGGATGGAAAGCAGTGCCGATCCCGCGGTGGCCCGGTCTGCGCCCAAGCTGGTCGCCTCGATCAGCCGCGCGGTGGCTTTGTGTGAATCGACGCTGACTTTCGGCAAGGCCGAAGAATCGGCGCCGGTCCTGCGTTCTTTTGCGTTGGCCGAACTGGCCGAAGAGGTCGCCGAGGCAGAGGGGCTGGCCGAAGGCAACGCGGTTTCCTGCCTGATCGAAGTGCCCCCTGACCTGCGTATCACCGCCGATTCCGAACAGCTTTACCGCGTTCTGTCCAACCTGATCCGCAACGCCCGCCAGGCGATCGAGGCAACCGGTAACCCCGGCACGATCGAGGTCTCTGCCGGGGAAGGGGAAAGCGATTGGTGGATCCGCGTTGGCGACAGTGGCCCCGGCCTGCCAGAAAAGGCCCGCGATCACCTGTTCGAGGCGTTTCAGGGCGGCGCTCGCAAGGGCGGCACTGGCCTGGGCCTGGCCATCGCCGCCGAGTTGATCCGCGGCCACGGCGGTCGCCTTGATCTGGCCCGCAGCGATGCGGAGGGAACCGAGTTCCTGATCCGCCTTCCGAAGGGCGACGACGTCGCCGGTTGAAAAGAACTGCGGTTTGGCCCTTGCCATCCCCCGCGCGGCCCGCTAAATGCCCCCTCAAGACGGACCCGTAGCTCAGCTGGATAGAGCATCAGACTACGAATCTGAGGGTCGGGCGTTCGAATCGCTCCGGGTCCGCCATTCATCCTATTGTTATCCTTGAGCTTTCTTGACGCCGCCCATCATGGGCGCCGCGCCGGTTTGCAGCCGGTTTGCATAAGCAGTTGCCAGACCGTTCTCAAAGTGTTGCGGCGCGTCAGGTTCTGGACAAATCTGTTGGCGCGGACTAGGTTCTGCACAACGGCGGACTAGCTTCTGCACGAAAATTTTTCGCAACCGACAATTTGACCAGCCTGCAAAACTGTCAGGATCGGGAAATTATTCTTTCGGGGTGTCCTGTGAAACTGTCAGGATTCGCCTGCGATTGGCCGCTTCCTGACGCTTGGTTTCGGCCTGCCTTTGGGCCTCAACAGGCACATAGCGCGACCGGCCATCTGACAGTGTTGCAATACCAATGAAGGGGCCGGGGCCATAGCGCCAGTCCATTTGGCGGCGCGGTTTGCTGTACTCGAAGACAAACACCCGATCAGGACATTCCGGGGCCGAAGTCAGGCAGACTTCCTTGGCGTGGAAAGGTGCCAGTTCTGGACAAGAAAATGACCTTCTGCTTCCAAAGATGACACGCCCCCGAGAGGCGATGCGGATAACGAAAGATGTAAAGCAGGGGACACTATCAAGCCCGGCAATGGCGGCCAGATCGGCAGCGAACATGGGCGCAGGAGGTGACAGGTCAATGATGGGTTTCTTGGGCATATCTGTGGCTTTGGGGCGCTGCGCTGGGCGCTTTGGTTCCCATGGAACAAGCGCGGTTCGCCGCGCAACCTCTGCATCCAAAACGTCCCAGATAGCTTCATCAAAGAAGCACCAATAGTATTCCGTCCCGCCGCCGCCCTTCTGCCCTTGGCGGCGGCGGGAAAGCACCGAAAGCTCATCATAATAGTCCGAGGCCGCAAACCGCTTGACCCAGCGGATCATGCCGCTTTTGGTGGTGGGAACCCCCGCAATGCCATGAGTTCTTGCCAGCGTGGCAGCCTCGCCAGCGGTGAACCATTTATGCGGGTTTTCCTTGCTCACCCTCTATCCCTTGGCCAGCCCCAGCCTGACCAGTATCTTCGCCGCCTCGTCAGCGTCTGGCAAGAACGTGCCCTCGGGCAGATGGTCAGGCAGGGATTGCCAAGCGCGGCCAAGGTGGCCTTCGGCTTCGCCTTTCATCAGCCGCATAAGGGGCAGAACCCAAGGGGGTGCCGCGTTTTCAGGCAGGGGCTTGGGCGATGGCGGAGAGGGGAGCGAAAACACCCCTTCCAGATCGTGATCCAAGGGCGGCAGGTCGATCAGGCGCGCGATCAGGGCATCATAGGCCCGCGCCGGAAGGGCCGAAACGTGGTAGTGATACTTCCTGTTGCGCCAGATGCTTGGCCAGTTCTCAGCAGTCGCCTTGCGGGCGATCCCGCGCAGTGAGGGCGGCAAACCGGGCAGGCGCATCGCCTCCAGCTCGGCGGCGCTGAACCATTCCTGAATGGCCGATTCCTCGCGCAGAATGCGCAGCAACAGCGCCTCCAGATAGCCGAGGCGGCGCTTGATGTAGGACCATTCTTCGATTTCGACGGTGACAGTAAGGTCAAGGGTGCAATCTGCGGTCATGGCAGCATCCCAAACAAAGGCGCGGCAACTGGCCCCCGTCAGCCGCCGCGCGGTGTGAACTAGGAATTAACGGCTTGCGCGGTGGTTTCGGGATGGTATTCAACGTCACCGGCCCGAAGCTGCGCCGCGACCTTTTCCACCGCCGATTTCCGCAGGTTCATCGCCTGCGCGATGGTGGACGGCTCAATCCCTTCCGCCAGCTTTTCGGCAATGAACTCGTTACGCAGATCGGCGGCGGTGGGGTCGGAAGGCGTTAGGGAGCCTTTCTCAACCGCCTCGGCAATAATGCCGGAAATGGTCCTCTTGAACCCTTCCAGCCGGTCTTGTTCCGTCTCTGCCATGTCGTCGCCAGTTGCTTCGGCTGCACGATCCTCGTCAGCAGAGCGGCGCAGGTATTCAACATGGCAGGACAGCCGGTGCAGGTGCGGCATCACCAGATCGGTAAGGCCGTTAACGGCGACTTTCAGCGAACCGGCGTCGTGGAAAGCAATGGTTTCCAGCATGGTGGTAAAGGCCATCAAGGCATCAACGCTGCCCTGCATGTCATCGAACTGGTCATCATACCGAGCGGATGTCGGATCAAAGGTCATCGGGTCGTCTCCACAGGTGCGCTTTTCTAGGGCGCTTCCCTGCGTTCAGCGCAGGGGCCGGGAGTAGAAAACCGCCTGTGGACGGCGGAACGGTCTTTAGGCTTTCGCCCTGGACATACACCGCACCCTCCCGGCCGCGTGGATGTGCGACCGACAAATCAAAGGGCAAACTCTGCCTTTTGATCCGCATGTTGCGCCGTTCATGTCTGGTTTGCCGTCAGGATAAAGATGCAAAGTTTGCATCTTTACTTTCCCTCGCACCGGGCATGGGTGGCGCGACCCACCACAGGAAGGAGTTTTCTAAGCTCCGCAGAAATCCTAACAGGCAAAGCGGTTGATTTGCAAGGGGTTTGCCAAGGGCCAAAGTTTGGACCTTGGCAGGTGAAGGCCGGTCATCCGATGAATCCTTGGCACCAGAATGCAAAGTTTGCATTCTGGTCGTGGTGGCGATTGCCGCGCCCGGTTCGCTGACCAGCAAAGAGCCGGATTCCGGCTCTTTGCAGACGCAAACTTTTCGTTTGCAGAACCTGCGGTGCCAAAAGCCAAAATTTGGCTTCTGGCTTTCTCCGACGCGCATGTCGCTTTTCGCCAAAGTGCAAACTTTGCATTCTGGTCGTTTTCATATCTTGGTGTCGTTTTTAATCAGATTCCGAAATTCGGAATCTGATTTCCCACCGCCCGGAACGGGGTGCCTTGCCCGTGATACAAGGCACCCGCCCGAGGGCGTCTTCGGTCGGAGAAGGAGAAAACTCCCGACGATCAGCCATCCGCTGAAAGGCGTCAGTGGCCCAGACCTGCCGCCTTCGTGCCACCCGTGCCGGAGGGACTGCCCGGCTGGACTGGCAGGGTCAGCATAGTCCGGGCCTGTTCGGCAACTGGCCGGACGTAATGTCCTGACTAACGCGCATTTTACAGGACGTAATGTCCTGTAAGACGATATGTTATTACATGGAAATTGCCATGCAGGTTCCGACCTTCGCTCCCTCGCTCTACACTGCCGATTCACCGTGCAATGCGATCATCGTGCATATGGGCATGGCCGTTTTCGAACGCTTGCAGGCCAGCCTTGGCGGGCGGGATGTCAAGGTTCCTATGCCGGGCAGGATGTCGGATGACCATCCCCTTGTTGCTGCCCTTGGCCGGGAGGATGCCCTGCGCCTGGCTGAACTGATGACCGGAGAGCAGTTCTATATTCCGCGCGGTCATGTCGAACCACCGAGGCTGAACGCGGTGATCGCGGAAGTTCAGGCCGGAACCCGTACGCAGGACATTGCTGTCAAAGTCGGCATTTCAGAGCGCCAAGTTCGGCGGCTGAAACAGCGCGCCCGTGAGTTGGAGGAGCGCCAGAGCAAGGCACCGGCCCACAGCATAGCCGCAGAGTGATCCTAACAGGGGGTTAACAGGCCTTCCCGCCCTCTCGGCACCCCTGTGACCCACCCCAAAGACCAAACGCGCCCCAGAGGCGAAATTTCAGGCCCAGCACCTAAGGAGCAACCATGGCCCCCTTGAATACCAGAACTGCCCGCGTGATTGATCCGGTTCTGTCCGGCATCGCGCAGGGCTACCGGCACGGCCAGCGTATCGGCCATATGCTTTTCCCGGCCATCGACGTGACCCAACGCGGCGGGCAGGTGATCGAGTTCGGGCGCGAGAGCTTTTTTGACTACAAGGCCCGCCGCGCGCCGGGCGCGGATGCCATCAGTATTCAGTTCGGCTATCAGGGCAAACCCTACACCCTCGAACAGTTCTCGCTCGACGTTCCCGTGCCGCGCGAACACATGGAAGAGGCAGAGGCGGTGCCCGGAATCGACCTTGGCAAGCGGGCGGTCAATACGGCGATGGACACGCTGACGCTGACCCTTGAAATCGACCAGGCGAATCTTGCCGGAAATCCCGCGAACTATGGGGCGCTGAACAAGGTGGCGCTGGTGGGAAGTGCCCGCTGGAACAACCCCGCCAGCACCCCGATTTCCGACATTGAACAGGCTAAGGATCAGGTCCGAACGACCTGCGGTGTCGATCCGAACCGCTTGGCGATCAGCAGCAAGGGCTTCAAGGCCCTGAAACGCCATCCCTCCATTGTCGAGCGGTTCAAATACACGACAGCCGACAGCATCACCGAAAAGATGCTTGCCGCACTGTTTGATCTTGAAGACCTAGTCGTCGGCAAGGCCACCTATGTTGACAGCGATGCGGCGGGGGCGCCGTTCAAGGAAGCATGGGGCAATTTTGCATGTTTGGCCTATGTTCCGTCGCAAGATGCCGCGCTGGAACAACCGTCCTTCGGCTATACCTACACCCTGAAAGGGCATCCCTTTGTGGAGCCGCCCCGCTGGGAGGGGACAAAGCGGTCTTGGGTCTATGGTGTGACCTATGAGCGCAAGCCTGTTTTGACGGGCATCGCCTCGGGCTTCCTGTTCCAGAACATCACGGATTGATGCCATGGATAAATATGGACCCATTGAGGTTTTCCGGGCGGGCAAGTTCGTTGCCATGGGTGGCAGCGAACAGACCATAAGCGAGGTGAACCTGCGGGATATCGCCTCGGGCTATGACCGTGACCTTTCGCCCGCGCCAGTCGTGATCGGCCATCCGGCAACGGATACCCCGGCTTTCGGGTGGGTGGAACACCTCTACGTCGAGGGTGGCATTTTGAAGGCCACCCTTGAAGAGACCAGCGTGGAGTTTGCTTCACTGGTGAAGGAGGGGCGTTACAAGCGCGTGTCGATTGCGCTGTTCCTGCCCAACAGCCCAAACAATCCGAAGCCCGGAAACTTCTACCTCAAGCATGTTGGCTTCCTTGGCGCGGCCAGCCCGGCAGTGCCTGGGCTAAAGCCGGTCAAGTTCGTAGGTGGCAGTTCCGAAATCCTGACACTCGACCAGGACAAGAACGACCCGGCACAGTTCGCGAGCAACGAGGAGCTGACCCGCTTGCGGGCAATGGTTCGGGAACAGGAAGTTGAAAAGCTGATCGGGGAGGGCAGAGTGCTGCCCGTGTTCAAGACGGAAGTGCTTGCCTTCGCGGCCAGCCTTGATGATCGGGAGACTGTCAGCTTTTCCGACGGTGGTGACGCCCTCACCCGCAAGGACTGGTTCATGGGCTATCTGGCCCGGCAACCGAAAGTCGTCACCTTCGGGGAAATGGGTTTGGATGATCGCAAGATCGACGGGCCGCGCCGAAAGACACACAATGTTCCTGACGGCTATTCTGTGGACCGGACCAACGATGACCTGTTCTTTTCCGCCCAACAGGTTGCCCGCAACAAGGGTGTCAGCTTCGGCGAAGCGGTCGATCTCGTGTTGGCAGGTGGCGCGTGACCGGAGCAGCCATAGAAATCCGCGTTGATTCTGATAAGGTCAGCGCGGGGCTGTCCCAGCTACTGTCTCGCTTGGAAAATCCTGACGGTTTTCTGCGGGGGGTAAGTGAGGAACTTACCAACTCGACCAAAGATCGCTTCGAAACGCAGACAGACCCCGATGGCCTGCCATGGCAACACCTGTCACCCACAACTGTCATCAAGCGGTTATCTGAAGGTGCCGTTCCCCTGAACATACTTCGGTCGAATAAGTCTGGAGCAGCCTCCCTCAGCGCTTCCATTCGGCCTTACTATGGGCAGGGTTGGGGAGGCGTCGCCACCGTGACGCCTCATGCCGCTATTCATCAGTTTGGTGGCACCATCAACCGACCTGCGCGGGTTGGAAAGGTGTTCAACCACAAGAAGGCTTCGGTGCGCGCCTATACGATAAGAATACCGGCCAGACCCTTCCTTGGCCTATCTGAAGACGATAGAATTGCCATCATAGAGCTTGCGGATGAGTGGCTTTCTTTCGACTAAGCCATCGGCAGTGCCGCAACGGGAAAATTTCCCATTATGTTTGACTAAATCGGGAATTCATCCTATCTCTGCGATGGTTTTGACGCAACAGTTTCGTCCGAAACCAATCTGTATTCGGTTGGTTTCAAGCCATTGATAATTCACACATAAATCTGTCGCATTTAAGGTGTGACCTGTCGTCACCCTTGCGTCACTCTTACCCATATCCCTGGACTACTTAAATCGGCCATTTCTACTTGGGAAACTCACGAGAACGTCCTTTGCTTTCAATATGTTGATGAATGACTGCCTTATGCGGTGAGAATGCAATTATCTGCGGGCCAAACGTCCGAAATACCCTCAATTCCAGCCCACTTCTGTCATTTCCCAACGCGGCCAACAATCGGCCAAACTGTCAGCTTTTCCCTTTGGTTACAGCCCTTTGACCGCTTCCCTTTGGAAGTGTGACCCCGTCCAGAACGTAGCCCCCCCCTACAAAATCCGAAATAACTTCTGGACGAAAAAATTCTTAGCGCTGCTGT
>DDEX01000064.1:22572-61260 GCA_002336845.1 Rhodobacteraceae bacterium UBA1943
GTCGGGCCGGCTTCCCGGCCCGCGCGCATCACGCCCGCTCTAACTCCGCCTTCAACATCCTCCACGCCCTTGCCGCAGCCAGCGGGACCACCCCGTTACCGGCCGCAGCGGATCGGTCCAGCCAGGTGGCCACCCCATCACCCAGTCGGTGAATTCCGGGTTTAAGCCCAGGAGACCGTCCGAGAGTTTTTCCCCATTCAACAAGGTCACCCGGCATCGGTGGGAATAAATCGGTCGCTGGGGTGTCCAGCCCGCCGCCAGCATCATCTCCCACATCAGCGTCCAGGACAAAGCTGCGTTCTTCAACCCCACCTGGCTGCCCGTCTGGTTCAGGTCGTTCTTGAACACCAACCCGGTCTCGGGGCTCAGCTGAATGCAGGCCCGGTTGCCCTGACTCTTGAAGGTCGGCGTGGGCCAGAATGAACATCCGTTCCCGGATGTGCGGCGCGCCGACTTCCGCCGCTGATACGACGCACGCTGCAACCCGGTAGCCCATGCCCTGAAGCTCTCCGGCGACGTGGTCGAAACCGAGGGACAGATGGCCGGGGACGTTTTCAAAGAAGCACCATCGGGGGGCGACTTCGCGAACGATCCTGGCGACCTCGGGCCAGAGGTGGCGGGGGTCATCCTTGCCGAGGCGGTTACCGGCCAGGCTGAAGGGCTGGCAGGGATAACCGGCAGAGATGAGATGAACGCGGCCGCGCCAAGCTCGGCCGTCGAAGGATCGCAGATCGTCCCATACAGGAGCCGCAGCCAGGGACGCGTCTGCCATCCGCGCCACGAGAGAGGCCGCGGCGAAACCGTTTCGCTCGACATAACACACAGTTCGGTATCCGGGCTCTGCGAGGTGCAGGCCGAGATCAAGGCCTCCGACACCGGCGCAAAGGCTGATGCCGCGAAGCTCTTCATGTCTTTCGGTGGGATGAACAGCCACACGAGACGTCCTTTCCATCGCGGTCTTGCCGCTGCGGGTTCGGGCTCTCGGGCCTCAGATGATTGAAGGCGGAACAGCGGGGGCATTTGATCTGCACCGCCCCGGCAAATGCGCCTGCCGTCATTTTGAACAGCAGGCGCTGGCATCCGCAACAGCGGATTTCGGTCCAGTGGGTCAAAACTTTCCACCCCGGATCAGCAGCTCGCCCCGTTCGCCCCGGCTCCCTGCCTGCTTGCCGATGGTATAGGTGGTCGCCACCTCCTCGATCTGCGCCCAGGCGAAGATTTCGCGGATCTCGGGCACATCGTTGATCGAAAGGAGGAAGCCACCCTTGATGCCTGTCAGGATATCAGCCAGCCGCTGGAAATCCTGACGGCTGAACAGGGCCTTTCCATAGACCCCTTCCGAGCCCCAATACGGCGGGTCGAGATAAAACAGCGTCCCGGCCGCATCATAGCGGCGGATGAACTCGCCGAAGTCGAGGCATTCGATGATCACCCCGGCGAGGCGGCTGTGCAGGTCTTCCAGCATCGGCTCCAGGGTGGTCAGGTTGAACCTGCCGGGCCGGTCGGCCGACACCCCGAAATTCCGCCCCGAAACCTTGCCGCCAAAGGCCGTGCGCTGCAGGTACAGGAAGCGCGCTGCGCGCTCGAGGTCGGTCAGGGTCTCGGGGTTGGTATCGACCAGGCGGTTGAATTCGACCCGCGTGGTCAGCTGGAATCGCAGCGTGTCGAGGAACTGGGGATAATGCCGCTGAAGGATGCGGAAGAGGTTGGCCACGTCCCGGCCGGCATCGTTGATGACTTCAGCCCGCGGACGTGATGTCCGTCGTAGGAAAATGCCGCCCATGCCGACGAAGGGCTCGGCATAGGTGGTGCAGGGCATGGTGTCGAGGATCGCGCAGACCCGCTTGGCGAGGTTGCGCTTGCCGCCGATCCAGGGGGCCACAGGGTCCACGGGATCGACGGGCGTTAAGCGATTGTTCATCCGAATCGTGCCTCTTGCCGGTGCCCCCTTTGGGGGTGAACGCGGCCATAAGCACTGGCTGGTCGGCGGGGGTCAGTAACCCGTTCCCCGAGCCGGAGGGGTGGTTGCTGCCATCCCCTCCGGCCGTTCTTGCGGCCGTTCTTGTCAGGCGGCGATGCGCAAAGCGCCCGCGTCCGTCCGGGTTCGGGTGCGGCCGCGCAGATCGAACTTGCACAGCATTCGATCCGGCATCACGTCATAGGCCACAGAAGCGGCACCAGTTGTGATCTCGTAGCTGCCCCCGCCCGCACCAGACCCAGAGGCCGACGCGTTTACTGCGAACCCGGGGTCGATGAAGGTGGTCTGATCTGGCGGCAGCACCGAGGCGATGCCGTCGAATTCATGCGGGAAGTTCGTCAGCCACAGCGTGACGTTCCCCCCACAATTGACGCCCCAGGTGAACTGCCAGTTGCCGACGTGCAGCGCCTGCTCTTCTGACGTGGCCCCGGCGATGGTGAAGAGGTCGCCTTTCGATGCCCGCATGCAGCCCCAGATATTGGCGAGGTCAGCTATATTCTCATGGGTCCGATACGTGCCAAGCGTCTCGTCGTAGCGCGTATTCGACCTCGATCCGCCCGGTCCGCCGCCGATGACGGTATTGTGCATCTCAACATAATGGTCGGTCGAGCCAGAGTTGCTGTCAGCCGATACGCTGAGGATCGGCACGTTGCCGGTGCCTGTCGATTCAATGATGTTCTGCACCACGCATTCGGCGGTCTGATCGGCCAGCGCGTTATTGGTCGGTGCCCATTTAAGGATTTCATTGAAGCACATGAAGGCAGGCTGGGGCGTGCCGATGGTCGCCACAGTCCGCTGAATGCCCGGATTCTGGATGTAGTTGCCGAAGAATGCGCGGACGTCGAAACCGTTGGTGGCATTGGCGTTGTTGGGTTGATAGACGCCCCGCATGATCTGGTTGCCGCCATTCAGACCCGCGCCGCCCGCATGGGTCAGCCCATAGATGCGACCCTCGCAGGCGGTCGAATAGTTCAGGGTGCCCGTCAGATCACAATCTTCCCAATCCATCTCGCCCACGTATTGGATGCCGGTCGAGACCGACAGCACCACCAGATCCTTGAAGGCAACACTGCCGACAGGCAGGCCATAAAGCGTGGTGTCGCGGCCGATGTAGCTGATACCGCCTGCGCCAGACAGGGTTGCCACAGCGCGCGACACCGTTGGGTCATGGGTGATCGTCACGGCGCAGAACCGCTGCGAGGGCCGGTTGCTCGATCCGGTCGCCCAGTTGCCCCCTGTGACAGCTTCAGCCAGCCATATCTGTGCGCCGTCGACGTTGGTCGAGTTGTTCTTGAACCAGAGGAGCGCCTGGTAGATCGAGGCGAAGGGTGCAGCCCGCGCAGCAGCAGGATCGCGGCTGACGACACCCCCGGAAGTGCCGGTCGACGGCTTCACAACCGCGATGCGCGGCGTGTTGAAGTCGGTCAGGTTCTTGGTGTAACGGCGCGGGCTGAAGCGCCAGCGATCAGTCTCCGAGGCGCTGTCATAGATCGATGCGCCCGTGCCCAGCCAAGGGATCACCTCGGCATTGAGGGTGATGTCGCCCTCTGTCAGCGAACTGATATCGAGGCTGCACCGATAGACCAGCACCGCCTGGTTGGCGAGGCTCTTGGGGCTTACCGTCATATCCCCAACGACCTGTGTCACGGTATTCGTTCCATCGGTGGCGCGGAATCGGACGGCGGCGACGAACTGTCCATTTCTGGCCTGCTTGTGGATGGCAACAACCTCCTGCACCAGCGTATTGCCGACGATCCGTCGATCCGGCAGACCCCAGCGGGCTTTGGGCTTCGGGGAAACGCGGGTCGAGTTGTTGGTGCCGCCGCCGGGCAGGGTTGCGCCCGCCAGCACATAGTTTGTCATCGCGGAAACAGAGACCCGTGTGCCAGTACCGGCCGTGCGCAGGCGTTTGGTGATCTTGATACGGTCGGAGTGGTAGGTCGCACTGCCAGATGTGTCATAACCCGGCTGCAGCGCGCGGAAGTAGTGCTGGGTCGTTTCGTCCTTGGTCGGGGTGCGATCAGCCGTCGATGCATCGGTCACGGCCGACCATCCATCGGCGCGCACCTGGGTGACGGCAACCAGCGTCCCCAGATCAGCCGGGGGAGGCGTGACGATCTGCGATCTGATCCAGGTGGTGGCACCATAGAGGTCCGAGACGCCGGCGCCGACGACCGGGATGAACTCTTCCATCAAGTCACCATCGCCCGGCCACAGGCTGCCACCAGAGGCAGCCGAGGCGTTGATATAGTTGTCGGTGATCGAGCCCGTGGCGTAGACCGTGCCCGGCTTGTACTCGGTCGAGGCGATGTTGCGCGTGATCAGGCCGCCAAGCGTCGACACGATGTACAGGGTGCCCATCAGGCTGTTGTTGGTGATCAGCGTGCCTCGCGATGGAACCTCGACCTGCAATTTGTTGACCAGCACGGTGCGGATCATGTTGTCGTGGAAGGCGCAGTCGACATAACCCTCGAAATGTCGCGCGTCAGTCCAGATCACGCCCTGCGACCCCATCGTGTCGAACATGCGGTTCCGTCTGAAGGCAAAGCGCTTCGGGGTGCCGCCGAAGTTGGTCAGCCCGTATATCTGGAAGCAATCAGGGTGGACGTCGGCAGGAACAGTGACCGCGACGGTGCGCAGATGGAGGTTTTCTTCGATGATCAGATCGGCGGCAAAGCCGTACATCCGGCCCTGATCACCGGCACCGTCCTTGAAGGTGTTCCAGCTGATCAAGCTGCCAGCCGAATTGCGAATCGACAGACCGTAGCGTGACTCGCCCAGATCGAAGGTATTGCCCTTGACCACGACCTCGGCGATCTCCAGCGAGACGTTGTTGTTGAACGTGCAGTTTTCCAGCCGCGCGATCGACGCCGAGGAGAGGAGCTTGGTCTCACCCGTGACGCGGACGCCTTCGAGATACATGCCCCTGCGGGTCGATCCAGACATCGTGATGTCGGAAAACACCGCCATGGCCGGGTTTGCTGCCTTCAGCTTGACCGGGGTTGTCAGGTTCTTGCCCCAGGTGAGCGAGCCATAAGACCCATCCGCCAAGAGGAAGACCTCCCCGCCCACCGCCGCCGCCAGCGCAGTGTCGAGGGCAGCGCGCGAGGCGATGGCTGTAGGCGCTGCCCAACTGATCGCGGCCGAAACCGTGGTAGTAGTGGTGTCAGCCGCCGAGCCGAAGGCGTTGCTGACTGCTCCGCTCAGGACCAGTGCCTTGGCGGCCCCATCTGCCGGAACGGTGAAGGACCGCACGTTGCCCTTGCCGTCGAGGCTGACCGGGCTGCCATCAAAGGTCAGGGTTGTGCTGTCGAGCGCCGGATGGGGATATCCACGGGTCTCGATCGACAGGATTGCCTTTTCGCCGGGGCGCAGAACCGTCGGCTTGATCCTGACAGTGATCGCGGCCGCACCTGCGATCCACTCTTTCGCCCAACTATCGGTATTTGCGGGATAGGGGCCGTCGCCATAGGCATTGCTCCCAAACACCATGAAGGCGGCGCGACGGCCAGCCAGGGCAGGCAGATCGACAACATAGGCCCCTGCCGATGGAGTTTCAGAAAGAAGTTGCACCGTCTCGATACCCTCAGGGGTCATGGTGCGTAGCCAGAGCTCTTCAGAATTCGGGGGCACCGAGGTGACGTTGACGGTCATCCGCCCGCTGATGGTGACATGGTTGGATACGCTGAACCCGGCATTGGCAGTAATCAGCGCACCCGTTACGCTGGCATTGGCAACGTCCGAAGAGATCGGACCGCCGCCAGGACCGGTGGCATCAACCTGCCAGGTCAAGGCTCCCATCGCGGTCGCAGTATAGATCAGCTCTCCCGTCAGCGGATCGACAGCGATCTGGCTCGTCACATCTGTGGCCCCGCGCATCAGGCGGCCGGAGAGAGTAATAGGTCCGGTTCCCGCGACGACCCCCTCGGTCAAAATGAAAACGGTGCCGACCGGGCCGCTGGGCGGGCTTATCGTCGGCTGGGCTGCCCAGGACGGTGCGATGACTGTTGGCGTGCCGGTCTGGTGCCAGACCTCCCGGCCACCCCTGTTCGCGCTGACAATGCGGCGGCTGCCGGCATAAAGACGGAAGAAGCGACCAAACATCTCAGGCCTCCTGGATCAGGTAAAGAATGTCGGGATCAATGGTGGTCAGCGCCTCATAGGCGGCGAGGCTGAGGATCACCGTGCCCTTGAACCCGGGTGGAACGGGTACGCCCAGCAAATCCTCGAGCTTCACGGCGGTGGCGCTTTCCGGTACGGAAATTGCTCCGATAGATTCTTCTCTGCTGTTCACCGTGCCGTCCTGGACACCCAGAAAGACGCCATAATGGGTCTGGCGGGTGCCGCGCGCGTTTGGCCACAGCGCGATGGTGAATGAGCCGTCGCCTGCGATGTCAGCCCGAACCGAGGTGGCGGGGATGGTGATGTCATTGTCGGTGTCAAATGCCGAGAGGACAAAACGAATATAGCCGCTGGGCGGGGCTGCGCCGCTTGGCAGCAGGATCGGGCCTTGGATCGTGGTTGTGGGCAGGGGCATGTTGATCTCGCGGGTTTGGAGGTGAATCAGGAGGTTCCGGTGGCCTGGTTGAACTGGGCGACTGCCGTGTCGATCTCAGCGGCGGTGGTGGCCGCTCCGATCGCGCCGATGGTGGACATGCGCAGGCCCTCGAGTTGGGCTGCGGTGGATTTCCAAAAGGCGGACATGGCGAGCCACAGCTGCGCAAGCTGCCAGGGCGTTTCGGCCGTGATGCCGACCTCCGCCGCGATCAGCGGGAAATCGGCCAGCGTGGCGGGTTCGTCGGGCAAGGCGATATAAGCGCGCGCTTCGTCTTCCTTGCGCAGGTACAGCATCTCTTGCCCAGGCAGGGTTGTGATCAATGCCGCGCGCATCTCTCCGACGCGGGTGTTGACGTGCGCCACAGCCCGCTGGCGCATCGGTTCGATCGACACCCGAACCAGCGCGCCGTCGATCACCCGCCAGGCTGTCAGGTCGCCAAGCTCTGCCTCAGGCAACTCGACATACTGGCCAGAGCGGGGCGGCAGTGTGCCTGCGCTGGTGGCGCGCACCTCTCCGGTGGCCGGATCATGGATCACGAACATCATGTCATCGCCCAGAACTGATAGCGGATGGTGCGGCTGGTGGCAGAGCCGCCCGAGATGATATTCGGGCGCTCCGAGGCCACGAACATCGCGGAGGAGCCGTAATAGAGATAGGCTGTGGTCGCGCCGGTGCTGATCTCGACATAGCCGATCTCGAGGTTGGCAACCCCCTCGGTCGAGATCAGCCAAAGGCCCGGCCCGAGATCGGGAAAGTGGCTGTTGCCGGTGGCGCTGGCTGGTTTGGTAAAGGTGCCCCAGGCGGTCGGCGTACGAGGCACAACTGAGGCCCGAACCGGAACGGTGTTGCCGACCGCATAGCGGACCAGCCCCGGCGCACCGTTGCCGCCCCGCTGGCTGCCCGTACCCGCTCCGGCGCCCGCCGTGCCGATCACAATGACCAGGCTGGGCGATGTCAGTGCAGAGATATCAATGCCGCTGACCGGGATCACATTGGCGGCAGCGCCGCCCAAGGTAAAGCCGCCGCCGCCCGCGCCATAGCCGCTCGCATTGCCGCCCGGCGTAAAGCTCTCTGGTGTCCCATGATAGGTCGTATAGCTGCCGGGCGTCCCGCCGACACCCAGCGCTGTCGATTGCCCGCGTCCGCCCGAATAGGTGGCGGCACCACCACCGGCAGAGGTCCAGGACAAACCGGTATAGGTTGCGCCGTCATAGAGCTGCACGACGGTATTGCCGCCGGCCGTTGCGCCGGCTGCGCCACCATAAGCACGGCCACCGCCACCACCGCCCAACAGCTCGAGGTTCAAGAGCTTTGACCCGGCAGGCAGGATGACAGTCTGCGACGTCGTCACCGCGGTCATGGCAGGCGTCACCGCTGTGTCTGTCCAGAATTGTGCATTGGTCAGCTGCAGCGCGGTCGAGCTGGCCAGCATCGATCTCGTGATGCTGCCGTCGGTAAAGCCGACGTGGAACCCAAAGCCCGCCCCGCCACCCGGCAGCGCGCTGCGGCCCAGATAGAGGCCGTCTTGCGTATCGGCCAGCGACGTCTTGCCCATGGCCAGCCCGGCCGAGGCAGCGTCCAGTTGCAGCAACTGGTCGACATAAAGATAGCGGACTGACATCTGTCCGGCCGTGATCTTGCTGGCCGATACCGAACCGATGAGATCATCGGTCACGGCACCCGGAGCGATATCGTCAGTCTGGATCAGCAGCAGCGGCACGGTCACTGGCGCCCAGCCGGTCCAGTTAACCGCCCGATCGACAATCAGGCGTCCGCGCACCTCATAGGCCTGCCCGGTGATCACCCCGTCCGAAACCACCGTGAAACCTGTCGTGAAGGCCTGCGTGGCCCCGGTCAGGTCGGTCGTCGTCGTGCCGGTCTTGCGGATCTGCCATTCGATACCTGTTGCATCCTCGGCCCCGGAGGGCGTCCAGGTGATCAGAATGGCGGGGATGCGGGCAGCACCATCGGAATCGACCAGCGAGGCGGGTGCAACAGCCCATCCGGGCACGGCCTGGGCAGCGGGCGGCGTGGTCGTGGAGTTGGGCGGGCTCGAGGGCAGGTAAGTGCCGGACCACGAATAGTCGGCCGGATCGCGCTCGCGCAGGTTCACGGCCTGCAGGCAAGTCATCAGGCTGTCGTTAAGCCCGGTGACCTCAAAGGTCTTGGACGAATAGCCATTGCGGCTGCTCGTCCAGCTGACGGTATCCAGCGGCTCAAGGATCGCCGCCTCGGGCGGCAGGGTCAGGCGGTGGCGGCGAAACCGGCGCTCGTCCTTGATATAGGCCGCCATGATGCGCTGGACCTGCCCGGCATAGGGAAGCGCGGGCAGTTGCAGATCGGCGGGCAGGCGGCGGTTGCCGTCGAGGGCCTCCAGGGCGGCATCATAACGGGCCGGAGCCTCTTTGGTTTCCCAGAGCGAGGCCGGTTCGGGATAGCTGGCGGTGATGGCGTTGTAGGTCGAGGAGAGGCCGGGGAACGGATCGTATTCGCTCTCGGCAGTCACGATCACATCGTCGTCGCTGAAGAACAGGACCGGCATCGAGGGCGCGCCTACCTTGATCTTCCAGACACCGCCCACCTCGACCATCTGGCCCGAACAGGTCTTCAGCAACTCCTCGATGACCGAGGCGGGCTCGTCATCAACCCCGATCTCGAATCCGCAGCGGTACTGTGCCTCGGTCCCGCCGCCCGAGGCGGTGACCAGGACGTCGCATTCGTTCATCGCCGCTGCCCAATTGGCAAAGGGCAGATCCTCGGCCGTGCATTCGCCGCCCCAGACATCGCCAGAGGGCAGCTTGATACCCCGCAGGATGTTGTAGGCGATCACGACCGGGTTGGAGGTCTGTGCCCAAGTCGCCGGATTGGCCCAGCGTTGCGCGCCCGATCCGCCCGCGGTGCTGTCAGCGCGGGGGTCATAAAGCGGGATGCCCAGCATCTCGAAGCGGACTGAGGGCAATCCGTTGAACCGCTCGCGGTTGTACTTGAACCGGGTCACGGCATAGGCGGTGCCGGGCGCGACCATGTCAGAGGACCAAGGCCTGTCAGGATCGGCGGCAAAAGCGGCGAGCAGATCGGCATGGACGGCGGTCTGGCGACCGTCGCGGAAGTCGATCCAGGCATAGCCGGAAAGATCGCCGGTAACCGGCTTGCCCCAGGTCGCACCCGGCGCGCCAAGGGTGACGTATTCGTCGTTGATCACCACGCGCTGCAAGGTCGCGCCCGGAATCGCCGAAAGGGCGATGGTATAGACCAGATAGGCGCGCGGGGTATCCCCGGCCGAGCCATAGCTCATGGGCGGCGCGATCAACTGCCCGCCGGTGGCATAGAAGCCGACGATGAACTTCTGCGGCGTGGTGCCGCCCGAGGTCGTCACATCGGTTTTGAGGCCGGGCTGGCGGGGCTTGGGCGTCAGGGCGCGGGCAAGGGCACTCAGGCCGATCGACAGGACGGTCTTGACCGCAAACTGTGCGAAGGTACCTAGCATCGCGAACCATTCGCCAGCCTTCACGATCAGCGCGCCAATGGCTCCGACAATCGGCCCGGCATCGGCGGGCCCGGCCAGGCACAGGGTCAGCCAGATTGCGGTGCAAAGGATCGGGATCAGGCGCTTCATATCCGCCACGCCCTCCGCACATCCGTCAGCGACGCGATTTCCAGCCGGCGCAGGCCCACCGTATAGACGTGTTCGCCTGCTACGATGCCCATCCCGGGCATACCGTTTGTGCCGTCGAGTTGGGCGATGTCTCCGACCTGGGCAAAGGCGGGCGGCACTTCCTCCAGCCCTTGAACGACCCATTGAAACGGGTCTTCACAGCCATGTTCACGCGCCAGATCGAGACCATCTTCAACGCTGCGGTACCGCCCGCGCCAATCCGCCATCAGATCCACGCCGGTCAGCGCCTGGCGCCCGCCCGCAGCCAGGATGATGCAGTCATGCTGGCCCGGCCGGAACGGCTCGGCCGAGATCGAGGCGACATAGGCCAGCAGGCGTTCACGCCAGTCGGGCAGCCTGCTCATCGGCCATGCCCCAGCGCAGGAGTGGTAGGGCCGTGGCCAGCCGGGGGCGTGGACGCCGGGGCGGCGGCAGCGGCCTGATACCGCTTCTCGCCCCAATAGACCGGCACTTTTCCTGACACATCGGCATATCTGAACATCCGGTCGCCGCCGACCCGGCTCATCGAGGCGTCCGAGTATTTGCCGCTCAGGGTTCGAGTCAGGGCAATCGCGGCCGAGGCGACGGTCAGGGTCACGCGCCCCGAATCCTCACCCAGGGGCGGGGTCACCAGCGGGGCCCCGTCAACCTGCCCCTTCCAGATGCGGTGCGGCGCTGCGATGGGCCGGTGGGTCAACGGATCGGTCAACACCCGGTGGATTTCCACAGCGGCCAGCCGCAGGTCATAGCCGCGCACGGCATTGATGACCTCGGGCGCGGCGGTGGCCAGCCAGACGTCGATGGTGCGCACCATCACGCCCACCTCGGCCTGCAGATCGTCCATGCCCAGCAGGCCACCCGCACCGTGATAGGTGCGAGCCACGCCGCCGATCATGAAAACCTCATCATCGTCGCCGTTCCAGAAGCCCGCGGCCTCAACCAGGCCGGTCGTCAGGTTCTTCGCCGAAATCCAGACCAGCAGTCGGGCGCGAATCCCGGATCGGGCCTGAAGATGGGCGATCTCTACAGAATCGTAGCTGCGCATCAGATGCAGCCCCCGATGGTCGGGCTATCGACTCCCCGCATTCCGCTGGCCAGCATAGGCAAAACCATGGAGGGATTCGCATGCGGGACAGGGTTGCGCTTCAGGAATTGGTGGACCGAATGGATGCTCGGCACCAAGATGTCGTTGCGACCTTCATGAGTTTGGCAAAGAAGATCGGCCAACTGAGGGTCGTACAGGCCGCTTCTCTTCGTGCGATTGCCGACGCGGACCCCACTACGGGTGAAAAAATTCTCGAGGCTATCAAGGCTATTCATCTTGATGCCCCGAATTCCGAGGTGCTTCAGGAGATGGAGGACGCGCTGCATCAAACGCTGCAAGACCGATTTGGGTCGCCCGGTGACAAACCCCACTAGCGATCCGCTCCACCTCGTCTTTCCAGTTCGTCGACCGATCAACCTGGACGCGCAGGTGCCGCTTTTTCTTTGCCATGATTACCTCAGGGTCTGCGTCCAGCTGATGCTGGCATCGCTGGTGATGGTGTGGGCGATGGTGCCGGTCTTGGCGGTGCCAGGCTGCAGGCGGGCCTTGCAGCGCGGATAGATCAGCTGCACGGCTGCACCGGCGGCGGCACCGGGCCGGATCGGCGGCGAGACCTCGACGAGGCCGGTCTGGCCCGCGCCATTGGCCACGATCGGGCTGACAACCTCGTGCAGTGCATAGCGGACGGGGTTGGTGCCGTAGGTGAATGACAGCAGATCGCCCCGGCTGATCGGATAGCCGCCGGGCAGACCTTGCAGCGACATCTCGCGATAAGAGCCGCCAATGGCCAGAATGGTCGGGACGGCAGCGCCGAGAAACAGCCCTTGTGGGTCGAGGCGCGGATAGGCGCGGGCATAATCCGAGACCAAAAACGAGGTGCCAGCGCGGCGCAGCACATTGATCAACGGACGGATCGACGCCGCCTCGTCGTTGGTCATCTTGCCCAGATCGATCGAGCCTGACCAAAGCGATGTGCCGAGATCAGCCGTCAGCACTTCGCCGCCACTGGTCTGGGCGACGTCCAGTGCCTCGCCCATATCCAGCGTGGCCTTTCCTGCGGGCAGGAGGTGCCAGAACTGCGGCAGGGTCAGGGGGAAGGTGAGGACGGCCATCAGACCCTCCTCGGTTCGGCTTGCGCCTTGCGGACGGCAGAGTTCATGCCGTGGCGCGAAAACTGCTCCAGTCCGGCCTTGGTGGTCTTGACCGCCACCTTGCCGGCAATGCCCTCGACAGCCGCCTGCCAGTTGCCGTCACGATCGACATACATCCTGACATCAAGCGCCATTGGCTGCGCGCCGCTGGCACCAACCCCGCCGCCAAGGGCGCTGGACCGGCCCGCTCGCCAGCCGCTGGGCGCTGCGCTGCCCACATCACCAACCATACCTCCATCGGCAAAGCGCGGGCGACGGCCGCCGATCAGATCAACCAGGCGGTCCATGGGCACGCCGGCATTGATCGCATGCAGAAGGGGAAGAGCTGACTTTGTCGCCGAGGCATTGACGATGAACTCGCCGGTCGATGCCCTGATCAAGTGGTTGTCCTCGCGTGGGCCACCGGCACCGCCGATCAAACCGCCGTCGGCCTTTGGCTCAAAAAGGGTTCCGACGCCCCCCGAAAACAGCCCGCCCAAGAGACTGCCCAAGCCGCCGCCGCTCGATCCCCCCCAAAGCATGTCCCATGCCGAGCTGGCGGCCATCTCGGCCAGTTTCGACAGAACCTGTGCCAGGGCCTCCTTGAAGGTGCTGGCCCCGGTGATCAGGCCGACAAAGGCATCCTTGCCGGTGCGGCCGATCTCATCCAGCGCATCGCGGATCGCCTCCAGGCGTTGGCGCTCGGCGATCAGATCCGCGACGCTGGCCTTCTCCGTCACGGTCGCCTTCGCCAGCGCCTTGTGATTCTGCTCGATCTCTCGCTGGACAGGATCGAGGATCTTCAGGACGGCGTTTTCGCGTTCAAGCTGCTCGATCAGCTGCTTGACCTCGTTTGTTTCCTTCTTGGCCCCACCGCCGCCACCGCCTTTGGGGGCGGTGATCTTCGGGATGTCGGCCGATTTGAACGAGGCAGAGTCGTTGAGATCGCCATAGCCCAGCGAGGTGCCCGAACCGAAACCAAGGCCACCGCTGCCTGCGCCAAAGCCCAGCCGCGAGGCCCCGCCCATGCCCGGCTTGCCCGCACCGCCACTTGGATCGAAGTTGGCGAGCTGAAGCGCCACAGCCAGCGACACGCCCAGCTGCGCGGCCAACACCCGCGCGGCATCTCCTGCAGCGCTGATTCCTGCCGCCATGTTGACGCCGGCTATGCCCCGCGCCGCATCCCATGCAGCAAGAAGGTCAGCGGCCTGCTGGCCGGTATAGCCCTGCGCCTCGATCTGGGCCGCGACGACATCCCGTTCGGCAGCCGAGCGGGCATAGGCAACCTCAAGGCTGTTCGCGCCATATTGCGCCGTCAGCTGCGCGATCTGCGCCTCGGCCTGATATTGGGCCACGATTTCGGCAGAGGCCTTGCTTTGGTTGGCAATGCGTTGGTCTTCCGCCAATTTGAGCTTGTCGGCGGCAGCAGCGCGCATGTCCTGCGCTTGGGCCCCCTGCCGGTCGATCTGAAGTTCGGTGATCTTGGCTTCCACCGCAGCACGGGCTGCCGTCGCCTCGGCTTGCCGAACCTGGACGCTTTGCTCCCCATAGACCAGCTTCAGGCGGGCGAGCTCGTTTTCCTGACGGGCTGCGGCGATCAGGTCATTTGCTGTCTGGCGACCCTTATCAGCTTTGCCATCGCCACTTTGCCGTGACGTGTCGGTTGCAAGCGGACCACCCATGCGGGCACTTTCGTTGCCTTTCGCGCGGGCATCTTCAATGGCGCGGGCAGAGACGAGCTTGAGCAGTTCCTCCTGTTGCGCCTTCTGCTTCATGATCTCCAGAACCTGCTCACTCAGGAGCGTCAGGATGCGCTGCTCTTCCGCGCTGCGATTGCCATCGGCGTCGGAGGCCACTGCCCAGCGATCACGCAGATCATTGATGGCCTTATATTGCTCCTGCACACGGCGAAGGGGGTCTTCGATCGAGGCTGTGGCATCGAACGACCGGAACGCCTCTTGCATGCCCCGAACTGTGTCCCAGGCGCTCTGCTCCCAGGTGTTCAAGCCGAACTTGTCGATCAGCGATTTCTGGTTCGCCATGTCGTCAACGAACAGATTCAGGCCGATGTCCTTACGGATTGCATCTCCTGCCGCCGCAGCCTTCTGGCTGGCCTTCCAACCCTCAACCTGTGCAATTTCGGCCAGCAGCTTGCGGGCTTCCGCAGCAGTTTCGCCAAAAGCCTCTTTCAGATCTTTAGTTGGCTTGAGTGCGGCATCCGCTGCCCGCTTGAACCCGTCAGTGGTTTTTGCCAGATCGTCGACAGCTTCTCGGGCATGATCTGCAGCATCGCCTGTCGAGAATAGCGCCTGGACAGCATAGGCCCCCAGCGCGATGGCCCCCATGGTGACCACATTCATGGGACTGACCATGCTAAGCAGCGACGAACGGATCGATGCGCCAACGCTCTGGCCGTCCTTGCGCATCTGATCGAAAACCTGCGTGACCTGCGTGCCTTGCTGCATCATCAGCATCAGCGGGTTCTGGCCTGCCGCCATCATCATGGCGATGTCGTTGAACTGGAAACCTAGTTGGGAGACATAGTGGCCCGAGGTTTGCGCTGCCTGGCCGATCTGCCGCAGCGGGGCAACGATCTGCGCAGCCCGTTCTCGTGCCTGTACCGCCACCCCGGCAGAGATCGCGCCAGCCTTCTCGGCCTCGGCGATATCGCGTAATTCCATCTCGTAGCGCTTCGAGGCTGCGAAAAGCGGGTCATATCGCGCGCGAACCTGGTCCAGCGCAGATTGATAAAGCTGTGCTTCCTCTGTAGCCAATCGCAGGTCTGCGGCGATCTCGCTCAGGCCCTTCTGGCTGTCACCAAGCGCGGCAAAGGTGCCCATTGCCGTCATGGGCTGTTGCAGTCGTTGAATCGACGGAAGCAACGCCTTCACCGCTGCATCCAGCGCCTCTGTCGCGTTCACGCTTTTCAGGATGGAAGAGGCTGCGCTGTCGCTGGATTTGCCAATGGCCAGCACGGCCGGGGCAACGGCCCCGGTCTCTTTGGCGGCCTGCCGGGTGGTCGTCACCAGCTGATCGGTCGCAGTGCTTACGGCCTTCACGCCCGCAACCGCCGCCTGCGTATTGGCGGTCACCAGCATTGAAAGGCGCATTTCACCGCTCACGGTTCAACTCCTCGATCGCTCCGGCCTCGATGGCCCGCACCTCGGACCACAGGTCCGGGGTCATCTCGATGCCGGCGAGGTCAAGGCCCGCGCGGGCGGCGGTGTAATCCAGCCCCAGCCAGATCATCGCCGCGCCGCCCAGCCCCGAGATCGCCTGTGTCCGCCACTGCCCCGAGACCGCGCACCAGGCCTCCCAGGCGGGCAGATGGTCTTCCCAAAGGCCGATTTCGACGGCGGCCTCCGGTTCCGGTTCGATCGTCAGACCGAACAGCGCGGCGTCTGCCTCGGCCTCGGCTCGTTCGGCCTGACGGTTCTGGGCGGTGTCGCGCCGCGCCCAGGATCGCCCGGCCTCGCTCAGTTTCCCCGCTTCGCACCCGCCAGCGAGCCGATGTAGGCGTTGTGGACACCCCGCATGACAAAGACGTCCTGCAGCAGGGCATCGCGGTTTTCCGGGGTGAACAGGAAGGGTTCGTCCTTGCCATCCAGATCATCGGTCAGGCCATCCCAACCGATCAGCACGTCGGCATAGAACGCCTTCATCTCATCGTTGGTCCCGACGCGACGGCCTTCCAGTTCGTCTTGTGACAGGGCCTTGAACACCCCGATGAAGGACTGGACCTCGAAACCATCTTCGCTGGGCAGCTCGACGGAAACCTTGGTGCGGAACGTGCGGTTCTTGACGAATTTCATGTGGATGCTCCGGGATCAGGTAAAGGCAAGGGTCAGCTGGTCGTTGCCCGCGGTCGGCACCGGGATCATTTTCAACGGCCATTCGACGATGCCGTCCTGGTTCTGGTAGCCGGAGGGTCGCTGGAACTGCCCGGTGGGCACGGACAGGGTGCAGATGCGCCCGGCGCCGACGCCGTGGATGAGACTCAAGGCCTGCGTGGTCGCCGCAGCGGCAAGGCTGAAGGGGTTCAGGGTGGCCAGCGCAACAGCTTCGACGCGCATGTCGATCGTTTCGGCGATGTCCGAGATCATGATGCTTTCCGACCGGATCAGCATGCGCGGCACCACCTGGTTGCCGAAATCGAGTGAGAACTCCCGCAGGATCAGGGTCACTCCGCCTACGGTGAAGGTCGGGGTGTTGGCGCTGGAGCCCACTTGTGGTGCGAGCGAGAGCTGCGTGCCCAAAGTGACGGTGGGCAGAGCGACTGCAGTCGGCTGAGCGAACAGGCCCCAGAACTCGAATTCCAGATAGGGGATGCCCTGCGCCGAAACTTTCAGAACCGCGTTTCCGCGAGCGCCCAGCAGAACATGACGGGTGCCGTCGACGTTGAAATGCAGCGACACGCTTTCATGGGCGGTCGAGATGCGGTTGTAGGTGACCGAAACGCCAGCTGAGACCACCTCGGCGCAGGCACAGGCGCGCAGCAGCGGGCCAAAGGCGGGCGCCGTGCCCGCGGTGCCCGAGCCTTTCAACTCGCACTTGAAGCTGAGCTTGGCGAACATGCCGGCCGCGACGGTCGGCTGGCCACCCATATAGGGGCGGCTGTCCAGCTCGCGGCTGACATCCTGTCCTTCCATGGGGGACAGCTGGACATCTGTGGCCAGAATGGCATTGGCCGCGCCGGTTGGCACGGAGTCGGTGCCATAGGTGGTTTCGATCTTTGCGAGGATCGCCTTGTTGCGCCAGAACATTTACGCCTCCTTCGGCACGGGCTTCGCGCCCTTGGTCGGTTTCGGGGTGGCCTCGGGTTCGGCTTGCGGTGCCGGGGTCAGCGAGCCGTCGGCCTCGCGGATGAAGCTGCCGCCCTGGCTGGGCAGCGGGTGATCGGGTGCGGTCATGGGTAAACCCCTGTCAGGAATGTGGTGATCTGCCAGGTCTGGACGTAAATGCTGACACCGTTGCCCAGGGACTGACCCTCGCCGCCGACCAACGACACAACATCGCCACCGGGTTCGGGCTGCCATCCGGCAAGCAGTGTCTGGACCTGACCCTTGAAGGTATCGAAGGCACGGGCGCGTTCGCCCCCGTTGGGATCGTCATGGCGGCGGATCACCATGATGGTGACGAACTGAACCTCGATCAGCTGGCGGTGCCCGCCGGTTGCATCGCGAGGCGGGCGCGCCCGTTCACGCCAGGGCGCAACAAACACCGTGCCATCATCCGCGCCAACAGCATCACTGCCGATCGCCTCGATGTTTTCGGCCACCTTTACCGCAACAAAGGCCCCGCTGTTGAAGAGGTGGTTGAAGACCAGTTGCAGCATCACCAGCCCCGCAGCTTCTGCGAGGTGAACACCTCGGCCGGGTGGCTACCCATCACGGTGCCGGAAACCTCGGTAGGGGTGGCACCGCCCGCATCGGGCAGCACGATCTTGCCGCCAGCCACGTCTTTGAGGGCGGTGATCGCATCCTTGTAGTCGGCCACCACATACTCGGGCGGGCCATTGCGATGCAGGAAATGGCGGGCGATCGACACTGACCAGGTGCGCACCAGATCCGGCACCGACGCCAGCGGCAAGGCATAGCGCGCACGGACATAGCCGTTCACGGTGTTGTCGGCATGGATCAGCGCCGCCTCGACGACGGCTGCATCGGGAACACCGTCCCGATTGCGGTCGGCGACCTGACGGATTTCGTCAGAACCGGCACGCTGGATCAGATCATCGAGGCTGGCATAGGTCATGGATCAACTCCCGACCCGCGCCTGGGATTGACCCTCGATGTCGGCGCGAACGAAGCAGTCCTTGGACTCCAGCAGCTTGCGCAGGCCAGCGGTCTTTTCCGGGCCTTCGGGCAGGACGGCATCCATCTGCGACGCAAGTTCGGCGATAGGCGCGACGATCTCCTGCAATTTCGCAGGAAGGTGAGCGTATTCGAACCAGCGCATCAGGCGGTTCGGAGTGTGCGCGGTTTTTGCGGGCGTGGTCATCGGGAAATCCTGACAGGGTTGGAAACTGCACTCGGGTGGGCGCACCAGTTGCCACCTGGGGGAGATGTTGGTTTCGCGCTGGATTTGCGCTTGGCCTGGTGCGCCCATCGGAGGGCGGTGGGTTGCGGGGGCGGCACAATGTCCGCCCCGCACCAGGGGCACCTAAACAGTGCCCGTCTTCGCCGCCGTGGCCTTTGAGGCCTTGGTCGCTTTGGCGGCTGCGGCCTCGGCGGGGGCTGTGCCCGTCACCTCTGCCGTGCCCTCTCCCACCGTGGATTTCTGGATGGCCTCGATCTGCGCGGTCAGGCTGGCGACTTGAGCCTCAAGATCCGCGATACGGATTACCGCATCGTCACGCTGCTGAATGGCCTTGGCCCTATCGATCTCCAACTGCGCAGACGCCGCATAGACCTCCCTCGCCGCCGCCTCGATCTTCGCCAGTTCGCCGTCGAAGCCCGCGCCCGCCAGCTTTTGGGCCTCTGCTGCGACGGCCGCTTCCCATTCGGCTGCGGTGAAGGTGCGACCAGTCAAGTCCTCGACCTGATCAGCATTCAGAACTGGCGAGGCCACGATCACGCCTTCAGCCTCAAGAACGGCCAGTTCCTCGGGCGTGACTTCCACCTCGCCGTCTTTCAGCCAGCGGGCGCCGACCTTGACCTGTGCCGACAAGATGACTGTGATCAGCTTTTCCGACATTACGGCTGACCCGCATTGGTGAAGAGGAAGCCCGCATCGGCGCCGACGATATAGGGCTTGCGCTCGACCTTGGCCGGATAGATCCAACTGTCATTGCGCTCTTCAAAGTAGGGCTTGTTGACCTGCGGATAGCCCGCCAACTCATATGTGTAGCCATACGACGGCACCTGGTAGTTCGCGCCATCCGGCACATAGGCGAGGATTGCGTCATCGCCCCAGACATCGGTCGCGGCTGCGGTGTCAGCGGCGGTTTCAGGCAGATAGACCTTCTCACCCACCACGACGCGCTTCAGTTGCAGCGCGCGGGCCAGCATTTCCAGCGTGATCGAATCCGCACTGGTGTACTTGAACTGGTCCTTGATCGACTGGTGTTCCAACAGGGCATTTGCCCCGTTCGGACCAAGAACCAGGGTGTTCGGATAGCGGCCGGTCATGCGCCGGATCACTTCCTTTGCCGCCTTGATGTCGGTGCGAGGCGTCGAGGCGGACTGCGTCCAGCGGGCGGTGGTGGTCAGAGTGACCTTGTTCGACGCGGCATAGTTGGCCGCGTTGCGGGCCATCTGTGCGCAATCGTACTCAAGGTTCAGGTCGACAACATCCAGCACCATGTTGATCGCACCGGCCGCAAGATCAATGCCAGGAACCGACATCGCCTCTTCCTGATGTTCGATCGGCACCACACCTTCGAGGGCATCCTGCACCAGGCCGACCGGGTCGGACGCAAAGCCGTACTGAACACGCTTCTTGTCGGCACCGGGCGCGCGACGGGTATTCAGCATGCGGAACGATTCCTTGCCGAACTTCAGCTGGCGCATCGAACGGTTCGGCACGGTAACGCGCGGGAACAGCAGATGCGAGATGTTCTCGGCGTTGCGATATCCGCGCGCATGGGTCGACAGGATAACGTCGACGACCTGAGCGGTCCTGGTGTTCATGGGGGCCATTGGGCGATCCTCAGTTGATGGTGTTGAAGGCGACGGTGACGAATTCACCGTCCGCAGCCGTGTTCAGCGCCCGGCCAAACGGGTTGACGCCCGCCCCTTGCGCCTGAACGCCGCCAGCCGCCGCAGAAACAACCTTTTGACCGATGGTGATCGCGCCGACCGCTTTCACCCGGACCATGCCGATCCGCATGATTGCGCCCGGATCACCGATCACGGTGTTCGGATGCTTGGCCACACCGGCCACGACCGCATCCGCCGCCGTGATCTTTGCACCCGCGTAGGAGACGAGGTCATAGGCGTCCCACAGGCCAGTTGAGATCGCGGTGTCGCTCAGTACGTCCAGATAGAACTGCATGGTGGCTCCTCAGGAAACGGCGGCCACGGCGTCCATGTAGGCCGTGCCGGGGTTCTGACGCTGATAGGCCAGCGCCTTGTTGTGGGTGGCGAGGCTGGCGGGATCGACCGGATTGCCATCGGCGGCGAAGGCTGCGGACTTCCCTTTGCCGGACGGATCGTCGCCCAGATCGGTCGCGCCGAACTGAACCACGACGGGCAAGGCCTGGAAGACCTCGCGCAATGCGGCACCCGCGGTGATCTTGTCGGCACCTTCGGCGAAGGCGACCGAGGCATGGCCGGGCAGCGCATCGAAGATCGCGACCACCTTGTCCTTCAGGACGGGCAGCAACCGGCCCTCCTGGACCAGGGCTTCGGCGAAGCTGACGTGGTCGTTGTGGGCGATCTCCGCCTCACGGGTGGCAAGGCGCGCCTCACGGGCGGCAACATCGGCTTCGCGCTCGGCAAAGGCCGGATCAGGCTGTTTGGTCACAGCGGGGTCCTCTTTCTTGGGGGTGAGGGTGGGTTCGGGCGGGGCCGCGAAGAAGGGCGATTGCGCATCGTCGGCAGCGTCGAGCCAGTCGATTTCCCAGGCGGGCAGGATCTTGTCGGCAGCCTCCAGGCCGTCGCGGTCGATGATCCAGTCGCGCAGCCGGCGGAAGATCGAGGCGGATTGGGTGGCCGCGCCAAATGCGGCGGTGAAGGTGGCACCCGCAGCGCCGGCGAACGCGGCATTCTTCAGGCCGCTGACGGCCGGTGCGGCGGCACCGAGGAAACCGACATGCTTGGGATACCAGGTGCCCTTGACCGGGTTATGGTCCTGCTCGGGGCTGAAGAAGGCCATCGACACCTTCTTGTAGCGGCCGGCCTTCACCAGTTCGGCAAAGGCTGGCTCGATCTCGTGGATATCCGCAAACAGGCGCTCGGCCTGGCTGTCGTATTCGAACTTGTCCACCCAGCCGAACGCCGGGGCGTCGGTGTCAGGATGCCCCACGACGATCGGTGCCGGCGCGGTGGCCGGATCGTAGGCATCCGCGACCGCTTTCAGGTCGGCGGCGGAATAAGTGATCGGATCGCCCGACATCGGCTTGAACGTGCCGGGGCGAAACACTTCAATGCGGGCGGAGAGGGTCGAAGGGGGCATGGGCTGTCCTGGCGGGTTTCGCCAAAACTGCCCCAGCCCGAAAATCAAATCGGCCGGACATCACGTCCGGCCAGTTGCATCGCCTTGCAGGGTCATCATGGGGCGGTTTCATCCGCCGATCAATCCCGTTCCCGTGCCTTGCCCCCGAATGCCCGCGCCAAGCGATCCTAACAGGGGGCTAACAGGCCTCGACGGGTTTTCCGGGGGAACCGGGCATCCGAGGTGCTGATCGCGCCCAGCGGGCGTTTTTCACGGGGTCACTCCACAGACAGCCATTCCTCAGCGATGGCATAGATTTCCAGCTCGTCCGCAGGCGACAGGCCGAGGTACTCGCGGCCGGGAATGTTTCCCCAGGGAATTGGGAAGAAGTAGTCTTGGCTTTTCGGGCGCTTGTCGCTCGGGCGTGTTCTCCCCATCGCAGCCCCGAATGCTCCCTGCGCCGCGCCGAACTGCATCACAGCCGCCTGGGGAACGGGAGAACCAACCCGTACGCCGTTGTCGTCCGCCTGGCTGACAATCGAAGCCGCCAATCGGCCGGATGCGCGCAGGATCGTCAGGGGCGTCTGCCCCTTCCGTTCGCGTGCCCGGATCGTTGTGGGGCGAAGCCGGGCCCAGGGCTGACCCGAGGGTGACGATTCATTCGCGAAGTTCCGGGGAATCGCCACATCGGTCAGATATTTGCCGACGTTCTTGTAAAAGCCGATCGGGCGTTCCATCCGGTCTACCAGTTCGGCGAGGCGAGCCTTTGCCTCCGCGTCTTGAAGGTCAACGGTAAAGGTGATGCCAGCCATAGAAATGCAGAGCCTCCTGTGCTATATGTGAACTGCGGGCACGCGAAGATCGGTGGTGATCCTGGTAGCTCCTCGCAACGACGGTCGGATCACCCCGGCCGTCATTTTCTTTTCCAGACCAGCTTTCCGCCCCGGCGGCGGTCCAACAGGCCCAGGTCAGGGTTGCCCTTTCGATCTGTGGTCGCATAGGCGGTGATTTCTTCCCACCACTTGCGACCGACCTCAAAGACCACGATCAGCCCGGTTTCCTTGTCGACACGGATGTAGCGCCGATCCAGAATCAGTTCTTCTTGGTCAGGATTGACCGGGTCCCTCTTGGATGCCACCCCGATCCATATCTCGTCCGGGTCGATGATGGTCTCGGCCAAAAGCGGTGTCAGTCGGGCGCGCTCCCGTTTGCCAATCTTCAAGGTGCCGTCCCGCTGCCGGAACATGGCATCGGAAATGGGAATCTTGGTGCCCGCGCGATCCTCGAAGAGGACGGCCCTACCAACATCAGCACCAAACGGCGCCAGGAATCCGCGCAAGTATTCCTCATCAGGAAGTTCGCCGGCCAAAGGCACGGCACTGAAGGGTTGAGCAGCAGAAATCAGATCCTCTATCGGGACCGGCGTGTCGATCGACACTGCGTGCCGCCCAGATGTAATCAGCCCTCCGGCCTCCTCGATCAGGGCGGATGGCACAAGGCCACGCTCCCAAAGATCGCCCGGCATGTAGTCCCAACCCATGCCGATGCCCTGCGGCTGCATGACCATTTGGCCCGTCGATCTGTCGATTACCGGCAGAAATGCATCCTTCGGCGCTTCATCCGGCCCCGTTTTTCCCAATCGCTGCAGGTCGCGCCTGGATAACGTCCTGACCCCGCAACTGCACAGCCAGTCATTCGGCGGGAAATGGGTGTTCCACCAAGGATCATCCCACATCATGATCCGATTATTCCAGGCGACGTGCTGCTTGCGCGGCACCAACGGGGTGCGGCTCTCACCATGGAGGTATTGCCAATAGGGTCGCAGCTTGACCACATCCGGGTCGCGCATCTGTTTCAGCCGGCCAGCCATGAAGCTGGTGCGGATGTTGGTTTCAAAGATCGTGCGAATCCGCCAGTTGCGCTCGCCCCGGTATTCCCAACCGTATTTCTCGACCAGGCGGTCGAAGTCCTTGGCGAAGTCGTCGACATATCGCCCGTTCTCGTCCGCGTCGATGATTGCCGCCTGAAACTCCTCCAGCATTGCGGTATCTGTGACACCGGCCACAACGAAGGCACGGTCGTGCACGCCCTTCTGGGCGTCGAGCGAGCTCTTTGTGGGCTTCACGCGCTTCTGCTTCAGGAAGTCGATCTGTTCCTTGAAAGAAAGCCGGACGGATTCGACAGCGAAGGCAGGATCGGCGGCGCCGTCGGCAAAGACATCGTCGCGGCCGGACCAACTGGCGAGTTCCATCGCATCGCCCAAGGTGCGGGCCAAAGCGGTCGGGGACCATTCGGCGGCCAATTTCAGGATCGCCACCCCCGCAGCTTCCATGTCAGAGGCATCGGTGATGGCCGCGCGCAATGCTGACAGGCGGCGTCCGAAATAGCCCTCCGCTTCTGCAAGCGCCTGGTCGGTGATCGCCTCGACCGCCCCACCTTCCGCGGCGAAGCAGACGTGCCGGTGTGTCAGCGTTTTTTTTTAAGCCGCGCGGCCGAGAACTGTGCAGGATTGCCGGTGACGAAGGCGTCGGGTTCCGCCTGGTCGCTTGCGCCAAAACTTGCACGGGCCGCTACCAAGGCGTCGATGTGTTGCTTCCAGCGCTTCACCCAAGACGCGCGGGCGATGGCACCGGTGTTCCAATGAAACAAGACGCCGGCATCAAGTTCGTTCTGCTTCGGCAGAATAACTGCGCTGCCCGCCGTCGAAACCATGGCATTCAGGACGCCTTTTTCATACTTCGACAGCGCACGATCCAGCAGAGCTTCGTGCTGCTCTTCGGTGATGACCATGCCAGCTTTCGGCTTGATGACGCCCGAAGTGGCCGTCAGCCCCGCGCCAATCGTCCAGACATCGCCACGATTGCGATAGGCCTTCAGGACAACGCCCTCTTCGGCCTTGAGCGCGGCTTTGCCCTGTTCGCTGGTCTTCATGGACGACATCCCCAAAAATTGGGGTGGCGACCCCGTTCAGGGGCAACTTAGCGTTGCGGCAATCGGCAATCGGGCGGACATGATGTCCGGCCTGCCGTGCGCAAGGTGCTGATCAGAGGTCGAAAAGATCGGGCTGACTGGCATCGCGCCCGGTCTGGTTTGCCGATCTGCGCACATGCCGTTGCGAAAGGCCGAGGATGCGCGCGATCTGCCTACGATCATGCCCTTTCGCTTCAAGCGCAAGGATTTCCGCTTTTGATGACCGGCGAGGCCGTCCGTGCGGGATGTAGACAAGAGTTCCCCCCAGAAACTGGCATATCGCAGGCCCATCGGTTTCACCAAGGGCTTTGATGATCTCGTGATCCGGGCCGGGGTTCTTGGGGAACTTTACTTCCTGACCACCGAAGGCCTGGATCAGTTTCAGGGCCACACCCATGCCAAGGGTTTCCGCCACATCGACCAGCGACATGGGAATACCGTCAGCATGAGGGGGCTGATGCTTCATTGCCGGATGGCCTCCGGCAAGTCGTAATCGCGGGGTCGCTCGAGGCGCCTACGGCAGGGTGCGATCCACTCGAAAGCTGTCCCTTGATGGGTGGCCAGCTTATCCCAGACCAGCCAGCAATAAGCGGTGGCGGTGCTGCCTTTGGGCGACAACTTGCCCTTGTGCATGACAACCCGTTCCGAGAACTGGAGGATATGTGTCGGGGGATGGGCGCTGAACAAAGCCTTAAATCTGCCCACTCCTTCCAGAAAGGCACTGCGGACAATCATGGCCACGCCGACCTCAGAGGTTGCGAGCGCGCGCGATATGAACTGCTCGGCCAGGCGAAACGGCGGGTTCGTAATGGTCCAGTGGGTTTTCGGCGGCAGAGGACCAAACAGGTAATCCGCGACCTCATATCCGACGCCGTAATCGAAAATGTCGGCTACCTGGACACGTTCAAAGTACTCGAACAGTGTGCGCGCCATATAGCCGCGATTTGCTGCAGGCTCCCGCACATCATAAAAGCCGAGAGCTGGATCATGCTCAACCAGCCATTCACAAAGAGCCCGCGTGGCCCATGGCATAGTCGGGAAATCGTCAAGGCTGTGGTGGGGTTCGCGCCGTTGCTGCATGACAGCAGAGCTGCGGTTCTGGGTCATTTCGCAACCGCCTTCCCGCGCGCTTCCATCTTCTTCAGCGCCTCGATGATCGGGGTGGCCTGTTCGTAGGACAGCAGGTCGGGATCGACGACCACCCCGTTGATCCCATGCGCCACGAAACGCTTGCAGAAGGCCCGCAGCGCCTCGCGCGAGCCGTTTTCGATCACACCAAGACGGTGGCAGTTCTTCCAAAGCGCGTGGATTAGGCGGATATAGGGCTTGACCGAGGGTGGCAGTTTCTTGCCGCCAGACTGGACGCGGAAGCCGAGGCGCTTCATTTCCTCGACCACATCGATGCGCTGACGTTCCGACATCGCGCGGATCGAGGAGAGGCCGGTTACGCGCTGTAAAAGGGCGCGGTAATCGTCCTCCTCCAGCCCGAGCTGACCCTTGGCGATGTTGATGATCGCGGTGGTGTTCATGACAGCCGGGCCTCAAGAGCACGGGCAAGACTCCACAATGAGGTCAACTGCCATTCGGAGCTGTATTCGGTCAGCATGACCCGGACGGCGATGCAGCGCTCGCTATCTGAATTGTGCATGATTTCACCGATCGGACGGAGGACATCGGCCAAGGCGTCTTCGAGAGCTTCGATGCGCTTGGGGATCGTTGATGTGGCGAAGTCGGCCATCACACCACCTCCAGATGTTCGATCGAGACGCCGCCGGCGCGGCCTTCGATGGCGACGACGATGTCACCACTGCCGACCGCCCAGGTCTGGGAGCGGATCTTGCTTTCGACGAATTCTGGCCGACCCGACACGGGGTAATAGCGAACGCGCCGCCCGATCGGGAACCTCTTGTCCGCGTCATCAAGTGCCCACAACAGCTTAGTCATGGCTGCACCGCGCGCATTTGTCGGGGCTGGAGATCGACGGGGTGAACATCTTCGTGCAGGTCACGCAGGCGATCTGCCCACCCTCGGCAAGGTGCTTTTGCGCCTGCCGCTTGCTGTTGGCCCAAAGCCCGCGCAACTGGCCCATGCCGATACCGAAGCTGACTGCGACCTCGGCAATCTTTTCGCCATCGCCGATCCGCTTGAATGCGGCCTCGACCTGATCGGGTGTCAGGTTCTGGGGGGGGGTGGCGGTTTTCCTGACAGTCGGGGTCTTCGGCTCTTCGATCAATGCAGGCAGGAATGCCTTGGTGTGGCGACGAACGAACTTGGGAACTTCCGGCGCAGATTCAGCGATCACTTCCTCGACCACGGCACGCACATCCGCCGCTGCCTGGGCGAAGTTGGCCGGTTCATCGACAGGCAGATCAGGTTCATCGGCCTGCAGAAAAGCGCAGACACGCTGGGCGGTGTCACGCTCGGGGAAGATGCCCACAAGGATGGGGTTGTTCAGAACGATCTCGACCTGACCATCGGGCCGGTCACGAAGCATGTAGCTCATATGGCACCTCTTGGCTGCTCATCAGGACCGGAACACCACGCCCGGCCGACCCGCGCCCGGCATGACCGGGCGGGGTTTCGCATCAGGTGGCTTCCGCCAGTTGGTTGAGGGCTTCGATGATCTTCTTGATCTCGCTGGAGCGGACCCGAGGCACATCGGCCTGGCTGCGGACGTTCTTCACGAACTCCTCGTCGGTCGGAAACTTTGCCATGTCAGGCCACCTTCGAGGCTTTGAAGGTCAGCTTGGTCTGTTCCGGCACATCAATCGTTTCGCCCGTACGCGGGTTGCGCGCTTTGCGGGCCTTGTGCGTCTTGGTCTGGAAGCTGCCAAAGCCGATCAGCTTGACGGTGTCGCCCGCATCAGTGCGGGCGCGAACCGTGTCGATGAAGGCTTCAATCGTGGTCTTGGCAGCCGTAAGCGGTTGACCCGTTGCTTCTGCAACTGCGCGAACCAAGACGTCTTTGTGGACAGTACCCATGAGGATTCTCCTTGGGGGGGGTTAACCGGCCAGCACAGCGCTGGACGGGTCGGTCGCCTTGGGCAGCGCCAGCAGCCCGAGGCTCGCGTAGTGTTCGGCGCGCGAAATCCAGAGCGCGCGCGCCTCCTGCCAATGGCAGGGCAAATCGGCGATCAGGGTCAGCGCCCGGTCGAAATCGTCGCGATCTGCGGCGCTGGTCAGCTCTGGCCGGGTGCCGAGGAAGACGTTGGCCTCGGCCAGCAGGGCGATGTAGTCGGCGCGGCGCAGGTCTTGGTTTTGCGACCTGACCGCCACGCCCCAGGCGCTGCCGATGATCCGGTCCAGCCGGGCCTTGGCATTGGCCACCGCGTTTTCGACGGCCGGTCGCGTTCCGCACAGGCAAAGGAATTCGACACCGGGTTCGGTCAGGTCGCCGATGAAGATTTCATGGGCGTCGTGCAGGATTGCCCAGGGCCGCAGATCGGGCGGTGCCAGATATTCGACCAGCACAGAATGCGCCGCGACAGACCAAGGCCGGCTGGTGCGCCCGCCGAAGCGGTTGATCTTGGCCAGGGTGTCGCCGATCACCTCGGCCGTCAGGTTTTCCGGCGTCAGGTTTTCAAGGTCGATGGTGCCGGAGCGGGTCCAGAAGGGAATGGTCACTGGCCACCCCCGAACGACTTGCTCCAGGTCTCCTCTTCCTGATCGACCTTGGTCGCCCAGCCCAAAACCTCACAACTCAACCGTTCTAGCCAGTGCGCGGCGGTGTGATGGGCACCATCTTCCAAACATAGGCAGGCCAATTCAGCCTGCTCCCTGATATGCTTCGCGAGTTCGGGGCGAGTCATCATCATGCCGCCGCCAGATCGATGGTGACGGCCGACCAGCTGGCCTCGACCGACGGGCGCATCTTGAACCGCAGGTACTGCTTTGACCCGATAACCCGGATCGCTTCGCGCACCGCGCGCATGGCGGCTTGCCAGCGCTCGTCCTCGATCTCCAGCCGCAGCATCATGAAGATTTCGCTGCGGTTGATCTGGCCTTCCTTGTCCGTGTTGAAGGCGCGGGTGACGATGGCCTGAATTTCGGGGCGGCTCTCGGCCGACCATTCGTTAAGGCATTCGTCGAGCAGACCCTTGGCGATCTGCAACTCTGGCCCGAAGTCGAGCTGGTCGGCGATCCGCAATTCGATCTGCAAAAGACCGTCAAACGAACTGTAGGTACGGTTGCCCTTCGCACCGCCCTTGGTCAGGCCGTATTCCTGCGCCAGAAGTGCGTCGAAGTCGCCGAGGTCTTCAAAAGTATGGCCTTTGAAGCGGGTCACCTGATCGGACAGCGCCACGGCATAGCCCATGATCTTGCGCACCATCTCATGCTCCAAAAGGTGCTGCGGCTTGATCATGGACACGGGCGTCAGTCGGCCCGAGGCGTCGGGCAGATAGGCCGTTTCGCCGACGCGGACCTTGGTGTCCGGCAGTGCGGCGGGTTGAAATTGCGAGTTCATCTGGAAACTCCGTTGGAGGGGTTGGAAATCAGGGTTTCGGGAGGGGTCAGCAGTTCGGGCGGAATCGACACCAGCCCGAACAACACGAGCGACAAGGCCATGGCCTCGATCTCCTGGACGCTGAGGTTGGTCAGCGCCCGGATGCCATCGCGGTCGATGCGACCGAGGGCGCGACCGGCTGCGATCAGGATGTCGCGGTCGGTACGGGGACGATCAGCTGACATGGGTGCCACCGACAACGTGCAGCTGGGGCGTCATATCCAGTTCGAAGCGGGAGAACATCGCTTCGGCCACCTCGCCAAATTCGGCGATGTTCGCCTGAAGGTGCCGCACGTCGACGGAATCACCAGCCAGCAGGGTTGCCGCCGCTGCGATCACCACGAGCGAGCCTTTGTCCGTTACCTCGAACCGGGTCAGCGACAGAAACAGCGTGACCTCTTCTTCGGTCCACTGGCAGCGTTCAAGGCAGTCGATGATCTTCATGGTTTGGTCTCCGGTTTCAGGGGGTTGAGGGGACAGCGCTGGCACGAACGCCATTGCTTCAGCTTTTCAGGGTTCGAGACGGACATCGGCGCTGCAGCCAGGCTGCGGCACTGATCGAGCGGGATGCCGCGCCGGACGTGCGGGCACAGCACCTGATCCCTATAGGCCTGCACGACGCGGGCACCGTGCTTGGCGGTGGCGAGGTCAAGGCTTTGCGCCGGGTAACTTCCTGACAGCAGCATCGAGACGGAAGGGCGTGCCATACCGACCTCGCGAGCGATCTGGCTAACGCTTTTCCCACGCTCGCGCTCGGCCCGCAGAAGGGCGATCCATTCCAGTTCCGGCTCACCAAGGTTCAGCGCGGGCTGCATGGCACATCCTCCCCGATATTGGGGTCGTGCAGCAGTTTCGCGGCGGCCCGGAAAATTGGAGGCTTGCGGCCAGTGTTTCGGCGCAGCATGAACACCTTGTATCCGGGGCTGGTCAGCGCAGTGCCCTGCTGCCGGCGCGGCAACTCGACGACATAGCCCGCCTCGGTCAGATGCTTGATATAGCGGGCGACATTCGCCCGATCCCGCTCTGTCCCGTCGTTGATGGCCGCATCGATCACGATGTCGCCCACCGTGAACCGACGCCGCGCCCGCATTGCCAGCCAGGCCCGGCCGCGCAAGGTGTCGTTGAAAACTGTGACCTTGCGCTTGCCGCCAGCAGGGCCCGAGGTGATCGTCGCGCCTTCTTCCAGCGCTTTGGCGCCCCAAAGGGTGATCGTGTAGATCCCGGCCCCGCACTCCGACCGGGTAATCCAGCCTCGGACAGCAAGCTGCGAAGCCGCCTTAGAAACCTGTTTCCGGCTCCGATGAAGCGTGCTGGCGAGATCTTCGATGTGACGGGCTGCGCCGCCCTCCAAGGCACGAAGCAACGTCAAGGCAGCCGATCCGGTCTCGGCCTTTTCCATCATGCCGCCTCCGAGTCCGGCACGAGGATTTCCCGGCCCGTGTCACGGTTGCGCATGATGACGCGGCCAGCCATATCGGCCAGCGTGACGCCATCTTGACCAAGCTCCGCCCGCCGCCCGAAGCGCTCGATATTGGCGATCGCATCAAGAATTTCGCGGTTGTAGCCCTTCGACAGCTTGGCCACCCAGCCGATCAGATCGGGGGCAACCTTCACCTCGCATCGGCCATGAAACAGGGCCGTGGTGTCCTCGATCGAGGCGGGCAGGAATTCCACCTTGTTCGGTGCCCGGCTTTCGATCTGGGGGAAGCGCCGCAGGTTGTCGCGCAACCGGCCCATGCCAACCAAGATTGTCGGCATGAACTGGATATCGCTGATCCCCCGGATCGCCTCCATGATTTCAGCGCGGGACGAGACGAGGTCGCATTCGTCGATCACCAGACCGAAGACCTTGCCTTCCAGCGCCGCCTGTTCAGCGCGGATTTGCAGCTCCTGGATGACGCGGGCAAAGCGCTCGCGCTTGCCGCGGATGCCCTGGTAGGACACCGATAGCTCGGTCAGCAGATCCTGAATGAACCAGCTGTAGTCCCAACCCTTCTGCGCCCGCAGGTAAACGCTGCCTGTCTGGGCGACCCAACGGCTCAGTGTCGTGGTCTTGCCCAAGCCCGGCTTGCCGTCCACGACGACCATGCAGGCCTCTACAGCGCCGCGCTCGTCGAGCGTCTTCAGCGCCCCCATATAACGCCGGACATTGCTGGTCTCGACAAAGGTATCCCTCATTCTTATGCTCTCCTCATTCCACGTTTCTGGTCAGGCAGCGGCACGGAGGAGGGTTCGAAGCGCCTCCAAGTCGATGCCTGACATTCGGAACAGCTCGCGGGCGGCAGGGCGTGACATGCAGTCCTTCAGCACCGCGAGCTGGTTGGGGGTAAGCTCGGCCGGATGGGCCAAAGCCCAGACAGCCAGCTCTTCGTCAGAGGCAAAGGTCCGACGGCGCACTGGCGCCGGGCCTTCGACCACGTTGATCGGGGCCGGTTCTGGCTCCGGCGTTGGTGTGATGTCGATAAAGGGCGCGGGGGTCAGCCGCTGCTGTTCGATCATCAGCAGGGCATCGCGTTCGGCCTCGATGGCGTCGCGCTTGCGATCGACCCGCTTCAGGCGCGCGGCGGATCGGGTCTCCAGCGCCTTCTGCTCGTAGGATAGGGGCACATAGCGCTCGGCGTTCCCGCCAAACCGTGCAACGCAGATCAGTTTGCCCGGCTGGCCGCTCTCAACATCGAACTCGCGCACCCACACCTGTTCGGCCTGGTGGTAATCGTAACCGACCATGACCTTTTCTTCGTGATAGGCCTCAAGCGCCGGATGGAAGAAGAAGTTGGTGTTCCACTGGACTTGCGCGCGACGAGCCGTGCGGATTTCGTAAGGCCGGAACAGGTCGTCAGCCTCATCGGGATCGACGCCCACCGCTTCGAAGCCTGTCGCAACATGGGCCTCCCATGCCTCGACAGGGGTCATGTGACGCTGACGCCCGGTTGCTGGATCTTCAAACTTGGGAAGCCCACGGTGTTCGCGGCCGTTGTACTCGGCCACCATGGCCTCGCAGAGCCGGACGAACTCCTCCCAGCTTGGCAGAGCGCGGGATTGCCCGAATTGCTTCAGCTCGCCGCGGGTCAGCTTGTGGATCTTCTGACCGGCTTCCTTGTCCATGTCCGCGCCGATGTAGGTCGGCAGCCGTTTGGCCAGCGTGTCCCAGACGGTGGCATTCGGGCGCTCGATGCGGCCCTTGGCCTGTGAGCCATAAGGGGCGGCGTGCATCTTGGTGATGCCAAGCCTGCCCATCAGGCCAGAGACATCAGCGTCCATCGCCTCGTTGCGATAACCGGGGCCACGGTCAACGTAGAAGATCGCCGGAATGCCGTGCCCGACGCAGGCATTGCGCAGCGCCTCGGCCACCGATCGCTGGTTTTCCGATCTGGCCAGCGAGAGCCCCACGATTTTGCGGGTTACGACATCCAGCACCGTCGTGATTTCGGGCCGGATCGGCAGATTGGTGATTGGATCGGCGATTTCGGCGTCGAAAGTCTTGCCGTCAGCCGTGTAGATCGTGGTCGGCCACATATCCTCGGTCGTCCGCGTGACATAGGCCATGCGGGACCGCAGGGTCAGCAAACCTTCCCGGCCAACCATCTTCTCGATGTTGTTCAGCCGCTTCGAGACGATGTATTCCACCTGGTTCAAAGTCAGGGTCATCGGCTGCAGATCGGAGCGACCCGCTGCATCCTTGGTATAGGCGCGGTAGGCATCGGCGACCGATGGTTTGCTCGGCTTGGCGTAGAACTTGAGGAACTGCCCGAAGGCCTTGGGAAGGGGCTGGGCGGTCTTTGGTGGGGTGGGAGACAAGGCCAACACACCGCCTTCGTCCCGTGCCTTGAACCAGGCGTAAATCGTCGCCCGTTTGACCGAGGCGGCATCCCGCCTGTCATTGGCCCGCCGCAGGCAATCATGGCCCAACTGGAAACCATCGGGCGCGGTCAGGATGAGGCGGCGCGAGAGATCGGCGACTTCGCGTTCCGTCAGGATTTCCCCAGCATCGCGGAGCTTTTCGATTTTCTGACGCCGGACTGCATCTTCTTGCGCCTCAAGGAAGCGAGTGATGCCCCATGCGCGGCTCTCGCCGTTGGCGATGGCATAGCCCTCGATCGAAGTCAGGATGACGGCACGGGCCTCCATGACAATGCGGGCCGATGCAGGCAGGCCAGAGGCACGGATCGCAATTACCCGACGGCTATCAATCTCGCTGGCATCGCTGTGGCGCTGCTGGGCGGCCCCCTTCAGCTTCAACGATTCCAAGGCCCAGCGAAGGGTCTCTGGCATCAAGCTGAAATGATATTCCAGCCCACCACCGCGCGCGGCGCGCTTTCGGCACAGCGGCGATCCTTCCCAGCCCTTCTCCTTTGCATAGCGGATGACACCGCTCTTGGTGGTCGGAAAGGAGGCAACGCCGCGTTCGGCGGCAACGTCGGCAAGCTCTTGTGCATTGAACCATTCACGGGCGGTCATTTGCGACCTGCCTTCCGGCGCGTGGACAACATTTGCTTGCGCGCTTGCATTTCTTCGATGTGATCGTCGAGCAGCTTTTCTTCGATGATCTCGGCATATTCAGCCTCGATCACGGTCAGCCCGAACTCGCCAGCAGGGAACCCCAGCAGATCAGTGGCACCCGTGGCCTGCACAAGCCCAAGGAAGGCATCCAGCGGAATACGGTGATCTTCAGACCCCTCCGACGACCACTTGTTCAGCATGGCCTCCGACACGGCCCGGCCAAGAAAGGCTGTCATGCGGCGGGCCACTTCAGCCCGGTTCAACCCATCCTCTCGGGCATCGCGCAGTGCCTGGGACACAAGCCGCGCGATCTTGTTATCCAGCCGCCCGCGCCCGATGACATCGGTGCTGTAGCCGACCGACACCTTGGGCGGCTCCCAGCTGAACAGATCCTTGGTCAAGGCGGGGCGCGGGCGGGTCATCAGATGCGCCCCATCCGGCGCAGCGAGGCAACAACCCGCTCTTCATTTTCCACCAGCAGACGGTCCAGCGTGTCGTCTGGCAGCTTGGCAAAGCCCTCATGGATGACACGGAACAGCCGTTCATGGGCGTTGGGCTTGATCCCTCCCTCAATGAACAGCAGGGCCGAGGCGACATTGTCGATTTCGCGGTGTTCGTCGCCCAGGATCAGATCGACAACCTTGATCTGGCGCGTGGCGGGCAGTTCGGAAATCGCCTTCAGCTCGGTTTGCTTACGGGCGAGATCGCTGCCGCGCAGCCGGGCCCGGACGGTGGGCACGAGGCCAGTCCAAATCTTGACGGCGAGCTTAATGGCAGCGGGCCCAAGGCCGATCTTGTCGGCCGTGGCGCGGGCGAAGCCCATGATCGGGGTGTCATCCGTGGCAAGAGCCAAACTTTGGCTCTTGCCACCAGTATGCTGATTTCCCCGATCCCCTCCGTGGCGAGCTTGCGGATACATCCGCTCCCAGACCTGCTTCAGCTCATAGAGGTGGTGGCAGCGGTCCAGCGCGATCAGCTCGTTACGGCCAAGGTTCTCCATCACCTCCTGCAGCCGGGCCTGATCATCGGTCTCGGCGGTCGAAACCACCGCCGCGATGGTCTCACGGTCGCCCATGAAAAGGTGGGCATAATAGCGATGCAGGCCCGCGATCAGGCTGTAACGATCGCCGATCTGGCGAACGGTGATCGGGTTCAACAGACCCTGTTCGCGGATGATGTCTTTCAGGGCCTCGGCCCAGACGGCATCAAAATCGCGGGCCCGGTTTTCGGGCACATCAATGGCATCAAGGCGCAATTCGGGAAGGAAGGTCATTTCAGCTCGCGTTGGGCGTGGGGGATTTCGGGGTCAGGGCGGCGACCTGCCGCTCCAGCTCGGCGACCCTGCGGCGCAGGGCCTCGTTCTCGGCCTCAAGAACCGTGATGCGCGCTGAACTGGGCGGCATTGGCTGGCGGTACTGGTGGATCATGCGGGCACCACCGATCGCGGCCGGATGATTGCCGCCTGCAAGATGTGTGCTAGGCTGGCGCTGCCGGGCGGCGTGCAACCACCGCCCGGCAACTTCACCCTCGACCGAACCAACCAGCCAAGGACAATACGAATGACCGACATTTCAACGCTCCTCGGCTATGTGGGCACAGCGACGTCCAGCATCGTTGGCGCCACCGAGGCGGGAAAAAATCTCAAGCAGCTTTTTGGTCGATCGGAAGTCGACGTCACCGCGTCGAAGCAGCTCGTTCTCGACCTCCTGGACAAGCTGATCGACGCCAAGTCTGCACAGATGGAGATACAGGAGGGCGTTTTGGCGCTTCAGCGCGAGTTGCAACAGCGGGATCAGTTTGAGGCAGACCTTGTGCGTTACGAACTTCGCGATACGGGGCGCGGCGCGATGGTCTACAGACTCAAGAGCGACCACAGTGGCGGTCAGCCCGAACACAGCATATGCCCAGCCTGCGTGGCGAAGCGCGTAAAGTCGATCCTCCAGCCAGCCACCGGCCGGCTGAATTGCCTGCAATGCCCCATCTGCCGCGCCGAGTTCCTTGCCGACCGTGGCCAGAACAGCGACATCATGGTGATTTCGGGCAGATCGACCCGGGACTTCAGCGGTTTCTGATTTCAACTGATGCGACATCACGGCACCGCCTGCATCAGCTCGTCGGCGCCGGTCGGCAGACCAATACCGCTCGCAGCCCAAAAGCCACCGAACACCAGCAGGAACAGGGCGACAGCGCCCAGGATGTCGTCGACTCGGGCGAAAATGTTGTCCAAGGACTGGCGGCTCTTTGACAGCTTCGCGGTCATGCGACCCTCCGCTTGTCAGCTTCCCGCGCCGCTTTTGCCCTTGCTATGGCAGCCTCGTTCTCCGCAGATAGAAGGGGAGACTTTCTGATGGGGTAGCGATCCGGGAAAAGCTCGTCGACAGGCACTTCAAGAAACTCGGAGAGCGCCCTCTCGGCGGCGCGAACCGTCTTGTTCCAGACGTGCCGGAATTGACTGGGTGAAATCCCCTTGAGTTCGGCCAGGCCATTCATGGTCATGCCGCGCTCTTCGAGGGCGCATTTGATCCTGGCTTTGGTCCAGGGCTGCTTCGCCATCGGCGGTCTCCTGCAGGGGGCGGATTGTTGACGCAATCCGCCTTTTGTTGGCTCGATATTCGCAACAGCGATCCGCCTTGGCGGGGCGCATAGGTAAGGGATAGCGGACTATCTCCGTTTTGTAAACGGTGATTGTGCGTTAATGGTAATGGCTCGTCCTTCGATTGCAAAAACAGAGTTTGCTCAGCGCCTAACTGCGGTGCGCGAGGCACTTGGCTTCCGCGAAAGAAAGCCATTTGCGTCTAAGCTGGACATGCACCCCGATACCCTCGGCGGTTATGAACGTGGTGACACGATGCCTGATTTCAGTTTTCTGACGCGCTATAAGCGCGAGTTCTCAGTTAATCTGGACTGGCTGATCACGGGGGAAGGGACGATGTTCACCTCCGCAGCCGAACTGGTTCGGCAAGCATCTTTTGAAGGCACCGGGGACAGAATGGGCAGCGAACGCCCGAGCCTTACAGCCTTGGAACATGTGCGCGCGGTCGAGCATCGCGCCACACACTCCGTCGATCTCGTGCGGCTCGAGGCCGCAATCGAGGCGGTGGAAGAGGGGCTGGATGGGCGCCGAGTCGCGCCCAAAATTAAGGCCGAGTTAACGATCGCCGCATACGACTTGTTAACCGATTCTTCGGCGGAGGTCCGCGCTCGGGTGATCCGCCTGGTCAAAGGGTAACAGGTGACAGATGCCTCCGCATGAAGAAGCAAAGGACAAGATTGCCAGGCTGATCCGCGAGGCGATTCCTGCCGCCCCACAGTTGGGCAACGGCTTGGTCGTGATCTCAAGCGGCAGATCGAATCTCAACATCGTCGCTGGGGGGAACGTGACCAGCATCACCGTTGAAGGGGCAGGGCCGGTGTTGCCTCCACCCCGGAAGGCGATGATAGACAGGGCTGCCATCGTTCGCCGTATCGAGGCGACATCACGCCGCCTTGGCGACCCGATGCTGCACATACCGTTCATCAGGACGGTCTTTAAGACGGAAGAACTCGGCCACCTGACCGACGACCAGCTTGAGCGGGTCAGCAGGTGGCTTGGGCAGTAATCTTTGGCATCTGATAGGAGACATCCATGGCCGATGAAGTAGATCCTTTCCCTGAGTATCTCGCTGATGGATGGGAGGTGTGCGGTTACTCGGTCTCGCTGATGGCTATGGGGGCAACATCTCAGCACATTCTAATGCGGAAGGGGACGAGCCTTGCGCAGGGTATTATCCTGAACAATGGCGCCAAAGAGCTTGGGCGAAGCGTGGTGATGATCTCACCCAAGCCAGCTCCTAAACGCGGCTTTTTTGGCTAGTCCCTATGGGGTGCCTGCGACCGTCAGGATCGGTGACTTCTGCGCGATCCTGACACTTTTAAGGTCACAGTTCGTGGCTTGCGCCTTCCTGCGCTTTCATTACCGCTTCTCCCTTGTTTCACTGATGTTTTTCGTGAGCCAGTGGCCAACTTTTGGAACTGTGACCGTCCGTCACTCTTTCTAGAACAGTTCATCCAGAACCTTCTCCGCCCGAACCTGTTCCGACAACGGCTTTTCCCTTTTCTTACAGCATGTTGCCTTTTGACGTCCTTATGAGGCCGGAATGAAAGGGAATGCGTCTCCGCCGCGCATTCTAACGCCTTTTCAGGCGCACAATTTCATTTCCCTAGCGACGCCACCCGGCCTCATCTGTCAGCTTTTCCCTTTGGTTACAGCCCTTTGACCGCTTCCCTTTGGAAGTGTGACCCCGTCCAGAACGTAGTCCCCCCCTACACCATTTGATCAGCCTGCCAAACCTGGCCGAAGGTCGCCCTCAGGCTCCCCCCTTCATCAACCGCATAAGGGGCAGCATCCCAACGGGGGCGTTGTCAGGCAGGCGCATGGCCGACAACTCGGTGGCGTCGAGAGGGCGGTGACCCTGTGGCACAAGGGGCGTGGCGGGCACAATGGCAGGTTCCTGCTGGCCTTTGTCATGGCGGTCGAGGGTGTGGCCTTGCCGCCCTTGTGCCCGAGACCGATGGTATCGACGGCACCGAGGCGAGTGTCGGGCCTTTCTGATCCGCTGATACAGCCTGCGCCGCCCGGGCAGGCGCAAGCCTCGCAAGCCTTGGGTCAGGCTGTCCCTATGCCGTGGCCGGTGGCTGGCTGGTCGCAATGAAGCGATAACCTACACCCGGCTCTGTCACCAAATAGGTCGGGTTTGCCGCGTCATCCCCCAGCTTGGCACGCAACTGGCGAATGAAAACCCGTAGATACTGGCTATCTTCAACATGGGCCGGTCCCCAAAGGGTCTTGAGGATCATCGATTGCGTGACCAATCTTCCGGCATTCGACGCCAGCATCCACAACAGGTCAAATTCGCGCCGGGTCAGGTGCAGGGGCTTGCCTGCGCGGCTGACTTGATGGGCCACCACATCAATGCGCAGATCGCCCGCCTCAATGACGGCGCTGGCCTGCCCGCTTGGGCTGCGGTCGCGCAATAGGCTGCGTACCCTGGCCAGCAATTCTTTGACACTGAAGGGTTTTACGACGTAGTCCTGCGCCCCCGCATCCAGTGCTGCGACCTTGCCCACCTCGTCCGAGCGCACCGAAAGGATCAAGACGGGGATATGGCTCCATCCCCGCAAATCGCGCAGTACACTAAGGCCGTCGGCATCCGGCAGCCCCAGGTCCAGAATAACCAGCGCCGGAGTCTCGCGCGCGGCAACCAGCAGGCCCT
>DDEX01000055.1 GCA_002336845.1 Rhodobacteraceae bacterium UBA1943
GCGGCATCCGAATGCAGTTGGAACGGCTGTCCGCCATGCAGCACGATGGCGAAATCATCCGACAGCCGATGCACCGCCATGTCAAAGACTTGCGCCAGAAAGGCCGCCTCGGCCCGCACATCGCGTACCAGAAGATTGATGCTTATACCCGTCAGGGCGTGGCCGAACTCTGCGGCCGGAACGGTTTCGTATTCCATCGGGCACCTCCGGCCCCAGAGTTGTCGCGCGCCGACGAAAGGTCAAATCAGCTCTCTTGATCTTCGTCATAACGCACCCGATGGTGCCCCGATGTGGGACCATATCGCCTTTCTGACGACCGACCAGTTCCTGACCTTCCTTATCGGCGGTCTGTTGGTCAATCTTGCGCCGGGGCAGGACATCGTATTCGCCTCCGCCTGCGGCATTCAAGGCGGTCCGCGCGCCGGAGTGATCGCCGGCTTTGGTGTCGGCGTCGGGGTGTTCTGGCACATCCTGCTGGCGGCGCTGGGCCTGTCGGCGCTGGTGGCGGCCCATCCAGTCGCGCTGTCGGCCATCCGCTATGCCGGGGCGGCCTATCTCTTGTGGATCGCGGTCAAAAGCTGGCGCGCGGGCGCATTGGCCGAGGGGCAGGGCACGCCCTCGCTGCGCCGCGCCTTTCTGCGCGGCATCCTGTCGAACGTGCTGAACCCCAAGCCGATCCTGTTCTTTCTGGCCTTCCTGCCGCAATTCGTGAACCCCGCCGCGGCACTGCCGGTCTGGCAGCAGATCGTCCTGCTGGGCAGCATTTTCGCCTTCAACGGCATGTGGATCACCATGGTATTCGGCGGAGCTGCAGGATATGCGGGCAAGGCCATCGGCCACCGCATGGGTATTGTGAACAAGCTGGCGGCGGTTCTGTTCGCGGGCCTTGCCGCCCGCCTTGTCCTGACGAGGTAATCATGGCTGAAATCACCCTGCTGGATGGCGGCATGGGGCAAGAGCTGATCGCGCGCTCTGGCGACAATCCGGGGGCGCTTTGGGCCACCCGCGTGATGATCGACCATCCCGGTCTGGTGCGCGAGATCCATCAGGATTACTTCGCCGCCGGGGCCTCGGTTGCCACCACCAACACCTACAACATCCTGCACGACCGGCTGGAGCCTGTGGGCCTTGATGCGCTTTACCACGCCCTGCACCTGCGCGCCCTGGCCGAGGCGCATGAGGCGCGCGCCCATGCCGGGCGCGGCCTGATCGCGGGGTCCATGGGGCCGCTGGGCGAAAGCTATCGGCCCGACCTGACGCCGCCTGTCGCGGTTTCGGCCCCGCTTTATGCCGAAAAGGCGCGTATCATGGCGCCGCATGTCGATGTGATCCTGATCGAAACCATGTCCTCGCTGGATCTGGCGCGCGGGGCGCTGGCGGGGGCGCAGGCGGCGGGGGTGCCGGTCTGGCTGTCGGTCTCGGTCGATGACCGCGACGGCAGCCGGTTGCGGTCGGGCGAACCCGTCGCAGGCCTGCGCGAGGTGATCGCCGAACACCCGACGGCAGCGGTTCTTGCCAATTGCTCGCTGCCAGAGGCGATGCTGGCCGCGCTGCGCGAATTGTCTGCCCTTGGCCTGCCCTTCGGCGCCTATGCCAACGGGTTCAGCGAGATCACGGGCCTGCCGCTGCCCGATGGCGGGGCCGCCCCCGACTATACCCACCGCCATGACCTGACGCCCGAACGCTACAGTGCCTTTGCGCTGCAATGGGTCGAGCTGGGGGCCACCATCGTCGGGGGGTGCTGCGAGGTTGGCCCGGCCCATATCCGCCATCTGGCCGCCACGCTGCGCGCCGCTGGCCACACCCTGCGATGAAACCGGACTCTCCGTTGCGGATCGAGTTCAGCTACACCCCGCCCGATGTACCGCTGTCGATCCTTTATCAGGACGCGCATATCATCGTGGCCAACAAGCCCGAGGGCCTGCTTTCGGTGCCCGGCAAGCTGGAGGGGCGGGCCGATTGCCTGATCAGCCGCCTGCAGGCCGAATACTGGGATGCGCTGGTGGTGCATCGGCTGGATTGCGACACATCGGGCGTGATGATCTTTGCCCGCACCAAGCAGGCGCAGGGCTTTCTTGGGCAGGAGTTCGAGCAACGCCGCGCGAAAAAGACCTATGTCGCCCGCGTCCTGGGCGGGGTTGAGGGCGAAAGCGGCCGGATCGACCTGCCCCTGTCGGTCGATTGGCCGAACCGCCCGCGCCAGATGGTCAACCTTGAGCACGGCAAACCGGCGCTGACCGACTGGCGGGTGATCGGCCGCAGCCCCGGCGAAACCCGGGTGCAACTGTCTCCCATGACCGGGCGCAGCCATCAGTTGCGGGTGCATATGCTGGCGCTGGGCCACCCCATTCTGGGCGATCAGATCTATGCCCCCGAAACGCGGGCCGACCATTCCCGCCTGATGCTGCACGCCGAAACGCTGGGCCTGCATCACCCGGAAACCGGCGACTGGCTGAGTTTTACGGCAGATTGCCCGTTCTGACCGTCACATTTCCCCGTTAACCTGCCCGAAATCCGGGCGTGATCAGCATGGCCCGAACGGAGACCATACCTCGATGAAAACCGCATTCGAGCTGCGCTATGCGCTTTTGACCTGGCCCGCCATCCTGCTGGTGCTTGCGGTTCTGGCGGCGATCCTGTGGCCCGGCGGGCGGGCGCCGCTGGAGGTGGTGGCCGTGGCACTGGCGGTGATTGTGGCGATCGGGGTCTATGACCTGTTCCAGACGCGCCATGCCATCTTGCGCAACTATCCCATCGCCGCCCATCTGCGTTTCTTGCTGGAAGGTATCCGGCCCGAGATGCGGCAGTATTTCTTCGAAGGCGACAAGGACGGCGCGCCCTTTGCCCGCGACAAGCGCGCCATCGTCTATCAGCGTGCCAAGAAGGCGTTGGACAAGCGGCCCTTTGGCACACAGCTTGACGTCTATCAGGATGAATACGAATGGCTGCACCATTCGCTGTCGCCCCGCGCTTTGGCCAGCGCCGAGGCGATGCGGGTGCAGATCGGCAGCTATTCCGCCTCGCTGCTGAACATTTCCGCGATGAGCTATGGGGCGCTGTCGGCCAATGCGGTGCGGGCGCTGAACCGCGGCGCGAAGGCGGGCGGCTTTTACCATGATACCGGCGAGGGCGGCATTTCCCCCTATCACCGCGAAGGCGGCGGCGATCTGGTGTGGGAGTTGGGGTCGGGTTATTTCGGCGCGCGCGCGGCGGATGGCGGGTTCGATCCGGTGCGCTTTGCCGAAACCGCCAGGGACGCCCAGATCAAGATGATCGAGGTGAAGCTGTCGCAGGGGGCCAAGCCCGGACATGGCGGTGTGCTGCCCGCTGCCAAGATCACGGAGGAAATCTCCGCCATCCGCGGCGTGCCGATGGGGGTGGATTGCGTCTCGCCCTCGGCCCATCCGGCGTTTTCCACCCCCGTGGGCCTGCTGGAGTTCACGGCCCGGCTGCGCGACCTGTCGGGCGGCAAGCCGGCGGGGTTCAAGCTGTGCATCGGCCATCCATGGGAGTTTCTGGCGATCTGCAAGGCGATGGTTGAAACTGGCATCATCCCCGATTTCATCGTGATCGACGGGAAAGAGGGGGGGACAGGTGCTGCTCCGCTGGAATTCATGGACCATGTGGGGATGCCCCTGCGTGACGGGCTTTCCTTTGCCCACAACGCCCTGATCGGCGTGGGCCTGCGCGACCGCATCCGCATCGGGGCCTCGGGCAAGATCACCTCGGCCTTCGACATGGCGCGGGTCATGGCGCTGGGCGCCGATTGGTGCAACGCGGCGCGCGGCTTCATGTTCGCAATCGGCTGCATTCAGGCGCAGTCTTGCCATACGGGGCATTGCCCAACGGGCGTGACCAGCCCCGATCCTGCCCGGCAAAGGGCGCTGGTCGTCCCCGACAAGGCCGAGCGGGTGGCGAATTTCCACAAGAACACGTTGCACGCACTGGCCGAATTGACGGCGGCGGCGGGGATCGACCATCCGTCTCAGTTCAAGGCGCATCACTTCCGCCGCCGGATCGGGGCTACGACCGGGGCGCTCTCACTGGTCGAGATTTACCCGACGCTGGAGGCCGGACAGCTTTTGACTGACCCGGCGTCGGCCGCGGGGTTCTCGCAGGCCTGGGCCATGGCGCAGGCGAGCAGCTTTGCCCCGGCGTGAGGCGGGGGCCAGCCCCCGCACCCCCTGGGATATTTATGCCAAGATGAAAGGCATCAGAGAGTAAGGGCCACCTTTCGTCCTTCGTGGAAGGCATAGGCGGCAAGGCGCGGGGCGGCGCAATCACCGATGCGGTGGGTTTGCTTGTCCGCGAAGGTTTCGGGCCACGGATCGAAGCTGCGGTTCGTCGTGGCCATCACCAGCCCGCTGGCCGGAAGCGTCTCTTCGGTCCCGGTCAGCAGGTTCTGCACCGTCACGCCGTTGCCATGCCAGGCCGAAAGGCTGTGCTCGGTCAGGAACCGAGTGCCCAGTTTTGCCAGATAGCGCCGGGCGGCCCCATCGGCGGCCGTGCGGGTGATCTCTTTGCCCACCATGGGTTCCGGCGTGACGATGGTAACCTTGTGGCCGCGTTCGGCCAGCGCCCAGGCGGTGCCGACGCCGCGCCAGTTTGACCCTTCGTCATAAACCACCACCGCATCGCCCAGCCGCGCCTCTCGCCGCATTGCGGCCTCGGGCGACCAGACGCCGCCCAGTTCGATGCCGGGCAGGGCGCCCAGATCGGGGCGCCAGCGTTGAAAGCCGGTTTCATCTGGCAGGGAGCCAGTGGCGAGGATCACGGTATCCGCGGGATGGGCCGCGATTTCCTCCTCATCCAGGAAGGTGTTCAGCCGCAGGGTGACGCCCAGCTTGGTGAACTGCCGCTCATACCAATCCATCAGGTCGATAATCTGGGCGCGGCGCGGTTGCTGTCCGGCAAGGCGGAACTGCCCACCGATCACTGGCAGCGCCTCGACAATCTCGACCTTATGTCCACGTTCTGCGGCCGCTCGCGCAGCCTCCAGCCCGGCCGGTCCGGCGCCGACGACCAGCACGTTGCGCGCTGTCGCAGCCGGAGTGAACCGGTCGCCACCCCATTCCCATTCGCGCCCGGCGGAGGGATTGATCAGGCAAGAAATCCAGTAATCCCGGCTGCGCCGCCCCCAGCACATCTGATTGCAGGAGATGCATCCGCGAATATCCTCGGCACGACCTTGGGTCACCTTGGCGGCCAGATGCGGGTCAGCGATTTGTCCGCGGACAATCGAAACCAGATCCGCCTCGCCCGAGGACAGGATGGTTTCGGCATTGTCGGGGGTGCGCACCCCGGCCTCACTGGTGATCTTGGCGTGCTTGACCACCCCTTTCAACAGCGCGGTCATCGGCGTTGTCAGCTTTTCGCCATGGGTAAAGGGCGGGATGATCGCGTCGAATTCCAGATAGCTGCCTGCGCCGCAGGTCACATAGTCCACATGGCCGGTCGCATCGTGCAAGGCAATGATTTCACACATGGATTCCGCTTGCAGCGCCACCTTGTAGCCGGGCGCGTAGCTGATGGCGAGGCCGATGATGAAATCTTCACCGCACTCTCGCCGGATACGCTCGATCAATTCGCGCGAAAACCGGGTGCGGTTTTCAAGGCTGCCGCCCCATTTGTCGTCGCGCGTGTTCGACCACGGTGTCCAGAACTGATCGACCAGCGAGTGATAGGCCGCCCAGACCTCAACCCCCTGCCAGCCGCAGGCCTTGGCGCGGCGGGCGGCGGCGGCGTGGGCGTCAAGCAACTCCTCAATCTCGGCCTCGGTCATGCGGTGAGAGCCATCGCTGTCGTGATAGCTCGGCCCGCCCGAGGGCGACCAGTGCGGTTGGAACGACAGGTCGGAATCGCCATGCGCGCCGACGTGATAGATTTGCTGAATTGCCACCGCCCCGGCCTCGCGGATGCGGGTGGTGATCTTCTGGAAATGCGGGATGATTGCATCGCTTTCGGGCAGCACGTTGCCGCGCGTCAGAACCCCCGTGCGGTGGGCGGGCACCGGCTCGCACACCACCATGGCCGCGCCGCCAAGCGCGCGCTCGACCAGATAATGTTCGGTCCGCGGGCCGGGCAGACCCATATCGGCCATGTTGTTGGTATGGGCGCCAAAGACGATGCGGTTGCGCAGGGTCTGGCCGCGCAGTTGCAAGGGCGAGGTCAGGCGGGGGTGCTGGCTCATGGGCGTGCTCCGGGTTGCCCGGTGATCTCGCCAAGAATCGACACATGTGTCAAGTTTTCTGTTGGTGGCATAAACAAAAGCCCCGGCGCGAGGGCCGGGGCTTTTGTTGTTTGCAGCCGGGTTACTCGGCAGCCGGATCCCAGCCAGAGATTGCCTTGACCTCCAGAAACTCTTCCAGGCCCCAGATACCACCTTCGCGCGCCCGGCCGCTGGCCTTGACCCCGCCGAAGGGCGAGCCAGCAGCGCGGCTTTTGCCGTTCATCTGCACCATGCCCGATTTCAGGCGCAGCGCCATGCGGTTACGTTTCGCGCCGTCTTGCGACTGGACATAGTTGGTCAGGCCGTAAGGCGTGTCATTGGCGATGCGAACCGCCTCTTCCTCGCCGTCAAAGGGGATCATCGCCAGCACCGGGCCGAAGATTTCCTCGCGCTCAATCGTCATGCCGGGCACAACATCGGCAAAGATCGTGGGCTTGACATAGAAGCCCCGGTTGAACCCTTCCGGCAGGCCGGGGCCGCCGGCGACCAGCCGCGCGCCTTCGTCGATACCCTTCTGGATATAGCCCTGAATCTGGTCCCACTGACGCTTGTTCACCACCGGGCCGATATGGTTGCCCTCTTCCCCCGCCGGGCCCACCTTGATGCTGTCGGCGACTTGAGCGGCGATTTCGACCGCGCGGTCATAGATCGGGCGTTCCACCAGCATCCGGCTGGGCGCGTTGCAGGATTGGCCAGTGTTGTCCATCATGTGACGCACACCGCGCTCTACCGCCTTGTCGTCGGCATCGGCGAAGATCACATTCGCGCCTTTGCCGCCCAGTTCCAGCGTGACGCGCTTCAATGTCTCGGCTGCTGCTTTGGAAATCGCGCGGCCTGCGCGGGTCGAGCCGGTGAACGAGATCATCTCTACATCCGGGTGGGTCGAAAGCTGGCTGCCCACACCCGGACCGTCGCCGTTTACCAGATTGAACACGCCGGGCGGCAGGCCGGCATCATGGCAGAACTCGGCAAAGATCATCGCGTTCAGCGGCGACTCTTCCGAGGGCTTCAGCACACAGGTGCAGCCCGCCAGAATCGCCGGAATCGCCTTCAGCGCGATCTGGTTCATCGGCCAGTTCCACGGCGTGATCAGCCCGACGACGCCGATCGGTTCCAGCGCGATACGGTCATTCGGGGCGTGTTGGCCCAGCGGGCGCACCCATTCCAGCGTGTCAAATGCCGTCAGGAAGTTCTTGGTGTGCCAGGGCAGGCAGGGCGCCTGTTGGGTCCGCGCATGTTCCAGTGGTGAGCCCATCTCCAGGCTGATTGCGCGGGCAAGCTCTTCCTTGCGCAGTTCGTACTGCTCCAGAATGCGCACGACCACAGCGCGCCGTTGGGCTGGCGGTGTTGCGGCCCAGCCGGGAAAGGCGGCTTTTGCGGCGGCGACGGCGGCATCGGTATCGGTCTGATCGCCAAGCGAGATGATTGCCACCTCTTCTTCGGTCGAAGGGTCGATCACGGCGCAGTCACGCGCCTTGGCGGGGGCAACCCAGGCCCCGTTGATATAGAATTCGCGGCGGATGATCATGGCAGCCTCCTGTTGCGGGCCAAAAATGGCATCCCCGATGCTGTGGTGCAAGCAGGTCTGCGCCAGATTTGATCAAACCGCGACAGCATTCGTCGTTTCCTTGTTGTCATGTGTCGGAGAAGAAAATTCCATATGCACAGCAAGCGCCGGCAAAACGTCATTCTTTTCGTGGCAAGGTCGCGCAATGGATGAAACTTCGTTCCAAAGCCGCTATATCGCAGCCAGACAAACCCGAAGGAGACCGCCATGGGCATCCGCATCAACGACATCGCGCCGGATTTCACCGCCGACTCGACTGCTGGGACCATCCATTTCCACGATTGGCTGGGCGACAGCTATGCCATCATCTTCAGCCACCCGCGCGATTTCACGCCCGTCTGCACCACCGAGTTCGGTGCGGTTGCCCAACTGGCGCCCGAGTTTGCCAAACGCAAGACCAAGGTGATCGGCGTCTCGGTCGATTCGGTCGAAGATCATGGCAAATGGAAGCGCGACATCGAGGCTTTTGCCGGTGCGCCCGCCGATTTTCCGATCATCGACGACACCAGCCTGACGGTGGCCAAGGCCTATGACATGCTGCCCGCCGAATATTACCTGCCGACCGAGGGGCGCACACCCGCGAATACCGCCACGGTGCGCACCGTCTATATCATCGGGCCGGACAAGAAGGTGCGCCTGACCATGACCTATCCGATGTCGGTGGGCCGCAACTTCGCCGAGATCCTGCGCGCGCTGGATGCGGTGCAGGCCACCGACGGTGTGCCCTTTGCCACCCCGGCCAACTGGGTGCCCGGTCAGGATGTGATCGTCGCGCTCTCGGTTTCGACCGAGGATGCCAAGGCCAAGTTTGGTGATCTGGACATCAAGCTGCCCTATCTGCGCTTTGCCAAGCGGCCTGCCTGAACTGCAACAACCCGAGTGGGGCGTCGCACAGGCCGTGCGGCACCCCACTCGGCAATAACCTGCTCAACCATGGGTAATGTGATCGCCTTTGACGCGTGGTCGCTCTTCTGCTTTTGCGCGCAGTCTGCTAGGCGATTGCCACGACACTGAACCCTGGACCGCAAAGCCCGCACTGCTTTGGCAGTTGGCACCTCTCCACTGATCGGTTGTCCTTTTGACGCAATTCACTGGTCACGCCGGAGTCTGCAATGGGGCCCGTTGTTTACGATTTGACGGAGGTATTTTACGCCTCTCGTGGGAAGTTGAAGTTTTACGGAATTGCGCGGGTCGTCATCGACATAGCGCGAGAGCTTAGAAAGCTGGACCCGAGTGTTCGCTTTGCGCTCTATTCGCCTGGGCATGACGATTTTTTCGAAGTTTTCCCTGAGCTTGACGATGAGCGGGAAGCCGGAGTCGAATTGAATGTTCCGCTTGCCGCCTCGCCGCTTCGGGTGCGAGAGGTCTATCATCGGAACAGGCGTGTGATTGCGCCGCTGCTGGCCGTCACAAAGCCAGTGATCCGTGCGGCGAACCGTCGCCGGTGGCGGCTGGCAGGTGCGAACTTGCCCCGGATCAATCTTGATGGCTGCAAGTTCATAATGACGGGCAGACCAAAGTTGATGCTGTCGCCAATCGAATCCATCAAGCGCAAGAAGTGGAAGGTGGAGATTCATGCGCTGCTGCATGATATGATTCCGCTGCACAACTTTAGCGGGCACGCCAGCCACTCCTTTCCGCGCAACTTCATGATGGATAACCGCTATGTGATCGAGCAGGCGCATCAGATCATTGCAAATTCAGAGTTCACCAAGCGCGACATCGAGGATTTTTCGGCCAAGGGCATCATGCCGCCGCTTCGCAGGATTGTGGCAGTTCCGTTGGTGCATGAATGCCGGGCGGGCGATGAGCCTGCACAAAAGCAGATTCCGAACGAACCCTACCTGCTTGCCGTTGGTGCCCTCGTTGGCCGCAAGAATATCGAGATCGCGTTCAACGCGATGCTGGACCTGGCAGCCCGTGGGAGGCCTGTGCCCCGGCTTGTTCTGGCTGGCGCCGTGCGGGATCACATCAAGGCATATCTGGCACAAGAGCGGTATGCGCCAATTCGTGACTTGGTAGAACAATCGGCCAACCCGAACCAGACCGATCTGGTTCGCTATTACGAGCAGGCGGTGGCGCTGGTCATTGCCAGCCGGATGGAGGGCTGGGGCCTTCCTGCCGGTGAGGCGCTGTGGCTGGGAACGCCCGTGCTCTGTTCAACCGCACCGGTGTTCCAGGAGGTTTGCGGGGATCTTGGACTCTACTTCGATCCTGATGATCCGCGCGCCCTGGCGGACCACATCGACCGTTTGATGAATGAGGATGGTTTTCGAGATGGGCTGGTGGCCCGTATCCGCGCCGCCCGGCCGCAGTTGCGGAAATGGGAGGATGTCGGGCGCGATATTCTCGCGGTCGTCTAACAGGGCCACAAATTGAAAAAAGGCCCGGACCAAGGTCCGGGCCTTTTTGTCAGGCTCAGCCTTCTGCGGCTTCTTCTTTCTTCTCGGCGATTTCCTCGCCGGTTTCCTGATCGACCATCTTCATGCCAAGGCGCACCTTGCCGCGCTCGTCAAAGCCCAAGAGCTTGACCTTGACTTCCTGGCCTTCCTTCAGGATTTCATTCGGATGCGTCAGGCGCTTGCCCGCGATCTGGGACACATGCACCAGGCCGTCACGCTTGCCGAAGAAGTTTACAAAGGCACCGAAATCAACCAGTTTCACCACTTTGCCGGTGTAGATCTGGCCCACTTCCGGCTCTGCCACGATCGACCAGATCATGTCATAGGCCTTCTTGATGGCCTTCTGGTCGTTCGAGGCGATCTTGATCATGCCGTCATCGTTGATATCGACCTTGGCGCCCGACACTTCGACGATTTCACGGATGACCTTGCCGCCCGAGCCGATCACTTCGCGGATCTTGTCGGTCGGGATGCTCAGGGTCTCGATCTTGGGGGCATATTCGCTGAAGCCTTGCGGGGCCGACAGCGCCTTGCCCATCTCGGCCAGAATGTGCATCCGGCCGTCCTTGGCTTGCGCCAGGGCCTGTTCCATGATCTCGGGCGTGATGCCCGCGACCTTGATGTCCATTTGCAGGCTGGTGATGCCCGCTTCGGTGCCCGCGACTTTGAAGTCCATGTCGCCGAGGTGATCCTCGTCGCCAAGGATGTCGGTCAGCACGGCCCATTTGCCGTCATCTTCCAGGATCAGGCCCATGGCCACACCGGCGACCGGCGCCTTCAGCGGCACGCCCGCATCCATCATCGACAGCGAACCGCCGCAGACCGAAGCCATGGACGACGAGCCGTTCGATTCCGTGATCTCGGACACGACGCGGATGGTGTAGGGGAAATCGGTCGGCGCAGGCAGAACCGCCTGCAACGCACGCCATGCCAGCTTGCCATGGCCAATCTCGCGGCGACCGGGCGAGCCCACGCGACCCACTTCGCCAACCGAATAGGGCGGGAAGTTGTAGTGCAGCAGGAAGTTCGACCGATAGTTGCCGTTCAGCGCGTCGATGATCTGCTCATCCTCGCCGGTGCCAAGGGTGGTCACAACCAGACCTTGGGTTTCGCCACGGGTGAACAGGGCCGACCCGTGGGTGCGCGGCAGGATGCCGGTTTCGCAGACGATCGGGCGCACGGTCTTGGTGTCACGCCCGTCGATGCGGATGCCGTTGTTCACAACGTCGCCACGCAGGATCGAGGATTCCAGTTGCTTGATCGCCGAACCCAGGTTCGCGTCTTTCTGGTCTTCTTCCGACAGGGCGGCCTTGATCGCGTCAACCGCGGCGCCAATGGCGTTGGTGCGGTCCTGCTTGTCGCGGATCGCGAAGGCGGCGCGCATCTGGGTTTCGCCAGCCGCCTTCACCTTGGCATAGATCGCCGAGATGTCGGGGGGCGAGAAGTCGAAGGGTTCCTTGGCCGAGGTTTCGGCAAAGTCGATGATCAGGTCGATCACCGGCTGCATGGCGTCATGGCCAAACTTGACCGCGCCCAGCATCTCGGCCTCGGTCAGCTCATAGGCTTCGGATTCCACCATCATCACGGCGGTCTTGGTGCCGGCGATGACCAGATCCAGCCGCTGCTCGGGCTTCGAGCGCAGTTGGGTCATGTCATCCATGGCCGGGTTCAGAACATACTGGCCGTTGGTAAAGCCGACGCGCGCGGCGCCGATCGGGCCCATGAAGGGCACGCCCGAGACGGTCAGTGCGGCCGATGCGGCGATCATCGCCACGATGTCGGGGTCGTTGTGCAGGTCGCACGACAGCACGGTCGCCATGACCAGCACTTCGTTCTTGAAGCCTTCAACGAACAGCGGGCGGCAGGGCCGGTCGATCAGGCGGGAAACCAGCGTTTCCTTTTCCGACGGGCGCGCCTCGCGCTTGAAGAAGCCGCCGGGGATCTTGCCGGCCGCGTAGTATTTTTCCTGATAATGCACGGTCAGGGGGAAAAAGTCCTGGCCGGGCTTGGGCGACTTGGCAAAGGTCACGTTGGCCATGACCGAGGTTTCCCCCAGCGTGGCGATGACCGAGCCATCGGCCTGACGCGCAACCTTGCCGGTTTCCAGCGTCAGCGTCTCGCCACCCCACTGGATTGATTTCTTGGTGATATTGAACATTCGGTTCCCTCTGGAAGCATCTCCGGCCCCTGCCGGGTCTTCCGCATATGGCGGCCCCATTGCCGCCTCCCCCTATCCTTCGCATGCGGCCGGGGGCTGGCCTCACGTCACAGATTGCGGGCAAATACAGGAAAAGAAGGGGTTTGGGAAGGGGGTGGGGCCGAGTCGGTTCGGGCTAAATATGACTTGTGGGACGTTGTCGAACTTACATATACTTGTTGAGGCACTCGCTTGATCGTCCGGGAAGGTTTCATGGAATTTTTGCTGATCGCGCCGATCCTTATGATAGGGCTGCTCATCTTTGGAATAGCCTTAGGTCGATCTCAGAAGGGATCACAGTTGCGACCGTTCGGCCTTTTTGCATTGGCGTGCCTTTTTGCCCTTAGCTGGTGGACCTATGCCTTTGTCATGAAGAGCCCCACATCTGAAGGCGAGGCTGTAAGCCTGATTATAGTTGGTGATTTCATGAAAGTCGTTTCCTTCGGCTTTTGGATAGCCTTTGTCCTCGGTCTTGGTATTGGCTTTGCAACCAGAAAGACGGGGGGACAGTCAGCGTCATAAGCAACGCTGGGGTTGCCCGAGCTTAGGGCGCATGGGTTCCACAAGCGTGTGGGTTGGGGCAGTCTGCCCGGTATGACGTTTCTGCCAAACCAAAACGCCCGCAGCTTGCGCTACGGGCGTCCGATCCGAAACCGGATGCGCTTAGCGGCGCAGGCCCAGACGGGCGATCAGCGAGGCATAGCGGGCCTCATCGACCTTCTTCAGATAGTCCAAGAGCTTGCGGCGCTGGGCAACCTGCATCAGCAGGCCACGACGCGAATGGTTGTCTTTCTTGTGCGACTTGAAGTGCTCGGTCAGGGTCGCAATCCGCGACGACAGGATCGCAACCTGAACCTCGGGCGAGCCGGTGTCGCCTTCCTTGGTCGCGTATTCCTTGATCAGGCGGGCTTTTTCTTCGACGGTGATCGACATCGGATGTCTCCTTGCGGTTTGAAGTGACGGCACAAGCCGGGATGTCGTCCAGCAGGGCCCTTGGCTCCCCGTCAGGGGATGCGCGCGTATAGGGGGAAACGCGCGAAAAGGAAAGCCCGTTGTTGCCATTTACCATTCTGCCAGATTCCGGGCCTGAACGGGCCTGTTTCATGCTAGGCTGATGTCGCGGAACCCATTGGTTTCCAAATGGTTTACTTCTTGTAGTCAACCCAGCGGCCCCACCCCTGGCCCCGGGGGAGCGGAGGCAAATTTGCTTGGTTTGATCGGTCTGATGGGGGCTCTTGTTGCCGGCATAATGGTCGACTCGCTGGTCCCCGGCAACAATGATGGCCCGGACGAGGGCGAGGATGAGGCCCCTGATACGCCGGACGACCCCATGCCACTGGGCGACCTGCTGGGCGATGACGGTGCCACCTTGTCCGATCCTGTCGGCACGGGTGACGGGATGCCCCATTCCGATGACACGCCCCCGACCCCCGATCCGGCAGAAGTCTGGGCCGGGGGCGAGGGGGATGACATCCACTCCGGTCTGGGTGGGGACGACCAGATCACCGGTGGCGGCGGGCAGGATTTGCTGGGCGGTCGCGACGGCAATGACACGATCGATGGCGGGGCGGGCAACGACGCGCTGGACGCAGGCGGCGGGGATGATCTTGTTTCCGGCGGGGCAGGGGATGACTGGCTGCACGGCGGTGACGGAAACGATAGCCTGCAAGGTGGCACGGGTGATGATCGGCTGGCGGGCGGTGAGGGTGATGACAGCCTGAGCGGCGATGAGGGGAATGACGCTCTGGAAGGCGGCGGCGGGAATGACGTGCTGTCTGGTGGCGCGGGGGATGATGTGGTGTCGGGAGGTCGGGGCGATGACTGGCTGGAGGGCGGCGCGGGGCAGGATACGGTGGAGGGCGGCGACGGGAATGACCTGCTGTTCGGAGGGGAAGGCAGCGATTTCCTGAACGGCGGCACGGGCGACGATGCCCTGCATCTGTCGGGCGGCGACTGGGGCAATGGCGGAGAGGGGGCGGACAGCTTCCTGCTGGACGACCATACCCTGTCCGCCGGAGAGATCGCCCATATCGCCGACTACGACCCAACGCAGGACCATCTGGTCATCTACTACGATGCAACGGTGCATCCCGACCCGCATCTGAGCCTGTCTGCAGGAGAGGGTGGCAGCGTGACCCTGTTGATCGACGGCGTTCCGCTGGCGGCGCTGATGAACGGGGCGATGCCGGATCTGGCGGGGGTGGAGCTGCGGGCGGGGTAGGGGGTGGTGCGTGAGATCACGCACCCTACGGTGTTTACCCGCCGTTAACCCTGAGCGGGTTTGGTGGGGCCATGTCAGATTATCGCCGCCCACGGGCTCCCGGCGCCGCCATCTTTTTCACGGTCGCCTTGCAGGACCGGGCATCCACAGTGCTATGTGATCAGGTGCAGCGGCTGCGCGAAGCAGTGGCCGTTACCCGGTTCGAGCGCCCGTTCGGAATTGAGGCTTGGGTTGTGCTGCCCAACCACATGCACTGCATCTGGACCCTGCCCGCGGGGGACAGCGACTTTTCTACCCGTTGGCGGCTGATCAAGGCGCGGTTTTCGCGTGGGCTGGCCCCGGGCCGATTGCGAGACAGCCATGTTGCCCGGAAGGAACGCGGGATTTGGCAGCGGCGGTATTGGGAACACCACATCCGGGACGAGGCGGATATGGCGGCGCATGTGCGGTATTGTTGGATGAACCCGGTCAAACACGGGTTGGTCGAACGGCCCGAGGATTGGCCGTATTCATCGGTTCACCGGGCGTTGGCAGAGGGAGGATATGAGTAGGGTGCGTGATTTCACGCACCATTGCGTGGATTGTCGAGGGGTGGAACGGTGCGTGCAAAGCACGCACCCTACGCGGTAACGCGACTGGTCAGGAATCCATCTTCAACGCATTGATGAATGCCGTCTGCGGAATTTCCACCTTCCCGAACTGGCGCATCTTCTTCTTGCCCTCTTTCTGCTTGTCCAACAGCTTCCTTTTCCGCGTCGCATCGCCGCCGTAGCACTTGGCGGTCACGTCCTTGCGCATGGCGGACAGGGTTTCACGGGCAATCACGCGGCCCCCGATGGCGGCCTGGATCGGGATTTTGAACATGTGGCGGGGGATCAGCTCTTTCAGCTTTTCCACCATCGCCCGGCCACGGGATTCGGCGCGGTCGCGGTGCACCATGATGGCCAGCGCATCCACCGGCTCTTCATTCACCATGATCGACATTTTCACGAGGTTATCCTCGCGGTATTCCGAAATCTGGTAGTCAAAGCTGGCATAGCCCTTGGTGACAGATTTCAGCCGGTCGTAAAAGTCGAACACCACTTCGGCCAAAGGCAGGTCATATTCCACCATGGCGCGGGTGCCGGCATAGGTCAGGTTCAACTGAATGCCGCGCCGGTCCTGGCACAGTTTCAGAATGTCGCCCAGATAGTCATCGGGCACCATGATCGTGGCCTTGATCCGCGGCTCTTCAATATGGTCGATATAGGTGACATCGGGCATATCGGCGGGGTTGTGCAGATCGCGCACCTCGCCATCCTTCATATGCAGCTTGAAGACCACGCTGGGGGCGGTGGTGATCAGGTCAAGGTCATATTCGCGTTCCAGACGGTCGCGGATAACCTCCAGGTGCAGCAGGCCCAGGAACCCCATGCGGAAGCCAAAGCCAAGGGCGGCGCTGGTTTCCATCTCATAGCTGAAGCTTGCGTCGTTCAGCGCCAGTTTTTCAATCGCGTCGCGCAGGTTTTCGAAATCGGCGGCATCCACCGGGAACAGCCCGCAGAACACCACCGGCTGCGCGGGTTTAAAGCCGGGCAGCGCCTCGGCGCAGGGTTTGCGTTCGTGCGTGACGGTATCGCCAACGCGGGTATCGCGCACCTGCTTGATGCTGGCGGTGAAAATGCCAATCTCGCCCGGCCCCAATTCGGCGATATCGACCATCTGGGGCTTCAGAACCGCCAGTTTGTCGATGCCGTAAACGGCGCCGGTTTGCATCATCTTGATGCGGTCGCCCTTTTTCACCACGCCATCGACGATGCGGATCATGACGACAACGCCCAGATAGGCATCATACCAGCTATCGACCAGCATGGCCTTCAGGGGGGCGTCGCGATCACCCTTTGGCGCGGGCAGGCGGGTGACGATGGCCTCCAGCACATCGGGAATGCCAAGGCCGGTCTTGGCGGAGATCGGGATGGCGTCGCTGGCGTCGATGCCGATGACATCCTCGATGTTTTCCTTGACCCGCTCGGGCTCGGCTGCTGGCAGGTCGATCTTGTTCAGCACCGGCACGATCTCATGCCCGGCGTCAATCGCCTGATAAACATTGGCCAGCGTCTGCGCCTCAACCCCTTGGCTTGCGTCAACCACCAGCAGCGACCCTTCGACGGCGCGCATCGAACGGCTGACCTCATAGGCAAAGTCAACGTGGCCGGGGGTGTCGATCAGGTTCAGGATGTAGGTCTTGCCATCCTTGGCCGGGTATTCGATGCGAACGGTGTTGGCCTTGATGGTGATGCCCCGTTCCCGCTCAATATCCATCGAGTCGAGAAGTTGCGCCTTCATGTCGCGTTCGGCCACCGTGCCTGTCATCTGGATCAGACGGTCGGCGAGGGTGGATTTGCCGTGGTCGATATGGGCCACGATGGAGAAATTGCGGATGAGGTCAAGCTGGGTCATGGCCGGGCATATACCGGGTTGAATGCAACGCGGGAAGGGGATTCTGGCGCACGGGTGAGTCGCGCGGGCGGGCGGGGCAGGGCAGGAAGTCAGGGGCCGCATATGGGGGTGGCGGCAATCCGGGGCACAAGGGAACGTAGGGCGATGAAGGCGCATGGGCTAAATTCCGCCAAACCCCTTGTGGGATTGAAAAAACCGCTTGGGATGGCTAGACTGCGTGGCAGAAAAATACCCGGCGGGAAAAACCGCGCGGGGGACACTGAGGCAGATGATGACCAAGACGATCATGCAGGCGGCCCTTGCGGCCATGGCCTTTTCCTTTTCCGCGGGTGCTGCATCGGCGGGGCCGATTGAGAGTGCTTGCCTGCGGTCGGACCGCGGGGCGGCCAATCGGGCACTGTGCGGCTGTATCCAGCAGGTGGCCGATTTCACCTTGCAAGGTGGTGACCAGCGCCGGGTAGCCGGGTTCTTCAAGGATCCCGAAAAGGCCCAGACGGTAAAGATGTCGAAAAGCAGCTCTGATGATGCGTTCTGGGACCGCTATACCGCCTTCACCGCCCAGGCAGAGGCCTATTGCGCGGCGCAGTAGCGCCTTACTCCGGCACCATGCCAAATCGGTAGCCGGCCGCATGGCCGGGCAGGGTGATGCCGGGCGCAAGGTCGGGCGCGGGCTGGGGTGCGCCCATTGTCAGGTTGATTGGCAGATTGCCGGCCCAGACCGGCCAAGCCTTGTCCTCTGCCGGGTCGCTTTCGCCGGGGGCGGCTGCGGAAATCTTGGCCGATGCTTCGGTCAGCGGCAGGGAAAGGATGGCTGTGGCTTTCAATTCCTGCGCGGTCATCGGGCGTAACTGGGGCCAGCGGCCGGGAAACATCTGTTCCATCATGGTTTCAAGGTGCCGGGCTTTTGCGACCGGATCGGTAATGGCCTGTGCCGTGCCCATAACCATGACGCAGCGATAATTGACCGAATGCTCTAGGCCCGAGCGGGACAGCACCATGGCATCGGTCAGGGTGACGGTCACGCAGACCGGCCCATTGGTTGCCGCGCGCGTCATGCGGCTGGCTGAAGATCCGTGCCAGTAGATATGGTCCCCCTCGCGCCATTGCAGGGTGGGGGTGACTATTGGGAAGCCATCGACCAGATGGCCGACATGGGCGACCGGCATTGCATCGAGAATGGCGTCGATGGTGGCACGGTCATAGGCGGCCTTTTCGTGCAGGCGGCGAACACGGGTGCGGGGGGAAGGGGGATGGGTCATGGCCGCAGGCTAGCGCAGGCACGGTGCAGAGGGAACGGCGATCCTGTGGCGCCATCAACATAGGCCATGGTCGCACGCAGGAGAAAGTGGCCTTGTGATGCCGGGGGATTTGGGCGCGCCCAGGGGGGATGCCAGCCTCTTTGGCGCTGCGCAGGAAGGTGCCTGAACCGGCACAGAAAAAGGCCCCCTCGCGGGGGGCCTTTCGAAATCACTCTGCGGTCAGCAGCGGCGGTTTCTGACCCGTCAGGCGGGGCTTGCCCGGTTCCTCATATGTCAGGTGGATCGCGTCATCTTTCACGCCCACATGCACCGTGCCGCCCTTGACCAGCTTGCCGAACAGCAGTTCTTCAGCCAACGGTTTCTTGATGTTTTCCTGGATCACGCGGCCCAAGGGACGCGCGCCCATCTTGTCATCATAGCCCTTGTCGCCCAACCAGACCGCCGCCTCGGGCGACAGGTCGATATGGACGTTGCGGTCCAGAAGCTGCGCCTCAAGTTGCAGCACGAACTTTTCCACCACCTGCGAAATGACGTCCTTGGACAGCGGTGCGAAAGAGATCACCGCATCCAGCCGGTTGCGGAACTCTGGCGTGAAGACACGTTCGATGGCGGCAGTATCCTCGCCCGTGCGACGTTCACGGCCAAAGCCGATGGCCGCCTGGCTTTGTTCGCGCGCACCTGCGTTCGATGTCATGATCAGGATCACGTTGCGGAAATCCACCGTCCGGCCGTTGTGGTCGGTCAGCTTGCCGTGGTCCATCACCTGCAACAGGATATTGTAAACGTCCGGGTGCGCCTTTTCCATTTCGTCCAAGAGAAGGACGCAATGCGGATGCTGGTCAACGCCATCGGTCAGCATCCCGCCCTGATCGAAGCCGACATAGCCGGGCGGTGCGCCAATCAGACGGGAAACCGCGTGCTTCTCCATGTATTCCGACATGTCAAAGCGCAGCAGCTCCACGCCAAGGGACGAAGCGAGCTGCTTGGCCACCTCGGTCTTGCCCACGCCCGTCGGCCCGGCGAACAGATAGTTGCCGATGGGCTTTTCGGGTTCGCGCAGGCCAGCACGGGCCAGTTTGATCGCCGAGCACAGCGCCTCGACTGCCTTGTCCTGACCAAAGACCACGCGTTTCAGCGTCTTTTCCAGATCGCGCAGGGTTTCGGCGTCGTCCTTCGAGACGTTCTTCGGCGGGATGCGGGCGATTTTCGCCACCACTGCCTCGATCTCTTTCGTCCCAAGCGTCTTGCGGCGCTTGCCCTCGGGCAGAAGATGTTGGGCCGCGCCCGCCTCGTCGATCACGTCAATCGCAGAGTCGGGCAGCTTGCGGTCGTGAATATAGCGCGAGGCCAGTTCCACCGCCGACTTGATGGCATCGGCAGTGTAGCGGACGTCGTGATGCTCTTCAAAATTCGGCTTCAGCCCTTGCAGGATCTTGATGGCATCGGGCACGGTCGGTTCGTTCACGTCGATCTTCTGGAACCGACGCGACAGGGCGCGATCTTTTTCGAAATGCTGACGGAACTCCTTGTAGGTCGTGCTGCCCATGCAGCGCAGCTTGCCGCCTTGCAGGGCAGGTTTCAGCAGGTTCGAGGCATCCATCGCCCCGCCACTGGTGGCACCTGCGCCGATGACGGTGTGGATTTCGTCGATGAACAGGATGGCATCAGGGTGATCCTCCAATTCCTTCACCACCTGCTTCAGCCGCTCTTCGAAATCGCCGCGATAGCGGGTTCCGGCCAGCAGGGCGCCCATATCAAGGCTGTAGATCGTGGCATGGGCCAGAATTTCCGGTGTCTGCTTGTCCACGATCTTCTTAGCCAGGCCCTCGGCGATGGCGGTCTTGCCTACGCCCGGATCGCCCACCAAAAGCGGGTTGTTCTTGCGGCGGCGGC
>DDEX01000044.1:0-151 GCA_002336845.1 Rhodobacteraceae bacterium UBA1943
AGGTGATCGTTCGCCAGATGCTGCAAAAGCTGGAGATCCTGGACAGCGGCGAAACCACGCTGCTGAAAGGCGAGCAGGTCGAAAAGATCGAGCTGGACGAGGAAAACGCCAAGGCGCGCAACCGCGGCCAGCGCGAGGCCAAGGCCGAGCC
>DDEX01000044.1:160-7628 GCA_002336845.1 Rhodobacteraceae bacterium UBA1943
CGACCGACTCGTTCATCTCGGCGGCGTCCTTCCAGGAAACCACCCGCGTGCTGACCGAGGCTTCGGTTCAGGGCAAGCGCGACAAGCTGGTTGGCCTGAAAGAGAACGTCATCGTCGGCCGTCTGATCCCGGCGGGCACCGGCGGGGCAACCCGCCGTGTCAAGTCCATCGCGTCCGAGCGCGATAACACCGTGATCGAGGCGCGTCGCAGCGAGGCGGAAACGGCCGCTGCGCTGGCCGCTCCGATGGATGTGATGGATACCGAGGTCGATACCGGCCTGGTGGACACGATCGAAAGCCGCGAAGAGTAATCCTTCGCCGTGCAACAGGGGGGCCGCGCCGGGAGACCGGCGCGGCCCTTTTCTTTTGCCTCTTGCCAAGCATGGTCAAGCAAAGGCAATTGCGGGAGTGATCTGTTGCCCGAAAATCCCGCAACCGCCGCAAAACAAGGCAGGCCCCGCGCATGAAACTTAGCGACAATGCCCGTGGTATCCTGTTCATGTGCGGCTCGATGCTGTCTTTCACCGTGAACGACAGCTTCATGAAGGCCGCCAGCCAGACCCTGCCCTTGTTTCAGGCCATCGCGCTGCGCGGGGTATTGGCAACGCTGGCGCTGGTGCTGATTGCCCGCGTGACGACCGGCCATTTTCGTTTGGTGCCGCAGGGGGCCGATGCCGCAAAGGTCGCGTTGCGCTCGGTCGCAGAGATTGCGGCGACGGCGACCTTTCTGACCGCCCTGTCGCATATGCCGCTGGCGAACCTGTCGGCAATCCTGCAATCGCTGCCGCTGGCCATCACCTTGGGGGCGGCGGTGTTCCTGAAAGAGCCGGTCGGCTGGCGGCGGCTGACGGCTATCCTTGTCGGCTTTTGCGGTGTCCTGCTGATCATCAGGCCGGGAACCGAAGGTTTTACCGTCTGGTCGGTGCTGGGTCTGGTTTCGGTGGTTTGTGTGGTCGTGCGCGATCTGACGACGCGCTCGCTGTCGCGGGCAACACCTTCGGCGGCGGTCGCGGTCTGGGCCTCTGTTGCGGTGATGCTGATGGGGGTGGCGGTGACGACGTGGCGCGGCTGGGTGCCCGTCGCCCCGCAAGAGGCCATGTATCTTGCGATTGCCTCTGCGGCGCTGATTTGCGGCTATATGTTTGCGGTCATGGTGATGCGGGTCGGGGATATCGGGCTGATTGCCCCGTTCCGCTATACCTCGCTGCTCTGGGCAATCCTGTTCGGCTGGCTGTTGTTTGGCACCCTGCCTGACAGGCTCACGTTGACGGGGGCCGCTATTGTGGTCGCGACCGGGCTATACACCTTGCTGCGTGAGCGGATGGTGACGCGCCGGGCGGCTGCCTGACCGCGCCGCGATTGCGCGGCAAGTCCCTTGGCCGTATAGAGGCCCAAAGCGGGGGCGCCCCCTGCGAAGGCGCGTCCATGGTTCAGATTTCCGTCATCATCCCCTGCAAGAACGAAGCCGAGAACATCGTGGCCCTGGTCGAAGGCATCGACCGCGCGATGACGGCGCTGGCCCCTTTCGAGATCATCGTGGTCGATGACGGCTCGACCGACACGACTGTGGCGGTTCTGACCGCCCGGGCGCGGACCATGGCACATCTGCGGCTGATCCGGCATGATCGATCAGGCGGGCAGTCGGCGGCGGTGCATACGGGCGTACGCGCAGCCCTTGCACCGCTGTGCTGCACGCTGGACGGCGACGGCCAGAACCCGCCGGAAGAGTTGCCGGGGCTGGTTGCCCCGCTGCTCGCCGATGTCTCCGGGCAGGTCGGTCTGGTGGCCGGGCAGCGGGTGGGGCGCCAGGATACCTGGTCGAAAAAGATTGCCTCGCGTTTTGCCAACCGCATCCGGGCCTGGGCTCTGAAAGACAACACGCGCGATACCGGCTGCGGGCTGAAGGCCTTTCGGCGCGAGGGCTTTCTGGCGCTCCCTTATTTCGACCACATGCACCGCTATCTGCCTGCGCTGTTTGCCCGCGATGGCTGGCAGATCGCCCATGTCGATGTTTCCCACCGCCAGCGCGGGGCGGGGCGGTCGAACTATTCCAACATCCAGCGCGCGGCCGTCGGGGTGGTCGATCTGGCCGGGGTCGCCTGGCTGCTTCGGCGCAAGAAAAAGGCCCGGCCGCTGCCCGAGGCCAAGCCATGATGCACGATATTCTGGAGCGTCTGGGCGCGGCGAACCCGCTGGATGCCATGTGGCTAGCGGTCGGTCTGCTGGGCCAGTTGATGTTCACGGCCCGGTTCATCGTGCAATGGATCGCCTCTGAAAGGGCCGGGAAGTCGGTGATGCCGGTCGCTTTCTGGTATCTGTCGATCTTTGGCGGTCTGATCGTGTTGGCCTACGGTATCCACAAGCTGGATCTGGTGATCATCCTGGGGCAGTTACCGGGGGTTGTGGTCTATACCCGGAACCTGTGGCTGATCCACAAGGGGCGCTCGCGTGAGCTTGTCTGAAACCAATTGGCTACGCCCTGCCTTGGCGCTGGTTCTGGTGGTCACCTTGCTGCGCTGGGCGCTTCTGGCCCTGAACCGCACCGATTTGTTCGTTGATGAAGCTCAATACTGGCTTTGGGGCCAGCATTTCGCTTTCGGCTATTACTCCAAACCGCCGCTGATCGCCTGGGTTATCCGGGCCGTCACATCGCTGGCCGGTTCAGATGCGCCTTTCTGGGTGCGGATGCCGGGCGCGATGTTTCACGGGGTGACCGCGCTGATCCTTGGGGCGCTGGCGGCGCGCGGAGGAAGGGCTATGGCGCTGTGGACGGTGGCGGCCTATCTGACGTTGCCGATGGTGGCCTTCGGCAGCCTGATCATCTCGACCGATACGATCATGGCGCCGTTCTTTGCCGCAGCCCTGTTGTTTCACGCCCGGCTGATCGAGCGGGGCAGGGCGGTGGACGCCCTGCTGGCCGGGGCGATGGTGGGGATCGCCTGTCTGGCGAAATATGCCGGGATCTACTTTCTGGTTGGCGTTGCCTTGGCGGCGGTTCTGCGGCGCGACCTGCGCATCCGCCCGGCCCATGCCGCGCTGATGCTGCTGGCATGGGCGGCTGTGATTTCGCCCAACGTGATCTGGAACCTCACCCACGGGCTTTCCACCCTGTCTCACACCGCAGACAACATCGGCTGGGTGAAGGAAGACAGCGCGGGGCCGGGGCTGAACCCGGCCTCGATGGCTGAATTCATCGTAAGCCAGTTTGGTGTGATGGGGCCGGTGCTGTTCGGGGCGCTGATCGCCGCGCTGTGGCGTGTGCGGCCCAACGCCCGTCTGGCGGCCTTTGCCCTGCCTGCGCTGGTCGTGGTCTCGGTGCAGGCGCTGCTTGACAAGGCCTATGCCAATTGGGCGGTTTCGGCCTATTTCGCCGGGACGGTTCTGGCGATGACGGTGCTGGCAAGCCGCCCGCGCCTGCGGCTTGCCGGAGTGCTGATCAATACGCTGGTTGCTGTTGGCCTGCCGCTGCTGACGGTGTTTCCCGAGGCGCGTCTGGGGGGCGAGCGTCCGTTCCTGTTCCGCTATCTTGGCCGCGCCGATCTTAGCCACCAGATCATTGCGCTGGCACAGCAATCGGGCAATCTGCCGGTCGTTTCAACCGACCGCGACGTTCTGGCCGACCTGTTCTATACCGGACGGGCCAGCGGCCTTGCCTTCTATGCCCCGCGCCCGCAGGGCAAACCGCAAAGCCACTACGAACAAAGCTATCCGCTGCCCCCCGCGCTGGCCGGTCAGATTCTGGTCGTAACCGGCAGAACGCTGCCCTGTCTTGGCACAGCCATGCCACTGAAGGCCGATGGTGGCGCCTTTGCGCGGCGCAATCTGGCGGCTTATGTCACCGATACCCCCTGCGCGGGGCAGCTCTGAACCCGCAGCATTGACAAGCCGGGTGGCAGGACGTATCAGCCCCTCACTTCTGCGGCAGGGATTCTCTGACGCGGGACCAGAATGCTTGATGTGGTCATGATCCGGGCCTTGGCCCCGATCCTCTGAATCTGCACCGCGTCGTCCCCTTGGGGATGATTGCGGTTTTGTGTTTTGCGATCCGCGCAAAACGCACGTCGAGAAGCAGCGTGCCGGGGTCCGGTGCGAGTATTGACAGAGCAACACGAGGAACGTGAATGCCGACTATCCAACAGCTTATCCGCAAGCCGCGGGAAGCCAACGTGCGGAAGTCCAAGTCCCAGCACTTGGAATCCTGCCCGCAAAAGCGTGGGGTTTGCACCCGCGTCTATACCACCACCCCGAAAAAGCCGAACTCCGCTATGCGGAAGGTCGCCAAGGTCCGTCTGACCAATGGCTTCGAGGTCATCTCCTACATCCCCGGCGAAAAGCACAACCTGCAAGAGCACTCGGTTGTTCTGATCCGCGGCGGCCGGGTAAAGGACTTGCCGGGCGTGCGTTATCACATCCTTCGCGGTGTTCTGGATACCCAGGGCGTCAAAGATCGTCGTCAGCGTCGTTCGAAATACGGCGCCAAGCGTCCGAAGTGAGGAGATAACAGATGTCCCGTCGTCACGCCGCAGAAAAGCGCGAAATCCTGCCGGACGCCAAGTTCGGCGACCGCGTTATCACCAAATTCATGAACAACCTGATGCTCGACGGCAAGAAGTCCGTCGCCGAGTCCATCGTCTATGGCGCGCTGGAGCGCGTTCAGTCCAAGCTGAAGCGCGAGCCGGTTCAGGCCTTCCATGAGGCGCTGGACAACGTGAAGCCTTCGGTCGAAGTCCGCAGCCGCCGCGTCGGCGGTGCGACCTATCAGGTGCCGGTCGAAGTGCGTTCCGAGCGCCGCGAAGCCCTGGCGATCCGCTGGCTGATCATCGCTGCCCGCAAGCGCAACGAAAACACCATGGAAGAGCGTCTGGCAGCAGAATTGTCCGATGCGGTCAACAACCGTGGTACGGCTGTCAAGAAACGCGAAGATACCCACAAGATGGCGGATGCGAACAAAGCATTCAGCCACTACCGCTGGTAAGAGGGCATCATGGCACGCGACTATCCGCTCGAACGCTATCGTAACTTCGGCATCATTGCTCACATTGACGCCGGCAAGACCACGACTTCCGAGCGCATTCTTTACTACACCGGCAAGTCCCACAAGATCGGCGAAGTCCATGACGGCGCCGCGACGATGGACTGGATGGAACAGGAACAGGAACGCGGCATCACCATCACTTCGGCTGCCACGACCACGTTCTGGAACCGTCAGGTTGACCCCGGTCAGGACACTTCGGACAAGTCGAAGAAGTTCCGCTTCAACATCATCGACACCCCCGGCCACGTTGACTTCACCATCGAAGTCGAGCGTTCGCTGGCGGTTCTTGACGGTGCGGTGGTTCTGCTTGACGGCAACGCCGGCGTGGAGCCCCAGACCGAAACCGTGTGGCGTCAGGCTGACCGCTACAAGGTTCCGCGCATCGTCTTCGTCAACAAGATGGACAAGACCGGCGCTGACTTCATGAACTGCGTTCGCATGATCAAGGACCGCACCGGCGCCAATGCGATGCCGATCGTCCTGCCGATCGGGGCTGAAGACAAGCTGGAAGGCATCATCGACCTCGTGACCATGGAAGAATGGGTTTACGAAGGCGAAGATCTGGGTGCATCCTGGAAGCGTCAGCCGATCCGCGCCGATCTGAAGGATGCCGCCGACGAATGGCGTCTGAACCTGATCGAAACCGCCGTGGGTCAGGATGACACCGCGATGGAAGCCTATCTGGAAGGCAACGAGCCGGACGCCGAGACGCTGCGCGCGCTGATCCGCAAGGGCACGCTCGCGATCGACTTCGTTCCGGTGATGGCCGGTTCGTCGTTCAAGAACAAGGGCGTGCAGCCCCTTCTGAACGCCGTGATCGACTATCTGCCCTCGCCGCTGGACGTGCCGCCCTACATGGGCTTTGCGCCGGGCGACGAGACGGAAACCCGCAACATCGCCCGCTCGGCCGATGACGATCAGCCCTTCTCGGGCCTGGCGTTCAAGATCATGAACGACCCCTTCGTCGGCTCGCTGACCTTCACCCGGATCTATTCGGGCAAGCTGGCCAAGGGCGATGCGATGATGAACGCGACCAAGCAGCGCCGCGAGCGTGTTGGCCGCATGATGATGATGCACGCCATCGAGCGTGAGGAAATCACCGAAGCCTTCGCAGGCGACATCATCGCGCTGGGCGGTCTGAAGGAAACCACCACTGGTGATACCCTGTGCGATCCGGCGAACCCGGTCGTTCTGGAAACCATGACCTTCCCGGTCCCGGTTATCGAAATCGCGGTGGAACCCAAGACCAAGGCTGACCAGGAAAAGATGGGCATCGCTTTGGCCCGTCTGGCTGCCGAAGACCCGTCCTTCCGCGTGGAGACTGACCTGGAATCGGGTCAGACCATCATGAAGGGCATGGGCGAACTTCACCTCGACATCCTCGTTGACCGTATGCGTCGCGAGTTCAAGGTCGAGGCGAACATCGGTGCCCCGCAGGTGGCTTATCGCGAAACGATCAGCCGCGAGCATGAGATCGACTACACGCACAAGAAGCAAACCGGCGGTACGGGCCAGTTTGCGCGTGTGAAGCTGGTGATCACCCCGACCGAGCCGGGCGAAGGTTATTCGTTCGAATCGAAGATCGTGGGCGGTGCGGTGCCGAAGGAATATATCCCCGGCGTCGAAAAGGGCATCAAGTCCGTCATGGACTCTGGTCCCTTGGCCGGCTTCCCCGTGATCGACTTCAAGGTCGCGCTGATCGACGGCGCGTTCCACGATGTTGACTCCTCGGTTCTGGCCTTTGAAATCGCGTCGCGCGCAGCCATGCGTGACGGTCTGAAGAAGGCTGGTGCGAAACTGCTGGAACCGATCATGAAAGTCGAAGTCGTCACCCCGGAAGAATACACCGGCGGCGTCATCGGCGACCTGACCTCGCGTCGGGGCATGATCAACGGCCAGGACAGCCGCGGCAACGCGAACGTCATCGCTGCAATGGTTCCGCTGGCCAATATGTTCGGCTACATCAACCAGCTCCGCTCGATGACCTCGGGCCGCGCTGTGTTCTCGATGGAGTTCGACCATTACGACGCGGTTCCCGAGAATATCTCGCAAGAGATCCAGAAGAAGTACGCCTGATATTGAGCGGTGGGCGGCAACGCCCACCCTACCCACCGTAGGGAGCGCCTTTGCGCGCCGCCCATAACCTGAAGGAGTTGCCATCATGGCAAAGGCAAAGTTTGAACGTAACAAGCCGCATGTGAACATCGGGACCATTGGTCACGTTGACCATGGCAAGACGACGCTGACGGCTGCGATCACGAAGTATTTCGGTGAATTCCGGGCCTATGACCAGATTGACGGGGCGCCGGAAGAGCGTGCTCGCGGGATCACGATCTCGACGGCGCACGTTGAGTACGAGACGGAGAACCGTCACTATGCGCACGTCGATTGCCCCGGCCACGCGGACTATGTGAAGAACATGATCACGGGTGC
>DDEX01000024.1 GCA_002336845.1 Rhodobacteraceae bacterium UBA1943
TCCAGATCGGGATGGTCGATTGCTGGCCCGCAGTGAAGGTGGTGACGATCACCTCGTCAAATGACAGGGCAAAGGCTAGCATTCCGCCCGCCAGCAGGGCGGTGCCAAGGTTGGGCAGCAGGACATAGCGGAAGGTCTGAAAGACATTGGCACCAAGGTCGGCGGATGCCTCCAGAATGCCACCCGACAGGCGACGGAACCGCGCCACGGCATTGTTATAGACGATGACGATGCAGAAGGTGGCATGGCCAAGGATGATCGTCAGGGTGGAAAAGGGAATGCCCATCTCGCCAAAGGCGGTGCGCAGGGCGATGCCGGTGATCACGCCGGGCAGGGCGATGGGCAGCAGGATCAAAAGGCTGATCTGCTCACGCCCGAAGAACCGCGCTTTTGACATGGCGGCAGAGACCAGCGTGCCAAGGATCAGCGCCACGGCGGTGGCAACGGTGGCAACTTGCAGCGACAGCCAGAACGCTTCCCAGATGTCGGGCCGCTGCCACGCTACGGCGAACCATTTGGTTGTCAGGCCGGGGGGCGGAAAGGCATAGCTGCGCTCTTCTGTGGTGAAGGCGTAAAGGAAGATCAGCGCGATCGGCAGGTGCAGGAACAGCAGGCCCAGACCGGCGGCGATGCGAAGCGACAGAGAGGCGCGATCAGAGAGCATCGAAAGCTCCCGCGCGCTTGGCAAAGCCCAAATAGGCCAGCATGATCAGGATCGGCACCACGGCGAAGGCGGCGGCAAGCGGCGTGTTCCCGGCGGTGCCTTGCAATTGATAAACCGCCATGCCGATGAAGCTGGCCGAGTTGCCGATGATCTGGGGGATGATGTAATCGCCCAAGGTCAGCGAGAAGGTAAAGATCGACCCGGCAATCACCCCCGGCATGGCAAGCGGCAGGATCACGGTGCGAAAGGTCTGCGCGCGGGTGGCGCCAAGGTCGGCAGATGCCTCGAGCATTGAGGTCGGCACACGCTCCAGTGCGGCCTGCATCGGCAGGATCATGTAGGGCAGCCAGACATAGGTGAAGACCAGGAACATGCCGATATAGCTGGTGGACAGCGACCCGCCGCCGATGACCGGCAGCGCCAGAACCGCATCCAGCAGGCTTTGGGTGCCGGTGACGCCCGCAGCCCAGGTAACGATGCCCTCTTTGGCCAGGATCAGCTTCCAGGCATAGACCTTGACCAGATAGCTGGACCACAGGGGCAGCATGATGCCCAGATAGAACACCGCCTTCCAGCGGCCCTTGGCGAAGCGGGCGGCGTAATAGGCGATGGGAAAGGCGATCAGTGCTGACCCAAGAGTGACGGTAGAGGCCATCAGCAGGGTGCGGATGATGATGTCCAGGTTGGCGGCCCGGAACAACTCGGCATAGGTTTTCAGGGTGAATTCCGGCACGACCATGCCCGAGAATTCATCAATCGAGAAAAAGCTCTGGATCAGAAGAGAGAAGAGCGAGCCGAGATAAACCACACCCAGCCACAGCAAGGGCGGTGCGAGCAATAGACCCAGCAGCAGGCGCGGGCGGCGCCAGAACAGTGCGGTCAGCCGATCGGGCAGGCCCTTGGGTTGGGTGATGGCGGGGGCGGGCATCAGGCACCTGCCATGATGTGCAGGGCGGCGGGGTCGAAGGCGATGGCCGTTGTGCTGCCGGGTTCGGGCAGGGGTTGACCGGCCGGGACAAGGGCCGCGAGTTCGGTGCCGCCCATGTCCAGCACGACGCGGGTGCCGCTGCCCAGATAGCGCAGGGCGGTCACGGTGGCGGTCACCGGGCCTGTGGCAGCAAGGCGGGTAACCTCTGGCCGCAGGCTGGCCCATTCTTCCGGGCCACCGAGGGCGCGGGTAAGGGCGGGGGGGAGGACGTTGGAGGATCCGACGAAATCGGCGACAAAGCGGGTGGCGGGGCGGTTATATACCGCCTCTGGCGTGCCGATCTGGGCGATCTTGCCGTCGTTGAACACGGCCAGACTGTCGGCCATCGACAGGGCTTCGTGCTGGTCATGGGTGACAAAGACAAAGGTGATGCCAAGGCGCTGTTGCAGGGTCTTCAACTCGTCCTGCATCGCCTCGCGCAGCTTGAGGTCCAGTGCGCCCAAGGGTTCGTCCAGCAGCAGCACCCGGGGTTCGTTCACCAGCGCACGGGCCAAAGCCACTCGCTGCCGCTGGCCGCCCGAAAGCTGGCCGGGCTTGCGGTCGCCGTAGCCAGAGAGCTTGACCAGAGACAGCATTTCTTCGGCCTTTTCATGGCGCTGGGACTTGGAAACACCCTTTACCATCAACCCATAACCGACGTTGTCGCGTACGTTCATATGCGGAAACAGCGCATAATCCTGAAAGACGGTGTTCACGTTGCGCAGATGCGGCGGTGTGGTCGAGACATCTTCGCCAAAGATACGGATCGCGCCGGATGTTGGGGATTCAAAGCCCGAGATCAGCCGCAGGCAGGTGGTCTTGCCCGAGCCGGAAGGCCCCAACATGGCGAAGAAGGATCCTTCGGCGATCGTCAGGTCAACGCCATCTACGGCGCGGACATTGCCGAAATGGCGGGTAACTTGGGTGAATTCTACGGCGGCGGGCATGGCTTTCCAGTCGTAACAAACCCCCTCCCTGACCCTCCCCCTGACAGGGGAGGGGGCGCGGGTGGGAAAGGCAGTGCGGGTTGCCCTCCCCCTGCAAAGGGGGAGGGTTGGGAGGGGGCGGTTACCGCCCGCCGATCACGGCGATATAATCCGAGACCCAGCGATAATAGGGCACGCATTCGCCCTGTTCACACTTGGCGGTCGGCGTGGTCCAGAAGTGGATCTTCTCGAAATCATCCATGCCGTTCGCGGTGCAGCCCTCTTTGGTCTGCATCCCCGACTTGTCGGTGCAGGCCTCGGGAACCACCGGGTTCGATCCGAACCAGACCGACAGGTCCGATTGCAGGTTCGAATTCAGCGTATGCTCCATCCATTTATAGGCGCAGTTCGGATGCGCCGCTTCTGTATGCAGCATGGTGGTATCAGCCCAGCCGGTGGCACCCTCTTCCGGAATGGTCGAGGCGACGGGCTGCTTTTCGGAGATCAGCAGGTTTACCTGGAAAGGCCAGGCGGAGGAGGCGACGACGCCTTCGTTCTTGAAGTCATCCATCTGGATATAAGCGTCGTGCCAATAACGGCCCACCAGCTTGCGCTGTCCGCGCAGCAGATCGAGCGCCGCCTTGTACTGGTCTTCGTTCAATTGATAGGGGTTCTTGATCCCCAATTCGGGTTTGTGTGCCATCAGATAAAGCGCGGCATCGGCGATGTAGATCGGGCCGTCATAGGCCTGCACCCGGCCTTCGTTCGGCTTGCCATCAGGCAGGTTCTGCGGTTCAAACACCACCGACCACGACTTGGGCGCCTCTTTGAACACATCGGTGTTGTACAACAGCACGTTCGGGCCCCACTGATAGGGCACACCGTAATGCACGCCGTCCACGGTGAACCAGGGTGCATCCTTCAGCCGGGCATCGACCTTGGACCACGAGGGGATCAGGTCGGTGTTGATCGGCTGCACCCGTTTCCCTGCGACCAGACGCAGGCTGGCATCGCCCGAGGCGGTCACAAGGTCAAACCCGCCCTCGTTCATCAGCGCGACCATTTCGTCGCTGGTGTTCGCGGTCTTGACGTTCACCTTGCAGCCGGTTTCGGCCTCGAACTTGGTCACCCAGTCATAGGCTTTGTCGGTGTCGCCGCGCTCGACATAGCCGGGCCAGGCCACGATATCGAGCTGGCCTTCGCCCTCGCCCACGGCGGTGATCTGGGCCAGCGACGGGCCAAGGCCTGTGGCAAGGGCCAGAACAGAGGTGCCCAGCAGTTTCATGATTTTCATCCGCAATCTCCCTGTGGTTCGCGCAAGGTTGCACAGCCGGATTCCCGGTCATGGGCAAAGGTTGCGGATGTCGGGGAAGTTTCGCAATAACAAAACGCGGATGCTTTCCATCGGAAATTCCGATGGGTCAGCGGCCGGGCAGCGAGTCTTGCGCCGACCGGACAAAGTTCAGTGCCGGGGCCGACAAGGGTGCGCCGCGGCGCCATGCCAGGCCAACCTGAACCGAAGGCAGATCGCCCGAAACATCCCGAATGCCGATCCGGTCGCCTTCCAGCGACCAGGGCCGATAGACGAGGCTGGGCAGAATGGCCAAACCCGCGCCTGTGGCGACAAGGCTGCGCACGGCTTCGACGCTGCGGGTGCGAAAGGCGATCTTGGGCTTCACCGCCAACGCCCCCATCAGGCGGCGGGTCGATTCCTCTATTTCGTCCACCATCAACTGGATCAGCGGCTGACCGGCCAACTCATCCAGCGCGATACTTTCCTGATCGGCCAGGGGGTGTCCCAGCGGCAGCCACAACCGATAGGGCGACACCAGCAGTGTTTCGACATGCATCGCCATGCGGTCCTTGACCGAGGAGGTCAGCAGCACTGCCACATCCAGTTCCCCTCCGATCAGCAGATGTTGCAGGTAATCGCCCGAATCCTCGATGACGTTCAGCTCCACCTGCGGAAAGGCGCGGCGAAAGCGTTGCAGGATGTCGGACAGCACATAGCCCGCGACAAGGCTGGTCACGCCCAGCGACAGGCGGCCCGTCACCGGCGCCTCGTCGCGGAAGGTGGTACGGGCGGTCGCCACGTCAGACAAGATTTGGCGGGCGTGGCGCAAAAAGGCCGAACCCTTGTGCGTGATCAAGAGTCCGCGGGCCTGCCGTTCAAACAACTCGACCCCAAGATCATCCTCCAGCGCGCGGATTGCCTCGGTGACCGAGGATTGCGAAATCGATAGCGCCCGTGACGCACCAGAGACCGAGCCCGCTTCTGCCGCGGCGACAAAGAACTGCAACTGGCGCAGGGTAAAGGCCATCAGGCCGCTTCGGCCAGCAGGGCAGGGCGGGCGGCGGCAATCAGAGCCTCATAGGCGGCAATCTTGTCGGGGGTGTAGTGGCCCGCCCCGGCCAGAAGATTGACCGTCAGTCGAACCACGCCCGCATCGTCCCACAGCGGCACGTTGATGACAGAGCCTAGCCCCATCGAGGTGATCAGATCCGCGTCGAAGAAATGCGCACCGAACGCCTCGGGCGTATTGGCGACCCAGGTTCGCTTGGCCTCGATGCAGTCGATATACCACTGGTCGCGGGTCTGCGGTTTGGTGCCTTGCAGCGGGTATTCGACCGGATGCGAGGTATAGCTGCGCCAGACCAGATCGCGTTCGGGGTCCAGCACGGTGACCGTGAAGAGAATGGTTCCAAGGGCGGCGCAGGCGTGGTGCAGATCGGATTGGGCAGACATGAGGGACTCCGTTTGGCCCTCATATCGGATCATCTTGGCAAAAGGGCTGCAAGGGGCGCTTGAGAACAAAACCTGGTGTGGTGGCAAGCCAGGGGTTGATCCTGCCCGCCAACGGACGCAAAGCGAATGAACGATGAAAGGCCTGCCATGACACGCCCGATCTTTCGAATGCCGCTTTTGCGCCGAGGCCGGGCCTTGATGTCTTCGCCGCGCCTGTGGCGGATGCGGCTGGTTTTCTGGGTGGGGGCCGTGGCGACCGGGGTGATCTCGACCATCTTTGCCATGCTGGCCGACCGGGCGCAGGGGTTGTTTGCCTTTGCCATCTCGGGCGGCGGTTGGCATCGATGGGTGCCCCTGCTGATTTCGCCGCTTGGCATGGTTGCCTGTGCCCTGCTGGCGGACCGTTATTTCCCCGGCTCGCAAGGCAGCGGCATTCCGCAGGCCATCGCGGCCCGGCACCTGCGATATGATCAAGAGCGCAGCCATTTGCTGTCGTTGCGTCTGGCGCTTGGCAAGATCGCCCTGACGGTGGCGGGGCTGGCCTCTGGTGCCGCGATCGGACGAGAAGGGCCGACGGTGCAGATTGGCGCTTCGCTGATGATGGTTTCGGCACGTTTGGGCGGCATGACCCAGGCAAGGGGGCTGATTCTGGGTGGATCGGCTGCGGGTATTGCGGCTGCCTTCAACACGCCTTTGGCGGGTATCGTCTTTGCCATCGAGGAGATGGGTCGCAGCTATCAGGCGCGCACCAATGGGCTGGTTCTGTCAACGGTGATCATCGCCGGTATCGCCTCTCTCGCGTTGATGGGGCCCTACAGCTATTTCGGCGTGGTCAAGGATACCGCCAGTTTTCCGGCGGATTGGGTACTTGTGGTAACCTGTGGCGTCGCGGGTGGGTTGCTGGGGGCACTTTTCAGCCGCCTGACACTGGCCTTGACTCGCCGCATCCGGCGATTGAAACGGCCAGGACGGGTTTGGCGGCTGGCGTTGATCGCGCTTGCGACGGGTCTGGTGGTGGCGCTTTGTGGCATCGGCTCAAATGGCATGACCTTTGGCACCAGCTATGCCGAGGCGCGGGCCGGTGTCGAAGGCACGTTGCTGCCCTGGTATTTCTTTCCGGTCAAGTTCCTGGCCACGCTCGCCTCGACCGTGTCGGGCATTCCCGGTGGGTTGTTTGCGCCGTCCCTTGCAGTGGGGGCGGGGCTTGGCTCGGTTCTGGCGATGCTCACGGGCTCCAGCGCCGGGCTGGCGGCGGTGTTGGGTATGGCGGGGTATTTCGCGGGTGTGGTGCAGGCGCCGATGACGGCCTTTGTGATCGTCCTTGAGATGACGGGCAACCATGACAATGTGGTGCCGGTGATGGCGGCCTCCATGCTGGGCTATGGAACCTCGCGGCTGATCTCACCCGAGCCGCTGTATCACGCATTGTCGCGGCTATGGGCGGCGGATGTGCTGCGTATCGGCCGGGCCAGCGCCCGTCAGCCTGAAACCGGGCCCGCCGCCTGAGCTGCGCTGGCCACCAGGATCCAGCCATCCAGACCGGGCATAGCCGGGGTTTCTCCCGGCTGCCAGAAGAACAGGCGTAGCAGCACAGGCAGCTTCGGCTGCTCCGGCTCGGCCAGCGCCTGCCATTGCAGGCCGAAGCCTTCGGTCAGCAGGCCTTCGGCGTAAAAGGGAATTTCTTCGGCATCCAGCATCGCCTCGTCATCTTCCTGCGCCTGCCATTGACCGCCCTCCCACCAGATCACCTGCCCCTCCATATCCGGAAATTTCACCGCCAGCCGCGTCAATGGGGCAAGGCAGGTTTCGAAAGGAGAGGGTGCGCGTGCCATATGGATATTTCCTAATAATTTCATTATCTCGCTGCGATTTTTAATCGCTGCGCTGCGCAGCATTTTCTGCGGTATTGCTGCGCAGCATTTCCATTCGCCTAGCCGCGCATCATCGCCAGGCGAATCAAGGCCCGTTCCATCACCGCCATCAGGGGTGCCCTTGTGGAGGACCGCAGCGTCAGATCGGTATCAACCAAAAGCGCAATCGCCCTTTCCAGAGCTCGTACTCCCCAGGCCTGTGCCTGCCGCCCCATCGCATCCTTCTGGCGAAAGTTCACGCGGGCCTTCTGAATGCCCGACATTGCCCCCGCCGGGTCGCTGGCGGCCGCATGAAGCACCCGGAAATGGCGCAGCGCCATGATGCAGAGCGTAACGGGCAGGGTGCCCTGACCCTCCAAGCGCCGCAACAGCGGGCCGATCACGCCCGCCCGCCCTTCGGCCACTGCGCTGATCAGGTCATCCACCTCGGCCTCGATGGTGGCGGGGGCCATCGCCCCCACTTCGGCGGCGGTCAGCGCGGTCTCATCGCTCCATTTGTAAAGCGCGATCTTGTCCAACGTCTGGCGGAAATCGCCGGGGTCAAGACTGCGGGCCAGCGTGGTCAGGTCGGCCATGGCTGCCGGTTCGATCCGGGTCAGCCCCGATTTCTTCAGGGCATCCTCGATTTCCTCGCGCCCCGGGGGCTCGTCGTAAAGCCTGATGCTGACGGCGTGGGGATGCTTGTCGAACAGCGTTTTCAGCGTTGATTTGGCAGTCAGGGATCCGGCGGTGACCACAATTGCGGCATCGCCCGTGCGCCAGTCTTTCAACGCAGCACCGATCGTTTCGGCCAGGCTGTCGGTCGCATCCTCGACAAAGGCGACGCGCTGTCCGGGGAAAAACCCGATCTCCCGTGTGGCATCGGCCAAAAGCGAGGCATCCTTGCGCAGATCGGCCGCAGAGATGCGCGACAGCCGCATCTCGCCTTCACCGTTGGGGCCGATCAGCGCGGCAATCGCCTCTTGCCGTTTCAGGGCCACGCGCATGGCATCGGCACCAAAAATCAGCAGACCGGCCTTGGCGGGATCGGGTCGCGCACAATAGCGCGCGGCCTCGGCACCCTTCAGGATCATTTCATCCATGCCCCGGCGGTGGCCAGCATGCGCTGCACGATCTCATCGGCCAGGATGATCATCAGTCGTCGCCGTGCGTCTTCCTCGGCGGCGACCCCGGCCACGGTTGAACCCGTCGCCGACCACGAGGTGAAATTCTCCACCCGACCTCCGGTAACGCGCTGCGCACTGGCATGGTCGGTCAGCGTCCAGTCGATGCTGCCGGTCAGGTTGTAACGCGTGATGGTATTGTCGGGCGTATAACCCACACCGATCGGTTCGATTCTGATGGAATAGGCCAGATCATAGCGCGCATCGCGCGGGCGGCTGAGGCGTTGTTCGATCCGATCCACGAAATCGAAGGCATCCTTGTCAGTCGGATCGTTGACCCGCACCTTGCCGCGCAGGCCTTCGGCCACACCGCCCGGTCCATAGGCCGGCTTGAAGCCGCAGGCGGCCAGCGCCAGCGGCATGAGGATCAGGCTGCGGCGGTCAAGCCCTTTGGGTCTATGCGACGACATTGATGATACGGCCCGGCACGACGATGATCTTCTTAACCGGCTGCCCGGCAAGGAACTTGATCACATCCTCATCCGCCAGCGCGATCTTTTCAACCTCTGCTGCGGGCATATCCTTGGGCACGCGGATTTCGGCCCGCCGCTTGCCGTTGATCTGGATCGGCAGGGTCACGCTGTCATCGACCAACATTGCCGGGTCGGCCTTGGGCCAAGGGGCGGTGGCGCAAAGTCCTGCGCCGCCCTGATAGGACCAGATCGATTCGGCGATATGCGGCGTCATTGGTGACATCAGCTTGGCCAGCGTGCGGATGGCTTCCTTCATGGCGGGCGTCGAGGCATTGGCGCGCGCCAGCGTGTTGGTAAAGCCGTAAAGCGCCGCGATGGCCTTGTTGAAGGCAAAGCCCTCGATGCTGCGGGTCACCTCGTCAATCGCCTTGTGGCTGGCGCGCACAAGGGCGTCATCACCTTCGCCCTTGTGATCGGCAGGCATTTCGCCGATGCGGGAACACAGGCCCCAGACCCGCGAAAGGTGTTTATAGGTGGCTTCGGCGCCGGCGGCGGTCCATTCCACGTCGCGCTCGGGCGGGCTGTCGGACATCACGAACCAGCGGGCGGTGTCGGCGCCGAACTGGGCGATGATGTTCATCGGATCGACGACGTTCTTCTTCGACTTAGACATCTTGGCCGAAGGGATAACCTCGACCAGCAGCCCCTCATCCGCCAAAGCGCGAATCCAAGCATCGACATCATCAACCAAGTCCAGCGGTGGTTCCACATTGCCCAGAACCACGACTCGGCGGTCGGCGATGGTAAAGACCGTCACATCCTCGGGCAGGTGATAGACCGGGCGCCCCCGGTCATCGGTGGTCTTGTAAATCTCATGCGTCACCATGCCTTGGGTGAACAGGGCATTGAACGGCTCGGTCGCGCGTTTGGGCAGGTGGCCGGTGGCGTGCATCGCGCGGGCGAAGAACCGGCTATAGAGCAGATGCAGAATCGCATGTTCGATGCCGCCGATATACTGATCGACGTTCATCCAGTAATCGACCTCGGCCGCATCGGTCGGCACCTTGGCGCGCGGCGCGGTGAAGCGGGCGTAATACCAGGACGAATCGACGAAAGTGTCCATCGTATCCGTCTCGCGCTTTGCCGCCGCGCCGCATTTGGGGCAGGGCACATCGCGCCAGGTCGGGTGACGGTCCAGCGGGTTGCCGGGTTTGTCGAAGGTCACGTCATAGGGCAACTCGACCGGCAGGTTTTCCTTCTTCTCGGGCACCACGCCGCAGGTCGCGCAATGCACCACCGGAATCGGGCAGCCCCAATAGCGTTGGCGGCTCACGCCCCAGTCGCGCAGGCGGAATTTGGTGACACCCTTGCCGTAGCCATTGCTCTCGGCATGAGCGATGGCTGCGGCAATGGCCTCCTCGCCCGTCTGGGTTTCATCCCCCGCAAAGCCACGGACAAAGCGGACCTTTTCCGACTTCATCGGCACAAAGGCCTCGGTCAGCGCGGCATCCTCGGCGCCTTCGGCCACGAACACCGCCTTGATCGGCAACCCGTATTTGGTGGCAAAGTCGAAATCGCGCTGGTCATGCGCCGGGCAGCCGAAAATCGCGCCGGTGCCGTAATCCATCAGGATGAAATTGGCGATCCAGACCGGCAGCTCCCAATCGGGGTTCAGCGGATGCTTCACGCGGATGCCGGTATCAAGGCCGATCTTTTCCGCCGTCTCCAGCGCCTCGGCCGTGGTGCCGCCAATCCGGCATTTGGCAAGAAAATCCGCCACAGCGGGGTCAGATTCCAGCGCCTTGGCCAAGGGGTGATCGGGTGAGATCGCGGCGAATGAGGCACCCATCAGCGTATCGGGGCGGGTCGTGTAAACCTCAATCTTCTCAAAACCTTCCGGCGCACCGACCGTCTCAAACGCAAATTGCAGGCCGCGCGATTTGCCAATCCAGTTGGCCTGCATCAGCCGCACCTTCTCGGGCCAATCTTTCAGCCCGTCCAGGGCGTTCAGCAAATCCTCGGAATAATCCGAAATCTTGAAGAACCACTGGGTCAGCTCGCGCCGCTCCACCGCAGCACCCGAGCGCCAGCCCTTGCCGTCGATCACCTGCTCATTCGCCAGCACGGTCATGTCAACCGGATCCCAGTTCACCACCGCCGCCTTGCGATAGACCAGCCCCTTTTCCATCATGTCGAGGAACATCGCCTGCTGTTGCCCGTAATACTCCGGGTCACAGGTTGCCAGTTCGCGGCTCCAGTCGATGCTCAACCCCAGGGGCTTCATCTGCCCGCGCATGTCGGCGATGTTGCCATAGGTCCAGTCTTTCGGGTGGCCGCCCCGCTCCATCGCGGCATTTTCGGCGGGCATCCCGAAGGCGTCCCAGCCCATCGGGTGCAGCACGCTGAAACCCTGCGCCAGCTTGGTCCGCGCCACCACGTCGCCCATGGTGTAATTGCGCACATGGCCCATGTGGATGCGCCCCGAGGGATAGGGGAACATCTCCAGCACATAGTATTTGGGCTTGGCCGGATCATGCCGCGCGGTAAAGGCCCCGGCTTCATCCCATGCGCTTTGCCATTTCGGTTCGATACTTGCGGGGTCATAACGCGACATGGCGGCCTCATTCCTGGATCGCCCGTGGCATACACCGCCCCGGCCCCCAAGGTCCAGAGCGGCCCGCCCCGCTTTCATCCTGGCATCAATATCCCGCAGGTCCGGGGGCTGGCCCCCGGCTTTCGCCAGATCAGAGCTTGCCGTCCTGCACGCGCAGTTGGCGGGCGCGGGTCAGAATCGCATCCTCGACCGCGCGAACGGTCTCTGGCGCCACGGCGCCACCGCCTTTGGTCTGCATCGCAATGTGCAGGCTGCGGGCGTCAAGCGCGGGGTCCTGAACATAGATCGTCGCCCGATAGGCGCGGCCACCGCCGGGCGGCACGCCGTAGCCCGTGACGATAACCCCCGTGAACGGATCAACCGATTCGATGGGCAGGAAGTTCAACACATCCAGCGAGGCGTTCCAGATGTACTTGTTCACCTCGACCGTGGTGTTCGGGTTCGCCCCGCCGCCCAGCAGGCTGCGCAACGACGATCCACCAAGGCCCGTGCCTTCCATTTCGCGGTCTTCGCGCGTTTTGGCGGCCTTGTCGCCGAACCAGCCCTTGCTGCCGCCCGAACAGGCCGCGAGTGCCAGGATCAAAGCGCAACTGGTAATCCCGCGCGTGAAGCGTCCGATAGACATGAAAGCCTGCCCCTATCCGGTTTTCCTGCTCTGTAACTGACCCACCGGGATGCGACAAGGTTTTTCCCTTGCTGGCGGGGGCCACAACACCGGGCCGCCGCCGAAGCTACTGTGGCAAAGCTGCACCATTGGCCCCTATCTTCCCCCGGCGCCTGCCGCTTTCCATTGCAATACGGGGTCGTAAGCCGGAAATAGGGTGCATCCCCAATTCGGATTCCCCTGAGTTGGGCACCTTTGATACAACGAGGGAAAACGAAATGAAAAAGATTCTGCTCGCCTCCACGATGCTGGCCGCCTTCGCGACCGTCGCGGACGCTGAAACCGGTGTGAAGATCTCGGGCTATGGCCGTTTCGGTCTGCAATACGCTGATATCGGCGGCGACTCGGGCACCTTCATCCACACCCGTCTGCGCCTGAACATTGACGCCACGACCGAGACCGATGCCGGCGTCACTTTTGGTGGCCGTATCCGCCTTCAGCAGACCTCGGGTCTGAAGGGCCTTGATGGTTATGGCTACGTTTATGGTGCAAACGGCACCACCAACGTCAGCGATGCTCTGCTCTATGTCGAGTACGAAGGTCTGCGCGTCGAAGTTGGCAACGTCAATACGGCGTTCGACTCGGCTGCTCTGATCTATGATTCGGAACTGGGCTTGACCGACTCGTCCTATGGTGACTCGCGTACGAACTTCTTCTCGTTCACCAGTGGCCATAACAGCACCGGTTACTCGGGCGTTTACGCGTCGTACAGCATCGACAACTTCTCGGCTCAGTTGTCGTATGTCGATCCCAAGCATTACCTCGGTGGTGCTGGTGCGCCTGGCGTCGGTGCTGAAACCTCGCTGGCTCTGTCCTACTCGATGGATCAGTTCACCGTGTCGGCCGCTGGGGTCTGGAATGGTGCAGGTCAGGACGGCAACGACGCGTTCTTCGTCGGCGGCGCTTATAATCTGAGCGACGTGGCAACCGTTGGCTTGAACTACATCGACGAAGGTGAAGACGGCGGTGGTACTTCGCTGGGCAAAACCATCGTTCTGTATGGCAACTACAAGATGGACGCCATCACTCTGAAGGCATATATCGCCCACAACGACTATGCTGGCAACACCGACGACACCGCCTATGGTATCGGTGCCGACTATGACCTCGGCGGCGCCAAGCTGACCGGCGGCATTCAGCGTGGTTACAGCGACGACACCGTTGCTGACGTTGGTGTGCGCTTCAACTTCTGATCCCTCCCGGATCAAGGTTAAGGAAGAGCGGGCTTCGGCCCGCTCTTTTCTTTTGGCGCAGGCTATGGCCATCTGCCGGCCAAGAGGTGCCCCATGTCTTATGTCGAAATCACCACGCGAATCCGCGAAACCTGCCAGCGTCTGGGGCGGGCGACCGACTCGGTGCACCTGATCGCGGTATCAAAAGTGCAGCCGCAGGACAGGGTTCACGCCGTTCTGGCCGCCGGGCATCGTCTGTTCGGCGAGAATTATGTGCAAGAGGCGCAGGCCAAATGGCCCGCTTTCCGTGCCGAATTCGGGCCAGTATCCGTGCATATGATCGGCCCCTTGCAAACCAACAAGGCCAAGGCTGCGGTAGAGCTGTTTGACGCCATTCACACCGTTGACCGCCCGTCGCTGGCAGAAAAGCTGGCGCGGCTGGCGCAGGATCGCGGGCAATCACCCGCCTGCTTCATTCAGGTCAACACCGGAGAGGAACCGCAAAAGGCCGGTATCCTGCCTGTCGGGGTCGATGATTTCATCGCCGCCACCCGCGCGCTGGATCTGCCTTTGCAGGGCCTGATGTGCATCCCGCCCGAAGGCGAAGACCCCGCCCCCCATTTCGCGATGCTGGCCGGGATGGCCGCCCGCAACGGTCTGACCGGCCTTTCCATGGGTATGAGCAGCGATTTTGAAACCGCCATCGCCCATGGTGCCACGCATATCCGTGTTGGCAGTGCGATTTTCGGGGCCAGAACCTACGGCTAGACGATCAGCCGCGCCCCCGGCACCGCCGCTGACCAGCGTTAGCCAGTGATCAGCGCCAGATCGCAGGGCGTCACAGCAGATGCCCCGATTTTGCCGCCTTGGTCGCAAGATAGGCGGCGTTCTGCGGGTTCTTTCCCACTTTCAACGCCACCCTTTCAGCCACCCTGATGCCGCAGCTTTCCATCATCGCCATCTTGCGCGGGTTGTTGGTCAGCAGCCGCACCGCGCCAAAACCCATGCCGCGCAAGATCTCGGCACCAATACGGAAATCGCGCTCGTCATCCTCGAACCCCAGGCGATGGTTGGCCTCGACCGTATCAAACCCTTGATCTTGCAAGGAATAGGCGCGCATCTTGTTGGCCAGCCCTATCCCACGCCCTTCCTGGTTCAGATACAGCAGCACGCCTGCGCCTTCGGCACCCATCTGCGCCAAAGCGGCGTGCAACTGCGGGCCGCAGTCGCATTTCAGGCTACCAAGAACGTCGCCGGTGAAGCAGGCCGAATGCAGCCGCGCCAGCACGGGCCGGTCGCGGTCGGGCCGCCCGATCTCGATGGCATAGTGCTCGGCACTGCCATCGTCGGGGCGAAAGATGTGCACGCGACCCGCCTGACTTGCGATCATCGGCAGGCGGGCGGACACCACCTCTTCCAGCGGCGCAAGGCGGAACAGGTCGGTGCAATCGGTCAGCGCCAGAAAGGTCAGGCCCTGCGATGCGGCAAGGGCCATGCCGTCGGGCACCTCGACCAGCACCGCCGCAGGCAACAGTTGCGCCGATTTTGCCAGTTGAACCGCCGCCCGGTGCAATGCGGCGCTACCACCGCGCAGGGCCGCGAACGGCCCTTTCAGCGGCATCCGCAGGTCATCCGCCGGGTCGGCCACCGCGTTCAGCCAGTCCAGCCCAGCCCCCTGCGGCACGATCAGCCGCGCCAGATCGCCGTCATAGGCGGGCGCTTTAAGCGTCTCGGCCCGCCAGCCGGTCAGCGCCAGTTCCACCTGCCCCAGCGCCCGCAATGCGGCCAGACGCCCGGTTCCCAGCGTTTCCACCGCCGCTGCCAGCATGGTTCGCCCCTCACCCGCCAGCACAATGGGCAGGCCAAGGCGCAGGTCGCCCCTTGCGCGGCCAAGTCGTTCGGTCTGGGTCAGGGCAAGTGTCATCACGGATCTCCTGCCCCTACATAGGCGGGCTGGCCGGAAATTGAAACATTCCCCCGCCAGCCGACACGACCGCGTGAGAGTGTTGTAGCATATCTTGCCGGAACCACCGGTTGGGATCAGATCGCACACAAGGCGGCGTGACCGCCCGTGAGGAAGGGGGCCGATCATGGCAACACTGCGGAAAATCCTGCTGGTCGATGATGACGACGATCTGCGCGAGGCGCTGTCCGAACAGCTTGTAATGACCGAAGATTTCGACGTGTTCGAGGCCCGCACCGGCGCCGAGGGCATGGAAAAGACCAAGGCGGGCCTTTACGATCTGGTGATCCTGGATGTCGGCCTGCCCGATACCGACGGGCGCGAGCTGTGCCGCCGGATGCGCAAGGCTGGCGTGAAATGCCCGATCCTGATGCTGACCGGCCATGACACCGACGCCGACGCCATTCTGGGTCTGGACAGCGGCGCCAACGATTATGTGACCAAGCCCTTCAAGTTTCCGGTTCTGTTGGCGCGTATCCGTGCGCAACTGCGTCAGCATGAACAGTCGGAAGATGCGGTGTTCCAGCTTGGACCCTATACCTTCAAACCGGCGCAGAAAATGCTGATCGGGGCCAAGGACAAAAAGGTGCGGCTGACCGAAAAGGAAACCAATATCCTGAAGTTCCTGTATCGCGCACAAGCGGGCGTCGTGGCGCGCGATGTGTTGCTGCATGAGGTTTGGGGGTATAACGCGGGGGTCACCACCCACACGCTGGAAACCCATATCTATCGCCTGCGGCAAAAGATCGAATCCGATCCGTCGAATGCGCGTCTGCTGGTCACCGAAAACGGTGGCTACAAGTTGGTGGCGTGACGTTTTCGGCAACAAAGACGGCGATCCTTGTCATCTTGTTGCCAGAATTCACGGTTATCCAACACTTATTGCTTCCCCTGCCCACGTCGGGGTTATGACGTGGTTCCTCCCTGTTGGACTTGGCCGGGCAATGCCCGGCCTCTTTTTTCAGTCCAGCCGCAGGAACAGCGCAACAAGGATCAGGATTACCGTCGCCCCGCCAAGGCTGATCGCATAGGGCAGTTGCAGGGCGGCAACCGGCCCCAACGATGCCCCCAACGTGACCACAAGCCCCCCTGCAAGCGAGCCGAGTGCCGAGGGGCCGGTGCCACAAAAGCGATAGGCCGCATTGACCCTGCCCAGAAGCTGCGGCGGAATATGACGCTGGCGATAGCTTACGGTCGCAATATTCCACAACAGGGCTGTGAATGCCTCCAGCGTCAGCGCCGCACCTGAGACCACGACATTCTGCGTTGTTGCCAGAAGGGCCGATGCCAGCCCAAATCCGCCCAGGCCCGCCAGCAAACCGGCGGTCGGCCCGGTGCGCCGCAGGATCGCCGGGCCGAAAAGGCTGCCCGCAAAGCCGCCGGCTGCGACCACAGCCAGCAACGCGCCGTATCCGGCAGCGCCCAGCCCCAATACTGTCTGGGCATAAAGAACGACCAACGCCCAGAACATCGACCCGATGAAATTGAAGGCCCCCAGCGCCAGTGCCATCCGCCGCAGGGTCTGATGGCGCCACAGGAACACAAGGCCCTCTTTCAGGGCGGGGCCAAAGGGTTGTGGTGCCACACGCGTCTGGGGCGGCAATTGCATCCGAAGTACCAGCCCGATTGCGGCGGCCAGCATCGCCGCCTCGACCCCAAAGGGCAAAGCCAGCGCAACACCGATCAAAAGGCCGGCCAGCGGCGGTCCGGCAAACTGGCCCGCAACCTGTTCCACGCTCCAAAGCAGGCCGTTGGCGTCTTCTAGCCGGTCTTGCGGCACCACTGCGGGCAAGAAACTTTGCGCGGTGTTGTCACGCAGCACCTCGGCAGCGCCCAAGGCAAAGGTCAGCGCGGTCAGTGCCCCGATCGCCCCGGCACCGCCCAGCGGTGCCATCGCCAGCAGAACCAGCGCCCCCGCCAAGAGCAGCCGCAGCGCATCGCAGGTCAGGATCAGCTTGCGGCGGTCAAACCTGTCGGTGATCACGCCGGCGGGCAGCGACAGGATCAGCCATGGCAGCTGCCGTGCGGCCGCCACCGCCCCGATCAGAAAAGGATCGTCTGTCAGCCGTGTTGCAAACCACGGCAGAGCCACAGCCAGACAGCCATCGCCCAGATTGGTAAAGGCCGAAGCCGCGAACAACAGGCGGAAATTGCGGTTGGCGAACAGCCGGGGTCTGGTCATGGTGCAATCCTGTGGCGGGCCGTGGGGGGCGTCAAGGCGCTGCAATCCTTGGTTGTGATGAATTTGCCATGGTTATGCAGCGAATTTGGCGAGGCCCGCGCGCGTTCTTCGAAGAATCGGCATTCTGGGGTATGTGAAGATCACCTCCCTGTTGGACTTGGCCCGGCCACCCTTTGGACCGGGCCTTTCTTTGGCTTGAGCCTTTGCTGCCACCACACTAGCGTGGCCGTTGTCAGCAGCGGAGCGTGCCCATGTCCTTTACCCTCGCCACCTGGAACATCAACTCGGTCCGTCTGCGCGAGGCGCTGGTGGCAAGGCTCATGACCGAACACGCGCCGGACATCCTGTGTCTGCAAGAGTGCAAAAGCCCGGTTGAAAACATCCCGATGGAGCAGTTCCGCGCCCTTGGCTATACCCACATGGTCGCGCGTGGGCAAAAAGGCTATAACGGCGTGGCGATCCTGTCCAAACTGCCCATCACCGATGCGGGCGACCGGGATTATGCAAAATTGGGCCATGCCCGCCACGTCGCGGCGCGGCTGGAAAACGGCGTGGTGATCCACAATTGCTATGTGCCCGCAGGGGGCGACATTCCCGACCGTGCAGAGAATGTGAAGTTCGGCCAGAAGCTGGATTTCCTGACCGACATGCGTGACGCCTTCCGCGCCGACCGGCCAGAGCGGTCCATACTGGTGGGTGACCTGAACATCGCCCCGCGCGAAGACGACGTCTGGAACCACAAGGCGCTGCTGAAAATCGTCAGCCACACGCCCATCGAGGTGCAGCATCTTGGCGATGCGCAGGCGGCGGGAAACTGGGTTGATGTGACCCGGCAAGACATTCCGCAGGGGCAGCTTTATAGCTGGTGGTCCTATCGCAGCCCCGATTGGGACAGCGCCGACAAGGGCCGCCGGCTGGATCACATCTGGGCCACCCCCGACATTTCCAACGCCGCCAGCGGTAGCCGCATCCTGCGCGACGTGCGCGGCTGGGATCAGCCCAGCGATCACGCGCCGGTCTTTGCAACCTTTGATCTGTAAAGAAACACGTCATGTTGCGGAGGCTCCGGCTGTTTCTGGCACTGTTTTTTACTGCGGCATCCCTTGCCGCCTGTGTCGAAAGCGGCCCAGCCTCCACGACGAAGCCAGAGGACAATGTGCTTGCCGGGGTAGAGCTATCTGGCGCACCGCCTAGGCAGGCAAGCCTTATGAATCCGCGTATCCGCTATGCCGGGGGCGATGGGTCCAGCCTAGCCTCGGCGGTGGTGATCAAGGGGGGCTTCGGGCGAAATCGATGGAATCCAGTCCGAATATGTCTGCCTGGCCCGGCATCTTCCCGGATGGGGGGCTGCCTCACAGGCGGTGCTGCAAGACGGTGGTCGGGTGTATGACCGTATGACGATGCGCAAGTCTGGGACGACGCGGCAGGTTTACTTCGACATCACCGGGTTTTTGGGCAAGATGTAGCGGTTGCTACCGCCCCCGTGTCCAGCCGCTCCCACGTTTCAGGCGCACCGCGACCGACACGGCGGCATAGGTGGCAAAACCAATCGGGTCGCTGACCGCCAGCCGCGCCACGCCACCAAGGCCCAATGGCTCTTTGGCCTCTCGTTCCAGCAGGCCGGGGTACAGCCGGTCAATCTCGGCCACACCCGCATCCTGACGGCGGCGCACGCGGGTCAGCGCGGCAAAGCCCTCGATCATCGGCCAGTCATAGGGGGCAGGTACCTGAATCCGTTCGTCGGGCAGAAATTGAAGCCGCACGAAGGTATCGTCAGAAATGATGGCCGGAAAGTCGCCCCAGCGCGCCCGCCCCTCCGCGTTGACCGCGAACAGCCCATAGCCCGGCGCCGTGGACTGCGCGAAGGGCAGGCGCTGCCACAGCCGGGCATAAGCGCGGGTTACGGCGCTTTTGGCACGCGGAATGCGGGCGGTGCCGGTGATATAGCGCGGCACTGGCGTGCCAAGCGCCGCAACGATCTCGGTCATCAAATCAGGGCTGACCAGAACATCGGCATCCAGATAGGCCCGCAACGCGCCTTGGGCCGCGCGGTCGCCATGGTTCAGCGCATTGGGCTTGCCGCCCTGCGGCAGGTCCAGCACCGCCAGCCCCCAGCCCGCCGACTCTGCTGCCGCAGCCATGGCGCGCGCGCGGTCAGCCGTGGCATCGCGGCAGCCATTGGCCACCACCACCGCCTCGGCCCCGCCGGGCACAGGGGTGCTGGCAAACAGGGCCATCAGGCAATCGGCGATATAGCCCTCTTCGTTCGAGGCGGGGATGATCACGCTCAGCATTTCGGGCACCGCCCCGCAATCGCCCGCCAGCGCGGGTTGTCGTCAGTCAGGTGGCGCAGTGCACCCCAGCTTCCCCATTTGTCCGCCTTGAGCACATCGACAAAAGCGTTGAACGGCGCATCGGTCAGCTTGGCCCAGCCTTCCATCAGCTCCCCATAAAGACCAGCCATTTCAGGGGAATAGTTCAACTGGGTGAAGAAATCGGTCAACTCCTGATCCTCGATCTGCCCGCCAAAGCCCACCACATGCGTACCGCCTTCATACATCACCAGCCGCAGCTTCGCAGCCTTTGCCACTTCGGCGTGATAGGGCAGGGTTTCTTGCAGAAGGGTATGCAAGGTATCGGTCGGATCGCCGGTAACCGAGCCGTCGCGCAGCTCTTGCGCGGCCAGCGTATTGGCCAGCGCGTAGGGATGGTCGGGGTCCGCGTCGCGTGACCGAGCCAGCCAGTTGCGCACCACCGCCACCTTGCCATCCGCCCCCAGCATGGCCGAGAAATAGCCGGTCACTGCATAGGCATCGAAATGGCTGGCCGGGGGCTTGCCGCCCTCGGCAAGAACCAGAGGGGCATTCAGGATCTGATCCTCCAGCCCCAGCCATCCGGTCTGCACCGCCACCACCCGCACCAGCCGCGCGGGATCGTCGGCAAAGGCCTTGGCCCAGATGTCCGCCATTTGTGATGCGCGCAAGGCGTAGAATTGTACCCAGGTCTGGTCCTGGCCCCAGCGCGCCTTGCCCTGCGTCTCGGCCCATTTGGCCTGACCGAATTGCCAGTTCCAGACTTCGTTGGAATATTCCACCCAGGCACGCAACCCCGGTTTCAGCCCGTCATGGGCAAGCCGCGCCCATTCCGCGATCAGTGCATCGTCCGCCATATGGGGAATGTTGAACCAGGCATCGGCGCCCAGTTCATTGGCCAAGGCTACCATGATCTCTGGCGGCACCCCGACGCGTGCCCAGGTGTAATCGCCCACATGCGCCCGGCTGGCGGGGGTGGTGACCATGCTGTCGTTGGTCAGGCCCCAGTCCATGAACCGCACCATTTTCGCCCCCCGAATTCGCGCCAGCCAGTCGGGGTTGAAGATCTGGCCCTGCGCCAGAAGCCCCTCGCGGTCTTCGCGTACCACGCGGATGTTGCGGATGGGGTTCGCCGGCTCGGTCGCGGTGATCGTCAGCAGAACGGCACCCTCTCCGGGTGAATAGTCGAACACTATCCGCCCCGGCGTGGCGCTGGAAATTCGCGCCCGGCCATCCACCTTCAGCGTGCCGTCGCCCAGCCAGGTCAGCACATAGCGCCCGGCCACGCCCCCCGCATCATCGGGCAGGTCGGTCAGGATCAGCGTGGTGATCCCGGTCAGCTCTGGCGGCATCGCCTTGGGCCAGCCGTTGGCGTCCAGATAGCCCCTGACGGCAAGGTCGTCATGCGTCCAGCCGCCCCATTGGTCGGGCAGATGGCCTACCCAGGGCCGGGCGGTCTTCATAATGTCCAGAAACGGCTGCTGCACCGACCAGTCATTCACCCCCGCCAGACCCAGGGCAAGGTTGGGGTTCGTGACCCCGGTCAGGGGCGCGGGCGTGGCCGGGGTGGTAACCTTGGGGCGATAGGCGGAAACCACGCCCCAGGCGATACGCTGAAAGGCGCGCGCCTGTTCGTCGGTCAGGACCGCCTCGCGCGACAGCCAGTTGCGCGTCAGCTTTGCGGGCAAGCCTTCGGGCGAGGTGCCGGAGATTGCCGCTGCCTGCACCATGGCCAGGAAATACAGGCCCTTGCCGTTGGGATGCATGTCGTCGGTGAAGACCTGCCGCAGGTCGGTCAGCGCCGGAACCCTGCCTTTCGCCATTTCTTGTGACAGTGCCAGCATCGCCTGCCCGGCCGGAATAACGGTGACAGGCACGCCCTTGGCGCTGGCCTCGGCAGCGATACCTTCCCACAGGGCAAGCTCGGTCTTCACGCGCTCGGCCCAGGGCGTTCCAGCATCCGGGTCGCCTGCAATCACCACGCCGGGACCAGAGGCGAGGCTTGGCCAGGTTTCATACAGGAACACCTTGACCCCTGGGTTCGACTGTCGCGCAAGCGCAGCAAAACGGGCAACCAGTTCGGCGCTGCCTTCCTGCACCGCAATCGGCTGCGCTTCGGTCAGGACCAGCGCGTCCACCCCGCCACGCGCCAGCCTTGCACGGCCGTCGATACCTTCGGCGTCCTGCGAATGGTCCCAGTTATAGGCCAGCGAGGCACCGTTGATCACCTGCGCCTCGACCACGGTTGAGCCCGACATCTGTTCCAAGGCTGCCTCGACCAGATCGGGCAGGTTGGGGCCGACAAGGCTGTGGCCGATGAACAGAACCTGAAACAGAAGACTCACGAAACCCATATCATCCGACCGCTGCCGCCATGCCGGTGGCAGGATAACGGGTCACGGTCTGCCAGACCACCTGTTGCAGCACCGCAGCCGCCGCGTCGGATACCGAATCTGCCGCCGTGCCATCGGCACGGAAAAGGCGGTTTTGCAGGCCAAGGGGCGGGCGCTGATAGAGCACGGCATAATGCGTCAAGGCCATCAGCCAGGCGCCCAGATCGTTGAAATGAATTGTATCTGGGCGACCATCCGGCCCGATGGTGAAAAGCTGTCGTCTATCTGACAGGCCGGGCACCTGGCCTGCCTCGATTGCCCGCACGGCGGCGGCCATCACCTGCCCGCCCGGAATCAGGTAAATCGGTCCGGCCTCGCGCGAGGCGGGATAAAGCAGCCGGTCCAGCCACAGGGCCTGCAAATCGCCGTCGATCCGGGCCAGCCAGCCCGCTGGATCATCCAGCCGGTGCCAGGTTTCATACAGGAACACCCGTATCGCCGGATTGCCTGCGCGGGCCTCTGCCGCCCAATGTGCCAGATGCGCAGCACTGTCGTGCCAGCGCAGGGCGTCGCGCAGCTCGACCATCTCGGTCACAATCAGGGCATCATACTGGCCCGTGGCCAAGGCATTTGTCACAGGGCGATACGCCGGATGGGCATTCTCGACCTCAAAACCCGGCACATCGCCCTGCCGGTGCTGCGCCAGCGAAGCACCCCAGCCCAACTGGCTGGCGTGGTGATGCCCTGCCATCTGCGCCAGCATCGCGGGCATGTCGCGGCCGACAAGACTATGGCCCAGATGATAGGTTGCAAGCGGCCCCTCCGGCGGGACAAGCCGGGGAAGCGCTGGCGTCGGGGCAGGCCATAGCGCCATTGTCGCGGCCAGACCGCCCAACACAGCCCCCCCTGCCAAAACCTGCCGCCTGCGCATTCCGCCCCCACTTTTCATCCGATCTGGGAAGCCGACACGCCCCAGACCAGAGGCAGGCTGTGATTTCGGTGAAGATTCAGCATTGCATAACGGATTTGGCGCAAGATCGATCCGATTGGGGGGCCGGCCATGGGCACGATCACTGGCACCGGAACCGCCGTGACCGGCCTTGGCGGCAGCGCGGGGTATGGCGAGGTCGCGGTTGACCGGGGCGACGACACTGCACTGCGTCTTGACGCCTCGGCCGTGTTCGAGGCCGGGCTGAACTATTTCGGCCAGCCCATCGCAGCCACCGATATCTGGGTGAACACCAATGGCACGGTTTCGCTTGGGGCGGCGTTCACTGCCTATCCCACGATCAGCAATGCCCAGCCCAACGCCAACCTGATCGCGCCCTTTTGGGGCGATGCCGATACCCGATTGCGTGGTGAGGGGGTGGAAAGTGGCCAGATCCATGTCGATCTGGATATGGCCAGCGATTGCCTGACCGTTACCTGGGATATGGTGGGGGTTTACCGCCGCGACACCTCTGCCCCGAACCGGGTGCAGTTGCAGCTTTATGACCGGGGCGGTGGCGATTTCGACATCGTGTTCCGCTATGAGCTTGTGGGCTGGACCAACGGCACCGCGCCGGACGATACGGGGGCAAGGGCGATGCTGGCCGCGCCGGGTCTGACGTCGGTTCAGGTGTTGCCGGGCACGGACCTTGCCCTGCTTGATCAGGTGGCAGGGAACACCGGGTTGACCGGGCTTTGGGTCTGGCGGATGCGCGGCGGGGTGCTGCAAACCGGCCTTGGCGGCGAGGGAACCGATAGCCACGATCTGTTGCAGGGCACGACCGGCGCTGATCATATCGATGGTTTGGGCGGCAATGATACCCTGTGGGCCGATGCAGGAAACGATACGGTCCTGGGCGGCGATGGCGATGATCAGTTGCACGGTGGCCCTGGCGCCGACAGCCTTCTGGGCGGCGCGGGGCATGATCAGCTCTGGGGGGATGACGGCAATGACGTGCTGCGCGGCGAGGGGGGCAATGACACGCTTTACGGCGGCCTTGGCGGCGACACGCTGGATGGGGGCGACGGGGACGATGCGCTTTATGGCGGGCCGGACGAGGGCGATCTGCGCGATGTGATCTATGGCGGCGCGGGCAATGACCAGCTTTACGGCGGCGGCGGGAATGATTCGCAATCGGGCGGTCTGGGGAATGATACGCTGGAGGGCGGACCGGGGGCGGACACGCTGATCGCTAACGAAGGGAATGACGTGCTGTCGGGCGGCCCGGGTGCCGATGTGATCTTTGGCAATGACGGTGATGACTGGATCAACGGCGGCTTCGGCAATGACCGGCTGAACGGCGGCGCGGGTGCAGACCGTTTTTATCACCTTGGCATTCCCGACCATGGCTCTGACTGGATACAGGATTATTCGGGGACAGAGGGCGACCGGCTATTGTTTGGCCAGCCGGGCGCGCGTGCAGATCAGTTCCAGGTCAACTATGCCTATACCTCGGATGCGAATGGCACCGCTGCCGGGCAGGCAGATGTGGCAGAGGCATTTGTGATCTACAAACCCACGGGTCAGATCGTCTGGGCGCTGGTCGATGGCGCGGGGCAGGATGCGATCTGGCTGCAACTGGGCAGCCAGCTTTACGATCTGGTGCCATAAGGGCGGTTGCCCCTGGCTGCGCCGGGCCGTAGGTCACAGCTATGTTGCGCCCTTGCCCTACCCGCTGATCATCGTCCCATGACCACCGGAGCCGAGATCGTCCACCAGATCGCCACCCACGGGTTGTGGGTTCTGGCTCCGCTTGGCGTGATCGAGGGGCCAATGGTCACGATCATCGCCGGCTGGCTGGTGTCATTGGGCCTTTTGTCCTCCGTCCCGGCGGTTATCTGCCTTGTGGTGGCAGATGTGGCAGGTGACTGCCTGCTTTATGCGGCGGGGCGCGGGCTAAGGCTGGACCGACTGCCCCTGATCGGCCCACGCCTTCGCGTGCCGCGAGAGCGGATGGTGCCTTTGGTCCGCGCGATACGGCAGAACGATGCGCGCCTGCTGGTTCTTGGCAAACTGACCCATGCGGCAGGTTTTGCCGTGCTGATAGCGGCGGGGGTGGCGCGCGTTGGGCTGGGGCGGTTCATCGTGCTGAATACCTTGGCCTCGATTCCGAAAACGCTGACCCTTTTCGTGCTGGGCTATCTGTTCGGGCGGGCGCATGAAAAGCTGGCCGGCTGGCTGTCCTACGGCTCAGCCACGCTGCTTGTTGTGATGGCGCTGGGCGCGGGCCTGTGGCTTGTCCATCGCAGGCGTGCGGCAATCTTGCAGGCCCAGTCGCGCGATAGTTGAATCGCATCGCCCCTTCGGATAACGAAGAACGCACTGACAACAGCGTAACATCGCCAATAATCTGAATAAAACGAGGGCGGGCAGTGAATCGGGCAGGGCGCGTTCTGGGGGCTGTACTGGCCCTGTCACTGATCGGCGGTTGTGCGGCCCCGCGGGGTGCTGCGCTTAAGCGCCAGGTGATCGGCGATGCCGCCGCGCAAAAGTCCGCTGCGATCTATCAGGTTATCCGTGTGGGCCAGGCCAATCTGGCCGCTGTGGAACACTGGCCGGCCACCGGCACATCCGTTGGCTTTGGCTGGCCCGGCAAGGGGCAGGCGCAGGTATCGCGCGCCATCCGGCCCGGCGATGTGCTGCATGTCACGATCTGGGATCCACAGGAAAACTCGCTTCTAACCACGGTTGAACAGCGCGCGGCGCAGTTGACCGAACTGACGGTGGCGCCCGATGGCAATGTGTTCGTGCCCTATGTCGAAACCATCAAGGTTGCCGGGCTGAACCCCGAAGACGCCCGCGCGCAGATTCAGCAAAGGCTGGCCGCTATCGCCCCTTCGGCGCAGGTGCAGCTTGCCGTTGCGGGAGGCGGGCAGAATGCGATCGACCTGGTGGCTGGCGTGCAAAAGCCCGGCCGCTACCCCGTGGCGACGCAAGGCGTTAGCATCCTCAGCCTGCTGGCCGAAGGCGGCGGCATTCCGCCAGGCCTGCGCAACCCGGTCGTGCGTCTGCAACGCGGCGGCGCGGCCTATGCCGTTCTGGCCAAGGATCTTTATCGTGACCCGTCACGCGACATCCTGATGCGCGGCGGGGATCGTGTGGTGGTCGAGGAAGATCCACGCAGCATCGTCGTGCTGGGCGCAGCAGGGGTAGAGCGCACGGTTTTCTTTGAAAAGCAAAGCCATACCTTGCTGGAGGCGCTTTCGCTTGCCGCTGGCCTGTCCGAGGCGCGGGCCGACCCGGCGGGCGTGCTGGTCTTGCGCAAATATGGCAACAAGGCGCTGCGCCGCGACGGGTCTGGCCCGAACCGGCGCGAGGTGATCTTTGCCTTCGACCTGTCCACCGGCGAGGGGCTGTTTGCCGCCCGGTCGTTCCATGTTCACGCCGATGACGTGGTGCTGGTGACCGAATCGCCGCTGCCCGCCACTGCGGGTATCCTTGGCGTTTTCAACGCGACGGCGGCACTGGCGAGCCGGATCGAAGGCTAATCCAGATTGAACACCCGGCTGGGGTGCAATTCCCCGGCCTTGTAGATGCCCACCGCCACCGGCTTACCGTGATAGCTGGCCCAGGCCTCGTCGCCATATTGCGCGGTGGAGGAAATCACCATGCCGGGGTTGCCGTTCTTCAACCGCACCGCGCCTTCTGGGGTGGCGGGCAATTGCGGCAAGTCGGCCAGACCCAGCTCCAGCGGTTTCAAATGGCCGTCCAGCGCGTCCGATTTCGCCATGCGTTCGATGTCGTCCATGCTCAGGCCATCACTGGCCCGAAACGGGCCGGACCATTCGCGGCGCAGCCACTGCACATGGCCAAGGCACCCCAGTGCCCGTCCCAGATCGCGCGCGATGGACCGCACATATCCGCCCTTGCCGCAGACCATCTCCAGCTCCACATGGTCGGTATCGGGCCGGGCAATCACCTCCAGCCGCTCGACCCACAGGGGGCGGGCGACCAGATCCATTTCCACTCCCTCGCGGGCAAGGTCATAGGCGCGCTCGCCCTCGACCTTCACGGCGGAAAACTGCGGCGGCACTTGCAGGATATCGCCGCGAAAGGCGGGCAGGGCGGCAGCAATCTGGGCATCGCTCGGGCGCTCGGGGCGGGTCTCGACCACTTCGCCCTCGGCATCATCCGTGGTCGTGGCGGCCCCGAAAGTCACGACGAAGCGATAGCATTTCAGCGCGTCGGTGATGTAAGGCACGGTTTTGGTGGCCTCTCCCAGCGCCACGGCCAGCACGCCGGTTGCGGCCGGGTCCAGCGTGCCGGCATGGCCCGCCTTTTGCGCCGAAAGCGCCCATTTCACCTTGTTCACCACCGCGGTCGAGGTCACGCCCGCAGGCTTGTCCACCACCAGCCAGCCCGAAACCGGGCGGCCCTTTTTCACGCGTGCCATGACAAGCTCCCTGGGCTTACTCTTTGGGCCGGACAACTGCGATGATCGGCCCAAGGGGCCAGCCAAAGTCGTTCCGGCCGATCGCGGGCGCGTATAGCCGAGAGATCGAGCCGTCAAGGTAAAGCGCCTGATCTACCCCCAGCCGATCGCGGAAATAGCGGCCAAAGGTGTCAAAGTTCACCCGATCATCTGAGATGACGAACATGGCCCGCTGCCCGTCGGCGCTGACGCCGACGCCGTTGCGATAGTTCAGCGAATCCGATCCCGGAATGAAGCGCGGATGCAGCTTGCCGTCGATCACCAGCATCGGCCCCGATTGCGTGGCCAGATTGCAGGCGGGTGGTTGCGCGGCAAAGCGGCGCGATTCAATCACCGAGAAGGGACGCCCGCCGCCCGCGCAAAAGACGCCGTTGGGCAGCATTCCGAAATTGCCCGGGCCATCTTCGGTCACGATGGGAAATCGTTGCTTGCCGCCAGCGATGAACAGCCCGATAGGGGCCTGCGCCTTGTCATACATCCCCGCATTCATGGCGAATTCCAGCAACAGCCCCTGTTCGTCCAGATCGGTCGCAAGCGCGGCAAAGTTGCCGTAAATGCCTGACGGGCCATCCAGATACAATCGAAGGTCATCGGCGGGCGTCACCGTGCAGGCGGTAAAGGACGCTCCGTCAAAACTGTCGGTCGCGCAGGTCAGGGCCGATGCCGGGAGGGGCATAATCGCCAGAAAAAGGGCGAGCAGCCTAAGCCTCGTCATCTTCCGAAGGCTCGTCTCCGGCAAGGTCGCGCTGTACCGAGGGGTCGGCAAACAGCCGCCGCGTTTCATCCAGCCGATCAAAGGTCTCATCCGGGCGAAACCGCAGGTCCGGGGTGTATTTCAGCGTCATTCCCGCCCCGATGCGGTGGCGCAACTCGGCCCTGTTGCGGGCAAGGGCGGCAATCGCATCCTCAACCGGAACCGAGCCCATCAGCGGCATGACATAGGCCGTTGCCACCTTGAGGTCGGGCGAGCAGCGCACCTCGCCCACAGTGATCGACATGCGGTTCAGGTCGGGGTCGTGGATGTCGCCCCGGTTCAGGATGTCAGACAAGGTGCGGCGAATAAGTTCGCCGACCCGAAGCTGCCGCTGCGACGGGCCTTCGCCCGTGTTGAAAGTCTTTTTGCCCATGCAGGGCAGATAAGCTCTTTTGGTCCCGCCCGCAACGGCGGGCTTCCGGCCCTGCGGGAATGCCGCTAAACCCGTTACGAATTGCAGGAGGGCACCATGCCGGAAACCATGTCGGAACTGCCGGGAATTGTGATCACCGGGGCGTCGGGCCGGATGGGGCAGATGCTGGTCAAGACTGTTCTGGCTTCGGACAAGGCGCGGCTGGTGGGTTGCGTGGAGCGCACGGGCAACCCCTGGGTGGGGCAGGATGTGGGCCAGGCGATGGGCGGGGCTGCGCTGGGCGTGACCGTCACCGATGACCCGCTGGAGGCTTTTGCCAAGGCGCAGGCGGTGATTGATTTCACGGCGCCCTCTGCCACGGCGGAGTTTGCAGCACTGGCCGCCCAGGCCCGAGCCGTGCATGTCATCGGCACCACAGGGCTCGAGGCGGAACACCACGCCCGGATTGACGCCGCCGCGCGCCACGCCGTGGTGGTGCAGGCCGGTAACATGGGCCTTGGTATCAATCTTCTGGTCGGTCTGACCCGCAAGGTGGCACAGGCGCTGGACGCCGACTGGGACATCGAAGTGATCGAGGCGCACCACCGGATGAAGGTTGACGCGCCCTCGGGCACCGCGCTGATGCTGGGGCAGGCCGCCGCCGAAGGGCGTGGCGTGGCGCTGGACGAGGCGCGGGTCTCGGGCCGCGATGGCATCACCGGTGCGCGTGAACGCGGCACCATCGGCTTTTCCTCAATCCGGGGCGGCGATATCGTGGGCGAACATGACGTGCTGTTCGCAGGCGACGGAGAGCGGATCATCCTGCGCCATGTGGCGACCGACCGGGGCATCTTTGCGCGGGGTGCGCTGCGGGCGGCGCTGTGGGGGCAGGGGCAAAAGCCCGGTCGCTATGACATGATGGATGTTCTGGGGCTGTAAGCCGGCGGGGTGCGGGGGGGGGTAAAACCCCCGCTGCGGTGTCAAAAGTCGATGGCGAGGCCCTTTTTTTCCCAATCGCCATAGCGCACTGGTTCCGGCCCATCGCGTCCGCCCCATTCCTTTGGCAGCGTCTCAGCCTTTGCGGCCTTGCGGCGTTCTTCCGCTTCGGCCAGCGCACGCTGGGCCGCAGGGGGCAAGTCGGGGCGTTGATCGGTCATGGACTATTCCTTTGGCGGACAAGCGGATATAGGCGCGGATCATGGAACACGGCAAGTCTGACCCCCGAAAAGATTCGACCCGCGCCGCCGCGGTTGCATTGCTGGACAATGTGCTGGGGGATGGTGCGATGCTGGCCCAGTTGACCGGCGAGGACGGGCCTTTGGCCGCGCTGTCGGGACCAGAGCGGGCGCGGGCGCAGCGGCTGGCCCTGGCTGTGCTGCGATCGGTCGAGCCGGTGGACCGGCTCTTGGGCGGGTTCATGCGCAAGGCACCGCCGTTGACTGTTCTTAACATCCTGAGATTGGGCGTGATCGAGATGGCGGCAGGCGCCGCACCACATGGCGTGGTGAACGCCTGCGTCGGTCTGGCCCGGGCGGGAAAAAAGACCCAGCATCAGGCCGGGTTGGTGAATGCCGTGTTGCGGCAGGTGCCACCCGGTCCGCTGCCGGGCCCGGTGCAGAAGATGCCGCGCTGGCTGCGCCAGCCGCTGGTTCATGCCTGGGGACGTGAGGCTGTGGCGGCGATGGAGGCGGTTCAGGCCGCGCCCGCGCCAGTTGACCTGACCTTGCGCGCGGGGTTCGCGCAGCCCGAGGGGCTGGCATTGCCGACGGGCAGTTTGCGGTTGACCTATGCGGGGCAGGTTTCGGCCCTGCCGGGCTATGCCGAAGGCGGTTGGTGGGTGCAGGATGCCGCCGCCGCGCTGGCGGTGCCTCTTTTGGGCAATGTCACAGGGCAACGGGTGTTGGACCTTTGTGCCGCACCGGGGGGCAAGACGCTGCAATTGGCCGCCGCCGGGGCCGAGGTGGTGGCCCTGGATATTTCCGGGGCGCGGCTGGGGCGGCTGCGGGACAATCTGGCCCGTACCGGGCTGTCGGCGCGGGTTGTTGTGGCGGACGCGCTGGAATGGCAGCCTGATGCCCCCTTTGATGCGATCTTGCTGGATGCCCCCTGTTCGGCGACGGGCACGATCCGGCGGCATCCGGATCTGCCCTTCGTGAAGGATGGATCCGAGGTTGCGGGGTTGGTGGATTTGCAGGCCCGGCTTCTGGACCGGGCCTTTGCATGGCTGAAACCGGGGGGACGGCTTGTCTATGTGACATGCTCGCTGCTGCCAGAGGAGGGCGAGGGGCAGCTTGCGGCCGTTCTTGCCCGGCATCGGGGGCTGCGCGTCCGGCGGCCCGATCTGGCAGGGATCGAGCCGGGCTGGATCACGCCCGAGGGCGGGCTGCGGCTGCGGCCGGATTACTGGGCCGACCGGGGCGGTATGGACGGCTTCTTCATGGCTTGCCTGGAGACGACCGGGGTGTGATTTCGCGTCTGAAACAGCATTCAGCGCGTTGGCCAATGCTGTTTCATCATGCGGCTGCAAAGGGTGGCCTGTGCGAAGCACGCACCCTATGGATCAGCCGCGGCGGGCCGCATCAATGGCGGCCACGTCGATCTTGCCCATGGTCATCATGGCGGTGAAGGCGCGTTTGGCCTCTTCACCGCCTGCCGCCATCGCCTCGGTCAGGGTGCGCGGCGTGATTTGCCAGTTGAGGCCCCATTTGTCCTTGCACCAGCCGCAGGCGCTTTCCTGCCCGCCGTTGCCGGTGATGGCGTGCCAGTAACGGTCGGTCTCGGCCTGATCCTCGGTGGCGATCTGGAAGGAAAACGCCTCGGTCTGCGGAAAGGCCGGTCCGCCGTTCAGGCCAAGACAGGCGATGCCGCAGACGGTGAATTCCACGGTCAGCACGTCACCGGCCTTGCCAGAGGGGTAATCACCCGGTGCGCGGCGGACGGCGATGACATGGCTGTCGGGGAAGGTTGCGGCGTAAAACCGGGCCGCAGCCTCTGCGTCCTTGTCGAACCACAGGCAGATGGTGTTTTTCGCAAGGGACATGGGCGTTGCCTTTCTTGTTGACGGGTGCCCCCTTCCCCACACCGGGGACAGGAGGGCACCAGTCGGGGATGGAACGACCTTGGCCACAGGGCGGGAGTCGCGCAAGCGATCTGGCTGGCGCAGGGCCATGGTCGGACGAAATCAGCCGGCAGGAGACAGGCGCAGCAGGACGGCCAGCAAGGGCTCTTGCGGTGTGACGACCAGGGGCTGATCGGTCAGCGTCAGGGTATTGGCCTTTGCTGCGTAAACCGCCAGCAGGGTGTTCGCGGGCGGCGTCAGGGTTTGCGCCGTGGCGATCACCTGAACCTGCGGGCGGGGCAGGTGCCGGGCGGTCATGACGTTGAAATCGTCCGAAGGGGCGGTGACGCGGGTGGCGATGACTGGCACATCGCCGGGAAAAGCCACGGGGGCAAATGCGCGGGCGTGCAGCGCGATGCCATCGCCGGTCAGGTCAAAGCCAGGGCCTGTCAGGACGGTCAGGTTGCGCTCGATTTCGGGGAAGATCGAGAAGGGGCCGTTTTCCACGACCGAGGCGCGCGACAGGCGCCAGAGCATTCCTTTCGGCCCGTCGGCGCGGGCCAGTTCAATGGTCACGCCCTTGCCATTGGCCCAAGGCATCGTGCGGAAATCGGCGTCGGTGAGATGGCGGATCATTCGGCGGCCTGCGGTCCGACTTGTGGCCCGATCTGGGGTGCGGTTTCCGGGGCCAGTTCCTCGAAATCGAAGTTATCCAGACGGCGGGCGCGGCGGCTGGCGTTGTCCGACGAAATGCGGATTTCCTCCAGATCCTTGGCGGCCTGGCCGAAATGGCGGTCAAGGTTGCCAACCCGTTCACCCAGCCGGGTGACATCGGTGTAAAGGGCGGCGAGTTCCTTGCGGATGGCCCCCGCCTGTTCGCGCATCCGGGCATCCTTCAGCACAGCGCGCATGGTGTTCAGCGTGGCCATGCAGGTGGTGGGCGAGACGATCCAGACCCTTGCCGCAAAGCCCTCGCGCACCAGTTCGGGGAAATTGGCGTGCAGTTCGGCATAGACCGCTTCCGAAGGCAGGAACATCAGCGCGCCGTCCGCCGTCTCGCCCTCAAGGACATACTTCTCCGAAATAGCCCTGATATGGGCGCGCACTGCACCGCGCATCAGCGTTGCGGCCTCTTGCGCCATGCGGGGGCTGTCGGCGCGGCGGATGGCCTCATAGGCCTCCAGCGGGAATTTCGCGTCGATGACGATGGGGCCGGGCGGGTTCGGCAGGTGGACAAGGCAGTCGGCGCGCTTGCCGTTGGAAAGCGTGGCCTGCATCGTATAGGCGTCGGCGGGCAACGCCTTTTGCACGATGTCATGAAGCTGGATTTCGCCAAAGGCACCGCGCGTCTGCTTGTTCGACAGGATGTCTTGCAGCGACAATACGTTGCCCGATAGTTTCTCGATCTTCTCCTGCGCCTTGTCGATGGTCTCAAGCCGCTGCTGCAATTCGCCAAGGCTGCGGGCGGTGCGGGTCGAGGTGCCGTGCAGCGCCTCATTCATCTGGCGCTGCACCTCGGCAAGGCGGGTTTCCATCAGTTGCAGCATTGCCGACTGGCTGACCGCCTGATTTTCGCTGACATGGTGAAGGCCCCCTGCAAGACGTTCCTGCCCGTCCGACAGGCCCTGCACCCGGCTCGACAGCCAGCCGATTTCGCGCATCAAAGGGGCGGCTGCCTGCGCGCTGCGCCCGGCGGCGCGCAGGATGAGGAACAGTAGGATCAGAACGGCAAGGGCGGCCCCGGCGAGGAGCAGAACCTCGGGCGCGTTCCACGGGTAGGTCTGGCCGAAAAGGGTGATCATCTGCGTCCGAACAGCCGTTCAATATCGTGGAGTTTCAGTTCCACATAGGTGGGGCGGCCGTGGTTGCACTGGCCGGAATGGGGGGTGGCCTCCATCTCTCGTAACAGGGCGTTCATCTCCTCGGGGCGCATCTGGCGGCCCGAGCGGATGGAGCCGTGGCAGGCCATGCGCGACAGGATCGCCTCGATCTTCGCTTGCAACAGGTCGCTGCGGCCAAGGTCGGCCAATTCGTCCAGCACGTCGCGCAGCAGGGCGGCCGCGGGCACGGCGCCAAGGATGGCGGGGGTTTCGCGCACGGCAACCGCACTGCCGCCGAAGGGTTCGACGGTCAGGCCAAGGTTGCGCAGCGCCTCGGCGTGGCCCAGCAGCAGCGCGGCGTCTGGCGGCGACAGTTCGACGATTTCCGGAATCAGCAGCGCCTGCGCCTTGATGCCGGTTTCGGCCATCTGGCGTTTCAGCCGTTCATAGACCAGGCGTTCGTGGGCGGCGTGCTGATCGACGATGACCATGCCGGTGGCGGTCTGGGCGATGATGTAATTCTCATGCACCTGCGCGCGGGCGGCGCCAAGGGGGGCATTGGTGTCGGCGAGGGGGGCAGGTTCGGCCCGCGCGGCGGGGGCCTCGGCAAAGCCGGGCATCGGGGGGTGGGGGGCCTGCCACTGCGTGGCGCGTGCGAAAGTTTGCTGCGTCGGGCGGTCCATCTGATAGACGCGCGGCGCAACGGGTTCGGGGCGCAGGGCGGCAAGGGTTGCGTCGGCCACTGTGGTGCTGGCGCGGTGGCCCGCACCGCTCAGGGCAGTGCGCAGGCCGGTGATGATCAGGC
>DDEX01000103.1 GCA_002336845.1 Rhodobacteraceae bacterium UBA1943
TCGGCGCCTCGACCATCAGGGCGATATCGGTCGGATAGGGCGAGGTGCGGCTGAAGTGCGGCGCGGTGGTGAAACCGATCTGGTTGTTCACCACGATATGAATGCAGCCCCCGGTGCGGTGCCCCTTGATGCCCGACAATTGCAGACATTCGGCCACAACGCCCTGGCCCGCAAAGGCGGCATCGCCGTGCAGCAGGATCGGCAGCACGCTTGTCCGGTCCACATTGTCGCCGAACTGGTCCTGCTTGGCGCGGACCTTGCCCAGAACCACGGGGTTCACCGCCTCCAGATGGCTGGGGTTGGCGGTCAGCGACAGGTGGACGGTATGGCCGTCAAAGGTGCGGTCCGATGAGGCGCCGAGGTGATACTTCACATCGCCCGAACCATCCACATCCTCGGGCTTGTAGCTGCCGCCCTGGAATTCGTTGAAGATCGCGCGATAGGGTTTCTGCATCACGTTGGCAAGGATGTTCAGGCGCCCGCGGTGCGGCATCCCGATGACGATTTCCTTGACGCCAAGGTTGCCGCCCCGCTTGATGATCTGCTCCATCGCCGGGATCAGCGCCTCGCCCCCATCTAGGCCGAACCGCTTGGTGCCCATGTATTTGACATGCAGGAACTTTTCGTAGCCCTCGGCCTCGACCAGCTTGTTCAGGATCGCCTTGCGACCCTCGCGGGTGAAGGCGATTTCCTTGCCATAGCCTTCGATGCGTTCCTTCAGCCAGGCCGCCTGCTCGGGGTCGGAAATGTGCATGTATTGCAGGGCAAAGGTGCCGCAATAGGTGCGCTTCACGATCTCGACAATCTGGCGCATCGAGGCATGGGTCAGGCCCAGCACGTTGTCGATGAAGATCGGGCGGTCCATGTCGGCTTCGGTAAAGCCGTAGGAGGCCGGGTCCAGTTCCGGATGGTGGCCCCGGTCGGTCATGCCCAGCGGATCAAGGTCGGCGGCCAGATGGCCCCGGATACGATAGGCGCGGATCAGCATGATGGCGCGGATGCTGTCCAGCACGGCGCGCTGGATCTGGTCCTGGCTGATGGCAACGCCCTGTTCGGCGGCCTTTTCGGTGATCTTCTTGGCGGCGGCCTTGGCATCCACCTTGGCGGCGGGCCATTCGCCGGTCAGCGCGGCGGTCAGATCGTCATTCGGCACGGGCGGCCAGTCGGCACGCGCCCAGCTTGGCCCCTCGGCCTGCCGCTTGGCATCCACCTCGGTATCGCCAAGGGCGCGGAAGAACTCGGCCCATTGGGCATCGACCGATGCCGGATCGGCGGCATAGCGCGCCTGCAACTGGTCGATGTAATCCGCATTCGCCCCTTGCAGGAACGACGAGGCATGGAATTGCGAGTTGGGGGATTGTTCGGTCATTTTGTCACCTCAAGGGGGTTGGGACCGTAGGAATTGGGGCCGGGGGTCGGGTTGTCGATCAGGATGCTGAACACCCACAGACCGGCAAACCAGGTTGCGGCAAAGCCGAGCAATTGCGGAGCCGTCACTTCGTAGTATTTGACTGTCCGCAGGTCGAAAGAAAGCGAGAAGCCGATGCTCGTCGCGGCAGTAAGAGCCAGAAACAGCCAGCGCGACCGGCCCACGTCCTGAAACCGCCGCGATCCGGCAGAAAGCCCCGGTATCAGAAAGATCAGGCCAGCAAGCGCGGTCAGTGTCAGGTGGCCGCTGGGTTCCAGCACTATCGCAGGGGTAAGCGCCGTCAGCACGGCGACAAAAGCCGCAAACCACCAATACTCCGAGCGGGAGGCCCGCCCGGAGAACTGGAAGGACTTGCGCAAACAAGTCCTTATGGCTTGCGCCGGTCCCATGATCAGCCCTTGATCGCCTTCATCACGGCTTCGCCCAGATGGGCCGGGCTGTCGGCCACGATGATACCAGCGGCTTTCATCGCCTCGATCTTCGATTCCGCATCGCCCTTGCCACCGGCCACGATGGCACCGGCATGGCCCATGCGGCGGCCCTTCGGCGCGGTGCGGCCTGCGATGAAACCGGCGGTCGGCTTCCAGCGGCCACGCTTTTTCTCATCGGCCAGGAACTGCGCGGCTTCTTCTTCGGCAGACCCACCGATCTCGCCGATCATGATGATCGAGGTGGTTTCGGGGTCGGCCAGGAACATCTCCAGCACGTCGATATGCTCGGTGCCCTTGATCGGGTCGCCGCCGATGCCCACCGCCGACGACTGGCCAAGGCCAAGGTCAGAGGTTTGCTTGACCGCTTCATAGGTCAGCGTGCCCGAACGCGACACCACACCGACAGACCCGCGCTTGTGGATGTGGCCCGGCATGATGCCGATCTTGCAGGCGCCGGGGGTGATGACGCCGGGGCAGTTCGGCCCGATCAGCCGGGTGTTCGAATTGATGAGGGCGCGCTTGACCTTCATCATGTCCAGAACCGGAATGCCCTCGGTGATGCACACGACCAGCGGGATTTCGGCGTCAATCGCTTCCAGAATGGAATCCGCGGCAAAGGGCGGCGGAACGTAGATCACGCTCGCATTGGCCCCCGTCTTGGCCACCGCATCATGAACCGAGTCAAAGACCGGCAGGCCCAGATGGTCCGTGCCGCCCTTGCCCGGCGTCACGCCGCCGACCATCTTCGTGCCGTAGGCGATGGCCTGTTCGGTATGGAAGGTGCCCTGGCTGCCGGTGA
>DDEX01000120.1 GCA_002336845.1 Rhodobacteraceae bacterium UBA1943
CCGGGCAGCCCATGTTGATGTCAATAATCCGTGCGCCCTGCCCTTCGGCATAGCGCGCCGCCTCGGCCATCAGAACCGGATCGCGGCCCACCAGTTGCACCGCCGTCGCCTCTTCGCCAAAGCCCAGTTCGGCCCGTGCCCGCGCCAGGGGGCGGCCATGCAGCACCTCTTCCGAGGCGACCATCTCGGACACCACCAACCCCGCGCCAAAGCGCGCCACCACCTGCCGGAACGGCAGATCGGTGATCCCCGTCATCGGCGCCAGAATCACCGGGCAGCGGGGGATAAGGGCGAAAATCTCATGCGTCATGCTGATCCTTTGGGCTACTCTGCCCTGTGCAAGTAACAGGGCCAAGGCAACTCGGCACTATTTCTGCCCGAAATCCGTGCAATGCACAAATATTGTGCAAATATGCCCGCTCCTTGGCCAGATTGTCAGCGGGGCAATCCGGCAATAACAAGGACGCAAAGGAGATGCCATGCACCACCATACCGCAGTCCTCATCGTCGCCGCAGGCCGTGGCAGCCGGGCGGGCGGCGATCTGCCCAAACAATGGCAGATGCTGGGGGGGCGGCCCGTGGTGGCGCAAAGCCTTGCGGCCTTTGCCGCTTTCCCACGGGTTCTGGTGATCCACCCCGATGACCGCCCCCGCGCCAAGGCCATTGCAGGCGATGCGCTGCTGGTCGAGGGCGGGGCAACGCGCGACGCCTCGGTTCTGGCCGGGTTGCGCGCGCTGCAAGGGCAAGGCATCGCCCGCGTCCTGATTCACGATGGGGCGCGGCCCCTGGTGTCACAGGCCGTCATCGGCCGCGTCCTTGCGGCGCTGGACCATCACCGCGCCGCCGCCCCCGCCGTTGCCGTCAGCGATGCGCTCTGGACCGGCGAGAACGGGCTTGTCACCGGCACCCGCGACCGCAGCGGCCTCTACCGCGCACAAACGCCGCAAGGGTTTCACTTCGATGCAATTTTCGCCGCCCACCTTGCCCATGGCGGGGGGGCCGCCGATGATGTCGAGGTGGCGCGCGCCGCAGGCCTTGACGTCGCCATCGTCGAGGGCGACGAAGACAATATAAAGCTGACCTGGCCCGCCGATTTCGCCCGGGCCGAGCGGTTGCTGAGAGGACGTGACTAAGATGGATATACGGCTTGGCAACGGCTATGACGTGCACGCCTTTACGGGCGGCGATCATGTCTGGCTGTGCGGGGTGAAGGTGGCGCATGACAAGGCGCTGCTGGGCCATTCCGATGCCGATGTGGGGATGCACGCCCTGACCGACGCGATCTATGGCGCGCTGGCCGAGGGCGACATCGGTCGCCACTTTCCGCCCAGCGATCCGCAGTGGAAGGGCGCCGACAGCCGGATCTTTCTGGCCCATGCCATCGAACTTGCGGCCAGTCGGGGTTACCGCCTCGCCAATTGCGATGTGACACTGGTCTGCGAACGCCCCAAGATCGGCCCCCATGCCGAGGCGATGCGCGCCGCCCTTGCCACGATCATGGGGGTCGAGGAGCACCGGGTTTCCGTCAAGGCCACCACGTCTGAGCGGCTTGGCTTTACCGGACGAGAGGAAGGCATCGCCGCGCTGGCAACCGCCCTGATGGTGCCGGCATGACGCGCCTTCTGGCCATCTTCTTCGGCGCCGGTCTGCTGCGCCCTGCCCCCGGCACCTGGGGTTCGCTGGTTGCGGTGCTGCTGGGCTGGGGCATCTGCCGTTATTTCGGCGCGCCGGTTCTGGTGCTGGCTACGGTCGCGGTTACCGCGCTTGGTTTCTGGGCCATCGGCGTCGAACTGCGCGACCGGCCCGGCGACGACCCTTCGGAATTCGTGATTGATGAGGTGGCGGGCCAGTGGATCGCGCTGCTGTTCCCCGCACTCGCCTTTTGGGCACGCGGGTGGGAGGGCTGGCTGCCCTGGCCCGCGCCGCTGTTCGCCTTTCTGTTCTTCCGGCTGTTCGACATCTGGAAGCCGGGCCTTGTCGGCCGCGCCGACGCGCGCAGCGATGCGCCGGGCGTGATGCTGGATGATCTTTGGGCCGGGCTTTTTGCCGGGATCGCCACCATCGCCGCCGCCGCCATTTACCACATACCGATGATCGTCATGGGGGGGCAATGACGCCTGCCCAGCTTCTTCAGGCCGCCCGCTATTGGGGGCTGACCATCGCCACCGCCGAAAGCTGCACCGGCGGAATGGTGGCCGTGGCGCTGACCGATGTGGCGGGGTCATCGGATGTGTTCGAACGCGGGTTCGTCACCTATTCCAATGACGCCAAGGTCGAGATGCTGGGCATTCGCCGCGAAACCCTTGCCGCCCATGGGGCCGTGTCCGAGGAAATCGCGCGGGAAATGGCCGAAGGCGCGCTGCGCCACTCACGCGCGACGCTGGCGGTATCGATCACCGGCATCGCCGGGCCGGGCGGATCGGAATTCAAGCCCGAGGGCCGTGTGTGTTTCGGCATCGCCCGCGAGGGCCGCGCCACCCGGACCGAAACCGTCGAATTCGGCGCCCTTGGCCGCGACAAGGTGCGCCGCGCCGCCCGCGACCACGCCTTGCAGTTGCTGGCCGGGGCGATGACGCCCTAGCGCATCTGCGCCTTGAAGAAGGCAATCGCCATGTCGCTGGCGTCCAGCGCCTGATCATCGGCCCGCCGACCGCCCGGCCACTCGTGATCGCCGCCCTCGACCGTGATCAGCACCACCTTCTCTTGCCCGCCTGTGCTCCACGCCGTGCGGACGAAATCATAACCGCCCGCCGTCCAGCTTTTGCGGCTCTCGCCCATCGCCCCAAAGGGGGCACGGAAATCGGCCATCACCTCTGCGACCGAGGAGAAATCGGCCCGCGTCAGGCTGCTGTCGCCCTGCCCGCCCGCATAAGGCACCATCGGATCGGCGGTGCCGTGAATATGCAGCAAGGGCACCGGCGCCCCCACCCGCAGGCGGCGGGTATCCATCGTGCCCGAGACGCTGGCCACCCCCGCCACACGGCCCGCCCGCCGTGCCGCATAGGTCTGGGCCATCATCGCCCCGTTCGACATGCCGGTCAGAAACACCGGCCCGCTGGCCCCGGCCTGCGCGGCGCTGGCGATCACGGCATCCAGAAAGGCCACGTCATCCACGCCCTGACGCTGGGCGGCGGCACAGCAATATCCGGCATTCCAGGTGCGCAGCCGCGCCATTCGGCCGGGCGTTCCGGCGGGCAGGGCAATTGCGAAGCCCGCCGCCAGCGCCTTTTCGGCAATTTGCGAGGCGCGCTCGAACTGTTCGGGGTTGCCGCCGCCGCCATGCAGCGCGACGACCAGCGGCACCTCTGCCTGCCCGGCAGGTCGCGCGAACAGATAGAACCGCCCGTCGGGCAAGGTGATTTCCCGCAGGCTTTGCCCTTGGGCAAGGCTGGGCAGGAACAGGCACAGGATCAGGGCAATCAGACGCATGGAAAACCTCCGTTTTCCATTCTACGCGCGAACCGCGCCCGCCCTACGCGCCGTAAAGAACTTTTGCCCGCGCCTCGAAGGCGCGGACCACGCGCTGCATCGCCTCGTTGAAGACCAGCCCGATCACGCCCCCCAGGATCGCGTTGCGAAACTCGAAATCGACGGTAAAGCCCACCTCGCAGCCGCCTTCGGCCCGGTCGGCAAAGGTCCAGACCGATTTCAGGTGCTTGAACGGCCCGTCGATATATTCGGTCAGGATGCGGTTTTCAGCGGGCAACAAGGTCACCCGGCTGCCGAAACTTTCACGAAAGACCTTGAAGCTGATCACCAGATCCGCCTCCATAACCTCACCGCCCTCGATCGGTTTGCGCGACCGGATGCGCGCCGCCGCGGTCCAGGGCAGAAATTCGGGATAGCGCGCGACATCCGCAACCAGGGCAAACATCTGGTCGGCGGCATAGGGCAGAATCTTCGTCTCGGCGTGGTGGGGCATCGCAACCTCTCTTCCCGCCCTTTTGACCTTGGAACGCGAAGTTTCAAGGGGAGAGATTGGTGAAAGGTTCCATCTTTTCAAACCGGGCCATTCGTCGCACAAAGCTGACGCGCCAGACGGAGACCGCAATGCCAGACCGCCCCTATGTGATCGACCAGATGATCAGCGCGAAATCCATCGCCGCCCGGGTCGAGACGCTGGCCGCCGCCATCACCCGCCACTTTCGCGATACCGACAAGTTGATCGTCGTGGGCCTGTTGCGCGGCAGCTTCGTGTTCATCGCCGATCTGGTCCGAGAGATCGATCTGGCCGTCGAGGTCGATTTCCTTGAAGCCTCGTCCTATGGCGATGCCATGCATTCCAGCCGCGAGGTGCGCATCCTGAAAGACCTGCGCGGCGAGATCGCAGGGCGCGACGTTCTGGTGGTCGAGGACATCGTGGACACCGGCTTTACCCTGCACCACGTCAAGAACCTGCTGTTGTCGCGCGACCCCAAGCGTCTGGAAGTCTGCGCCCTGCTGGACAAACCCTCGCGCCGAGAGGTCGATATCAAGGCCACATGGACCGGATTTGAAATTCCCGACGAATTCGTCGTCGGCTACGGGATCGACTTTGCACAGCGCAATCGCAACCTGCCCTATATCGGCAAGGTGCGGTTTACCGACACACCGGCATGATACCGGGGTTTCGCTGGTTCTTGCGGATGTCGCACTGGGCGCGCCATCCACCATCGGCCCGGCGGGTTGCCATCGTTCTGTGTGTCGTGGCCGCCTGTTTTGTGCTATACGGGTTCGAGAGAATGTTTGGTTGGCCCGATTGGGCCACAGTGAACCGCTTTCCGCGATAATCCGCCGCTTTTGACCTGACCAAAAAGTCAGCTTTACCTCCGGTTGCGTTTGTCTAGCTTTATGCCTGAAATTTGACCGGGAGATGAAGAATGCGGCGTCTGGGTTACGCCTTTGTGGGCATCGCGCTGGTGGGCTTTGCAGCCTATCTGCTGATCAGCGCCCCTCAGGTCCGACAGTCACAGGATCTGGTCTCGGTTCAGGGCGATGCTGCCCGCGGCCAGATGGTTTTCACTGCGGCGGGCTGCGCATCCTGCCACATGGCACCCGATGCCAAGGGCGATGCGCAACTGGTTCTGACCGGCGGCCAGGCGTTTCCGTCGGCCTTTGGCACCTTCATCGCCCCCAACATCTCGCCCGATCCGGTCGCAGGCATCGGCGCCTGGTCGCTGGACCAGTTTTCCCATGCGGTGCGCGATGGCGTTTCGAACACCGGCGAGCATTTGTTCCCCGCCCTGCCCTATGGCGCCTATCAGCACATGACGGGGCAGGATCTGGCCGACCTTTGGGCCTATATCGGCACGTTGCCGCCCTCGGCCACGCCGTCGAAACCGCATGAGGCGGGGTTTCCCTTCAACATCCGGCGCAATGTCGGCATCTGGAAGCGTCTGTTCCTGAACCGGAACTGGGTCTTGACCAACGCCCCCACCCCCGGTCTGGAGCGCGGGCGCTATCTGGTCGAGGCGCTGGCCCATTGCGGCGAATGCCACACCCCGCGCAACCTGCTGGGCGGGCTGGACAGGGCGCGATGGCTGGGCGGGGCGCCCAACCCCTCGGGCCAGGGCACGATCCCGAACATCACGCCCGGCGCGCTGAAATGGTCCGAGGATGAGATCGTGGAATATCTTACGACAGGCACAACGCCGGATTTCGACACCGTTGGCGGCCATATGGCGCATGTGGTGGACAACATGGCAAAGCTGCCGGAAAGTGACCGCAGGGCCATTGCGGCCTATCTCAAGGCCATTCCGGCGGTTGCCTCACAATGATCCTGATCGGACAGTATGACAGCCCGTTTGTCCGCCGCACCGCCATTCCGCTGGCGCTATACGGGCTGAACTATGAACACCGCCCCTGGTCGGTTTTCAGCGACGCCGACAAGATCCGCCCGCTGAACCCGTTGACCCGCGTCCCGGTCCTGGTGCTGGACGATGGCGAGGCGCTGATCGAAAGCTATGCCATCCTGGATCATATCGACCAGCTTGTTCCGCCCGAAACCGCGCTGATCGCCCGTACCGGCGCCGCACGGCGGGCCTGCCTGCGCGTCATGGCATTGGCCACGGGCATTTCAGACAAGGCAGTTGGCCTGTTCTACGTCCGTGTGATGCACGACGCGCCCTCGGCAGTGCTGATCGATCGCGGTCGCGCCCAGATCGCCGACACAATGGCCGTGCTGGAAGCCGAGGCCCCGGAATCCGGCTTTTGGTTTGGCGCGCGCATATCCCATGCCGATATTGCAGTAACAGCGTCGCTGACCCATGCCGCAGCCGCGCATCCCGATCTGGTGCGGCTGGCGGACCATCCGCGTCTTGCCGCGCTTCATGCGCGGTGCGAGGCGCTGGCGGTTTTCATCCGCCATTCGCAACCCTTCATTCCCCCCGCCTGAACGCAAAAGGCCCCTGCACATTACGCGCAGGGGCCTTGCCCGGGTCCGTTATCGACCCGTTTTCAGATCAGGCCTTGCGGCGCTTCTTGGCCGCGCCAAGACCCAGCAAAGCCGCGCCCAGCATAATTGCCGGAGCAGGCAGCGGAACCGGCGAAACCGGCGGCACGTCATCCACAGTGGTGAAGCGGCCGATCAGATGCGCGGTATTGTTCTTGTTCTCTTCGGTCGAGAAGAACGAAACCGGCTTGCCATTGGCATCAAGGAAACCGTCCAGCTTGAAGGTGAATTCGACACCGTCAATGTTGACCGAGTCATAGGCACTCGCCAGCGTGTCAAAGTTCACGATGTCGTTGCAGCAATTGCCGCTACCGACATTCGGGGTTTCGTTGTGCGTGAACAGATAGCTTGCCGACAGCGGCCGCAGAACGCCATCAACCATCAGATCGAACGTCAGGTCCAGACGGGCCCAGCTCAGCGAGTCACCGAGGATCGGAAAGTTCCGGTGGGTGAACAGGCCAAAGTCGAAAGCCTGATCCTGAATCAGTTGCGAGGGGGCAAGTGCTGCGTCGAACGAATACCCGCTAAGCGGGTTTCCTTGCCAGGAGGTGCCCCAGGTGAGGACGTCGGTTCCAACGCCAGTCGGGGTTGCATTGTTGTTAAGTGCGCCTGCGCTCCAGATTCCCGAAATGGTGGTCAGCGAGACTTGAGCTGCTGTTGCCACATTTGCTGCGAGAATGAAGACGGCTGCCGATACTAGACTGCTCAGTTTTTTCATTTTCTGTACTCCGCTCTAATAGAAAAACTAGCTACTCATTTCAGGTACTTGAGCGGAAAACACATAAAGGGTGCGGCAGAGAACATCCACCCCACAAGAGAAATTTAGGCAAAATTTTGTCTATTTTCAGTCAGAAAGCGAGCGCGATCAAGACCAGATCAACCCTGGGGATGAGCCCTAGAATCGCCCCAGTTTCATAAGCCGCGCCTCGCGCAACCGGGCGAAGTCATCGCCGGCATGATAGGACGAACGGGTCAAAGGTGTCGCCGAGACCATAAGGAATCCCTTGCCCCAGGCGGCCGACTCATATGCCGCGAATTCATCGGGCGTGATGAAGCGCACGACGCCGTGGTGTTTGGGCGTCGGTTGCAGATATTGGCCCACCGTCAGGAAATCGACATCGGCGCTGCGCATGTCATCCATGACCTGCAAGACGCCCTGCCGATCTTCGCCCAGACCCACCATGATGCCCGATTTGGTGAACATCGCAGGGTCCAGTTCCTTGACCCGCTGCAACAACCGCAGGCTGTGGAAGTAGCGCGCGCCGGGGCGCACCTCGTGGTACAGGCCCGGCACGGTTTCCAGGTTGTGGTTGAACACATCGGGCCGCGCCTCGACCACCTTTTCCAGTGCCGAAGGCGCGCATTTCAGAAAGTCGGGCGTCAGGATTTCAATCGTCGTGTTGGGGCTGCGGTGGCGGATCGCCCGGATGGTCTGGGCAAAATGCTCGGCCCCGCCATCCTCCAGGTCATCGCGGTCCACCGAGGTGATGACGACATGGTTCAGCCCCAGTTGCTGCACGGCATGGGCCACGCGGCCCGGCTCGAACGTGTCCAGCGCGTTGGGCTTGCCTGTGGCGACATTGCAGAAGGTACAGCCCCGCGTGCAAATCTCGCCCATGATCATCATGGTGGCGTGGCCCTGGCTCCAGCATTCGCCCACATTGGGGCAGCCCGCCTCTTCACACACGGTGACCAGCTTTTTCTCGCGCAGAATGTCGCGCGTCTGGCGATAGCCTTCCGAGGTGGGGGCCTTGACCCGGATCCAGGATGGCTTTTTCGGTTGGGCGTTATCGGGGCGATGCGCCTTCTCGGGGTGGCGTTGGTCTGGCAGCTTGAGGTCGCGCAATCTATTTTCCCCCTGACCGAAATCCCTTGAACAGATAAGCTGACCGCGGCGCGAACGCAATGAGCGCGGCCTTGTTGTCGGCGCAACCCGGATTGGCGCCGTTAAAGAGTCTGGAGGGACATATGAGCAAGAAGTATTTGGCAGAGGCGCTGGGAACCCTGGTCCTGGTGCTGTTCGGCTGCGGTGCGGCGGTGATCGCGGGGGCCGACGGAACCACCGGCATCGGCCTGACCGGCATCGCGCTGGCCTTTGGCATTTCCATTGTGGCGGTGGCTTACAGCCTTGGCCAGATTTCGGGTGCCCACCTGAACCCGGCGGTCAGCATTGGCGTTTTGCTGGCGGGCCGTATGTCTGCGGGTGATTTTGTCGGCTATGTCATCGCGCAGGTCATTGGTGCCATCGTCGGCGCGGGCATCCTGTATCTGATCGCCTCGGGCAGTGCTGGCTGGACGGGCGGTCTGGGCGTGAACGGCTATGGCCCCGGCTATCTGGGTGAATATTCGCTGACCTCGGCGCTGGTGTTCGAGGCGGTGATGACCTTCCTGTTCGTCACCGTGATCCTTGGGGCGACCGGGCCTGGTGCGGCGCCGGGCTTTGCCGGGCTGGCCATCGGCCTGACGCTGACCGCGATCCATCTGGTCGGCATCAAGGTGACCGGCGTTTCGGTGAACCCCGCCCGCTCGATCGGACCGGCGCTGTTTGTGGGCGGCACCGCCCTGTCGCAACTGTGGGTCTTTATCGTGGCACCGCTGGCCGGTGGAGCGGTTGCCGGTCTCGTCAATGCCGCAGGCCTGACGCGCGCCGATTGATCAAACTGGAGCCCGGTTGCCAAGCCTTTGGGCAACCGGACTTTTTCCACAGAAATTCCTGCGGCGCAGCCTTGACCGCTGCGCCGCAGCATTTTAGCCCCTGCAGGTCTGGCGCAACAGCGCCCCTTTCAGGAGCATCCGATGATTGCCGGTTCCCGCCTTCCCCAGGTCACCTTCCACACCCGCGTGCGCGATGAAAGCGTGGGCGGCCCCAACCCCTTCCGCTGGCAAGAGATGACCACCGCCGATTATTTCAAGGGCAAGCGTACGGTGCTGTTCGCCCTGCCCGGCGCCTTCACGCCCACCTGCTCGACCTATCAACTGCCGGGTTTCGAGAAAGGGTTCGGCGATTTTGCCGAACTGGGCATCGACGCAATCTACTGCCTGTCGGTCAACGACAGCTTTGTGATGAACCAGTGGGCCAAGGCCCAGGGGCTGGAAAACGTGCAAGTCATCCCCGACGGTTCGGGCGAATTCACCCGGCGCGTCGGAATGCTGGTGCGCAAGGACAACCTTGGCTTTGGCCTGCGGTCCTGGCGCTATGCGGCTGTGATCAATGACGGCGTGGTCGAGGCCTGGTTTGAAGAGCCGGGCCTGGCCGACAACCATGGCGAAGACCCCTACGGCGTGTCCTCGCCCGAAAACCTGCTGGCATGGCTGCGCGCCGATGCGGCCAAGGGCGTCGCCGCCTGATGAACCTGGGGGCGGCCAATGCCTGTCGCCCCCTGCTACAGGCCCCAGATCGCCGCCTCGGCAATCTCGACCGAATTGCCTGCCGGATCGCGAAAATAGATCGACCTTCCGGTCGGCCAGACGTGGCGATGTTCAAGCGCCACCCCGAGTTCGGTCAGCCGTTCGGCCCATCGCAGCAACTCTGCCTCATCCGCGGCGCGAAAACACAGGTGCCCCGGCCCTTTCGCGCCATGGGTCGGAATGCCATTCTGCTGCACAGGATCAAGCGAAGGACCGGGCGCGAAGATCAGCAACATCTGCGCGCCGCAGCGCAGAAAGCTGAACCGCCCCGGCACCTCCTGCACCGCCTCCAGCCCCAGAACCGAGACATAGAACCCGGCACAGCCTGCCGGGTCATCGGCATAGATCACGGTTTCCAGAATCGCGGTTGCTTGCATGGCGCATCCTCCCCCGGTCGCATGATGGCATGAAATGTGCCTTCTGTCCGGCGCCCGGTTGATTCAGGTCATGGTTGACCAGCCGACCACAGACTAGCACCTTGCCAGCCATCTTGCAGAGCTGCGCCGTGACCACCTTTCATCTTGCCCTTGCCATTCTTGCCCTGCTGGCAACGCCCGGCCCCACCAACACGCTGCTGGCGCTGGCCGGGGCGCGGCGCGGGATGCGGGCCGCGCTGCCGCTGATTCCGGTCGAGATGGTGGCCTATCTGGCGGTTGTCACGCCGCTGCTGATCTGGGGCACTCCGCTAACCGCCGCGTTACCAATGCTAAGGCCAATCCTGGCCGGGCTGGCGGCGCTGTGGGTGGCGCGGCTGGCCTTTGCCCTGTGGCGGATGCCCGTCGTCGAAAGCCCGCAAGCCACCGTGACCGCCCGCTCGGTCGCATTAACGACGCTGTTGAACCCCAAGGCGCTGGTCATGGGGCTGGTGCTGATGCCCTCGCTTCATGATCCGGCAAAGGCGCTGGCGGTGTTCGCGCTGGTCCTGCCGCCGGTGTCGATGGTGTGGATCACGCTGGGCGCAGGGCTTTTGTCGCGCACAGGGCGCTGGCTTAACCGGGGATCGGCGCTGTGGCTGGCCGCGCTGTCGCTGCTGCTGGCAGCGCGGGCCGTTGCGGGCTGAGGTCAGCCGATCAGCGGACCCGATCGGCCATAGGTCTCGTCATAATGCCGCCGCAGCCGTTGCAGCGCGATGCGCAACACGATCTTGCCCGAGCGTGCGGCCCAGCCCATGCGACGCTCGGTGGTTTCAATTCCCTCCAGAAAACAACACACCCGCAACGCGACATCGCCCAGACCCGGCCCCAGATCGCGCAGCGCCAATGCCACGCGGTCGCGAGCATCGCGCGGCCCTTCGGCGCCGGTATCGCTGCGAAAACCGCCACGATCGCCGGTCAGAAAGCGTTCCCAGTTCTGCGCCACACGCGGCCCCATCTGCGCCAGCTCGAAATCCTCGCGCAGCCGCTCGGCCGCCTCAACCAGCTCTTCGGACAAAAAGGGCTGCCCCTCCTTGTCGCGCCGCCGCCCCAGTACGGCGACCGGGCTTTCTGCCAGATTGCAGCGCAACCGGCGCGGGCCGTCTTCGTCCACGACCTGCCGGTCACCCCAGATCCGGTGCTGGTCGGCAAAGGCCATGGGCGCTTCGGCCAGGCCCTGCGACATGCGGCTGCGATCGTCGGCCTCAATCATCCGCTTTAGCGCCGCGCGCCCGGCGGCCGTGATCTCATAGCTGGAAACCCGGCCAGCCTTGCGGCAGGTGATCCAGTCTTTCAGCACGAAAGCCTGCGCCACCGCCCGGTCCACCACCCCGGTCCGCGCGCTGCGCCCGTCGGGAAAGCTGCGCATGATCACCGCCTTTTCCATATCGGGCGCAATCGCCATCAGTGCCCCCGGCTCGGTCAGGCGGCGCAACACGCGGCGGCCCTCTCGCTCCAGCGTGGCTTCGTCGGTCATCAGGCTATCGCGGCGCAGGGGCGCTGACATGGCGGGATCGTCCTTTCTGGCTGGGGCACCCGCCGACGGGTTCAGCGCGGTCAGCGCCTCGTCCAGCAGCGGGTCATCGCGGCGCTTCTCATAGCGGCGCACCAGACGCATGACGGTGGAAGCGTGACGCCCGTCGCGCCGGGCCAGTGCACGCAGCGACACGCCCTCCTCCGTGTGGTCCAGATACAGCCGCACAGCTTCGGGCAGCCAGCCGGGCAATTCTTGCAGGTGTGAGAGGTTCATCCGCATCTCATTATCATTCGCCGTCTCGACACCGGCGGTCCTGCCTTGGACAGGTGCAACCGTGAGTGGCATTGGTTACCCAAGTGTTAATTTCTGAAGCAATGTCGATAATTGTTTCCAAATCCTAAACTTTTCAGAAACCATCGCGCGGTGAAAATGGCATAAATGCAACGCTTGGTTGTGTTGATGTATGGTGAGACTCCGATCCAAGGAGGTATCCATGTCCGACATCCGCACCCTGCTTTCGCAATTGCGCCGTCCCAGCCTTTTGATGCGCGCCGCCCGGTTTGGACTGGGCGATTATCGCCGCGAGCGTGACTTGCGCCGACTGGTAGGGCCCATTGTTTCCGCAGAGAAGGTTGTGAGCCACCTCATGGACCAGGAGCAGCGGCTAGAGGCGCATCGCGTCGAGGGTTGCGCCGACTACTCGCTGTCGCATCACATCGAGGTGCTGATCGCGCTGATGGCCGAGATGACCCTGCTGCCACGCGGTCCGCGGGCGGTCTGATGCAAAAAGGCCCGCCTGGTGACAGGCGGGCCTTTTGTTGAACGCCTCGCGACGATCCTACATGCAAGATCACATGAACGCGTCGGGCATCGAGGCCTTTTTCTTCGCTACATACTCGTTCAGCGCCTCGGCGATGCCTTCATCCAGCGCGGGCGCCTGATAATCTGCCAGCATCTTCTTGACCCGGGCCGAGGCCAGCGCCTGCGTATCGCGCGCGCCCTCTTCTTCCCAGGTCTCGAACGGCTTGTAATCCAGCAGGTCGGTCCGCCAGAAGGCCGTCTTGAAGTTTGCCTGGGTATGTTCGCAACCCAGATAGTGGCCGCCGGGGCCAACCTCGCGGATCGCCTCCATCGCCTGACCGTTGGCATCCATCGCGACCCCCTTGGCCAGCCCGTGCAGGCAGCCCAACTGGTCGGCATCCATCACGAACTTTTCGTAGGACGAAACCAGACCGCCCTCCAGCCAGCCGCAGGCATGCAGCATGAAGTTCACGCCCGCCAGCAGCGCCATGTTCAGACTGTTGGCCGATTCGTAAGCCGCCTGCGCATCGGGCAGCTTCGATCCGGTAAAACCGCCACCCGAACGATAGGGCAGCCCCAGACGCCGGGCCAACTGCCCCGCGCCATAGGTGATATGCGCGGCCTCTGGCGTGCCAAAGGTCGGCGCGCCAGAGTTCATGTCGATCGAGGTCACAAAGGCGCCCATGATCACCGGCGCACCCGCCCGCACGAGTTGCGAATAGGCAACCCCGGCCAGACATTCCGCCATCACCTGCGTCAGCGTGCCCGCCACCGTCACCGGCGCCATAGCCCCGCCAACGATAAAGGGCGAGATGATCGCCGCCTGATTGGCCCTGGCGTAAACTTCCAGTGCGCCCATCATGATGCCGTCAAAGGTCATCGGGCTGTTGATGTTGATCAGGCTGGTCATCACCGTGTTCTGGTCAACGAAATCGCTGCCGAACAGGATCTTCGACATCTCGACCGAATCCGCCGCGCGGCTGGGTTCGGTGACCGAGCCCATATAGGGCTTGTCGCTCAGCGTCATATGCGCCAGCAGCATGTCCAGATGGCGCTTGTTCACCGGCACGTCGGTCGGTTCGCAGACCGTGCCGCCGGAATGGTGCAGCCATTTGGACATATAGCCCAGCTTCACGAAATTCTGGAAATCCTCAATCGTGGCATAGCGCCGCCCGCCATCGGCATCGCGCACGAAGGGCGGGCCGTAAACCGGGGCCAGCACCAGGTTGCGCCCGCCAATCTCGACGTTGCGTTCGGGGTTGCGGGCGTGCTGGGTGAACGACTTCGGCGCCGTGGAAACCAGCTTGCGCGCCAGGCCCCGCGGAATATGCACCCGCTCGCCCCGCACATCCGCGCCAGCCGCGCGCCACAGCTCCAGCGCGGCGGGGTTTTCGACAAAGTTCACCCCGATCTCTTCCAGCACCGTCTCGGCGTTGCGCTCGATGATCTCCAGCGCCTCGTCGTTCAGGATCTCGAAGTTCGGAATGTTGCGTTCGATGAAACGCGCGGTCTCGAACGACACCGCCGTCCGCTCTGCCCTGCGCGCAGAACCACCACCACCACGGGCGCGACGCCCCCCACCCAAATCGCTCATGTCCGAGGCCTCCTAAGCTTTTCCTGCCTTATGCCCGGGACAGGCGCCGCCCCGCCCCCGAAATACGCCGCTTGAGCATCAAAAGCGACATCCTTCTTCGCCGAAACCGACGCCCTTCGATCTTTTCGAAGGATCGCCTGAGCGCAGCGGTTGTTCGCCCCGACCTTACCCCACTCCGATCCGCCACCGATCCACCGCCAATCCACCCTTGTGACCGCCCCACATCCCCCCTATATCTGGCCCTGTTCGGGGCAACCCGGACTATGGCGATAAACGCACCTGTAATAGACGGCTCGGACCCGGGGGCGGTACCCGGCGGCTCCACCAACACACCCGGTCATTGCGGGGGTCTGGGGCCGAAACAGGATCGACGGACGTTCAAAGAGGCCAGCTTTCGCTCGGTGAGGTACCACCGTTATCGGTCCATGATCACAGTTGCCAATGACAACCGTGCTCCGGTGGCGCTGGCTGCGTAAGCGGCTCGCAATACCAAACCTAAGCCCTTGCGCTTAGCCGCGTAAGGCGGGGTTCGCAGGTACCTGGCAACAGAAACCTGCACTCTTTCCCACCATCATTAAGCATCTGATTTTACACTCCTCTCCGTTTGCGGTTTTTCACTGTTTCGCAGCTTTGGTCTTATTACGTTCTTGCAGGTGTCGCAGAACGGCCCTTCGGTCAGCGTGTCGGCAGAAATGCTTAACCGTCTCGACAGACATTCCAACCATGTCCGAAATCTCCAACGCGGAAGCACCGTTCTGGCGCAAGCAGATCGTGGCATCCGCGCAGCCCGTACCAGACGGCACTGGCCAGCACAGGATGCTTGTCACGCAAATCATCCAAAACCGTCCAACGCTGATTTGGGCTGAACGGCTTGCCCGCGCCCCTTTCCGGTTTCCTGCAACACGAATGGGCCGGGCCGCATCTCCCATGTTGCCATCTTGGTTTTCAGTTCGGGCAAGATCGGACACCACGGGCGAACGCCGGTCTTTTTCTGCGTCAAGCCGAAACCGCCGCCATCGCTATCGGTCCAACCCAAACGCACGAGATCGCTGACGCGCTGTCCCGCCTTGCCCAACAGCGACCGACCGTTTAAACGTCCATCCCGTGGCCCCGTAGCTCAGCTGGATAGAGCAGCCGCCTTCTAAGCGGCTGGCCGGGGGTTCGAATCCTCCCGGGGTCGCCAAATCTCTATCAATTGTCGTTCGACCTCGAAGTACCAACCTTTCGACAAAAGTTGGTGGTTTGGCAGAGCGTCATCTTTCCCGGCGGTCGCTGAGACCTTTTCAGGAGGGAAGCCGTTGTTGCAAGCAAGCTCTTCCATTCATGTCCGAGAGGCGCGCAAGGCCGACTCGGTCTTATCCCGTTCGAACAACGGACCACAATCGCACCCGTCAGGTGCAAATGGGGTAACCCGTTACGACGAGACCGCCGAAAACTTCCCGGGATTCATCGACATAATGTCGATCCGGCCCCGGCTCCGCCATTTGTCAACATGACCTAGCCCACCGCCTCCAGCTTCTCCTGCGCAGTCATCCACATCGCCTCGGCCCGGTCCAGCCCCTCCATCACCTCGGCATATTTCTTGTTCCAGGTCTCCAGTTCGCCCTTCCGCGCGTCTTCATACAGCGCCGGGTCGGCCAGCTTGGTCGCCAGCTTGTCGCGCATCTCGTTCAGCTTGGCCAAACGGTCCTCGCATTTGCGCACCTCGGCCTTCAGCGCCAGAATCTCGTCGCGGCTGACCTTCTTCTTCTCCACCGGTTTCGCAACCGCCTTCACCTCGTCGTCGGATGACAGCAGCAGCTTGCGATAGGCCTCCAGATCCTCGGTATAGGGTGCAACCGCCCCGCCCTTGACCAGCCACAGCCGGTCGGCCACCAAGCCCAGCAGGTGCATGTCGTGCGACACCAGCACCACGGCGCCGGAATATTCGGTCAGCGCCTCAACCAGCGCCTCACGGCTTTCGATATCAAGGTGGTTGGTCGGTTCGTCCAAAATCAGTAGATGCGGCGCGTCGATGGTGGCCAGCAGCAGTGACAGCCGCGCCTTCTGCCCGCCCGACAGCCGCCCCACCACGGTCTCCGCCTGATCGGCCATCAGGCCAAACCCCGCCAGCCGCGCCCGCAGCTTGGCCTGATGTTCAGCCGGGCGCAGACGCTGAACATGCTGCAACGGGGTTTCATCCAGATGCAGCTCATCCACCTGATGCTGCGCGAAATAGCCGATCCGCAGCTTGGAGGATCGCGAAATCCGCCCCTCGCTTGGCTCCAGCTTGCCCGCCAACAGCTTCGACAGGGTCGATTTCCCCTCGCCGTTGCGCCCCAGCAGGGCGATCCGGTCATCCTGGTCAATCCGCAAGCTCAATCGCCGCAGCACCGGCGGCCCGCCATAGCCGACCGCGACACCTTCCATATTGATGATCGGTGGCGAAAGCTCCTCGGGTTCAGGGAAACTGAACACCACCTTCGCCGCATCCTCGGGCGCGGTGATCGGGGTCAGCTTTTCCAGCATCTTCACGCGGCTTTGCGCCTGCACGGCCTTTGACGCCTTGGCCTTGAAACGGTCAACAAAGCTCTGCAAATGCGCCCGCCGCGCCTCGACCTTCTTCGATTCCGCCACCAGAACCGCACGGCGCTCTGCCGCCTGCCGGGCGAACTGGTCGTAGTTGCCCTGCCAATAGGTCAGCTTCTTCTGGTCCAGATGCAGGATGCCCGTCACCGCCCGGTTCAACAGCCCGCGGTCGTGCGAAATGATGATCACCGTATGAGGATACTTCGCCAGATAGCTTTCCAGCCACAAGGCCCCCTCAAGGTCCAGATAGTTGGTCGGTTCGTCCAGCAGCAGATAGTCGGGCTGGGCAAACAATACCCCCGCCAAGGCCACCCGCATCCGCCAGCCACCCGAAAAATCGGAACAGGGCCGCAACTGCTCCTCGGGCTCAAACCCCAATCCGCGCAGGATTGAACTCGCCCGCCCCTCAGCCGACCAGGCATCAATATCCGCCAGCCGCGCCTGCACCTCCGCAATCCGGTGCGGATCAGTCGCCACCTCCGCCTCGGCCATCAGCGCCGCGCGCTCGGTATCGGCCGCCAGCACCGTGTCAATCAGGCTGGTGGAAGATGACGGCACCTCCTGCGCCACCCCGCCAATCCGCGCCCGGTTGGGCAGCGAAATCTCGCCCCCCTCCAGCGCCAGTTCGCCCCGGATCAACCGGAACAGCGTGGTTTTCCCCGCCCCGTTGCGCCCGACAAGGCCAACCTTGTGGCCCGTGGGAATGGTGGCCGAGGCGCCTTCGAACAAAGGGCGCCCCTCGACGTTATAGGTGATGTTGTCAATCCGCAGCATGGCGGCAGGCTTGGCGGATGCCACGCACAAGGTCAACCTCACCGGCATTTTCTGTCTGAAAATATCCCGGGGGAGCAGCGCCAAAGGCGCTGTGGGGGCAGCGCCCCCCTCTTCCTTTTGTCATATAGCCATGATAGCAGCCGCGCCATCCGAACGGGCCACCCCGGCCCCCAGCAAATGGAGAGCCAGATGGCCACCGAACGCACCCTTTCCATCATCAAGCCCGATGCCACCAAGCGCAACCTGACCGGCAAGATCGTCGCCAAGTTCGAAGATGCCGGCCTGCGCGTCGTTGCGTCCAAGCGCATCCACCTGACCGAGGCGCAAGCCGGTGAATTCTATGCCGAGCATAAAGAGCGCGGCTTTTACGGCGAGCTGGTGGCCTACATGGCCTCGGAACCCGTCGTCGTGCAGGTTCTGGAAGGCGAAGGCGCCATCCTGAAGAACCGCGAAGTCATGGGGGCGACCGACCCGGCCCAGGCCGATGCCGGCACCATCCGCAAGGAATTCGCGCTGTCCAAGGGCGAAAATTCGGTTCACGGGTCCGACAGCGCCGCCTCGGCCGCGCGCGAGATTGCCTTCTTCTTCTCGGGCCTCGAACTGGTCGGCTAAGGGCTGGCGCAAATTTCTTACAGGAAATTTGCAACTTCGTTCAGGTGAATTTGGGCGGCGGGGCAACCTGCCGCCCTTTGTCATTCCTGCCCACGGCCCCTTTCCTTCGGGGGCGAATCCCCTATGCTGGCCGCAACGCAGCATTGACGGGCCGCAGCACTGTTGGGCCAGGGACGGACGAATGGCGAAAACGATCGACTACGGTGGCCTGATGCACAGGGCCATGCGGGGCCTGATCCGCACCGTGCTTGAAGATGTGGCACGGGGCGGTCTGCCCGGCGCGCATCATTTCTTCATCACCTTCGACACCAATTATCCCGGCGTCGCCATCGCCGACTGGCTGCACGCCCGCTATCCCGGCGAAATGACCGTTGTCATCCAGAACTGGTTCGAAAACCTTGTCGTCACCGACGAAGGCTTCTCGGTCACGTTGAACTTCGGCAACAGCCCCGAACCCCTGATCATCCCGTTCGATGCAATCCGCACCTTTGTCGATCCCTCGGTCGAATTCGGTCTGCGATTTGAATCGCATGACCAAGAGGACGAGGAGGAGGAGGACGAGGCAGAGGAGGACGACGACCCCGATGACGACCCGCCCTCGCCCGGCCGCGATGCGCAGGTTGTTCAACTGGACCGTTTCCGCAAGAGCTAGATCATGTCAAACGAAGCCGCCCTGTTCCTGCGACAGTTCCTGTCGAACCCGCGTGACGTCTCTTCTGTTGTTCCGTCGTCCCGCTGGCTGGCACGCGCCATCGCCGAAGGGCTTGGCCCGAACAGTGGCCGCATCGTCGAATTCGGCCCCGGCACCGGACGCATAACCCATGCCATCCTCGAGGCAGGCGTTTCCCCCGCCAACCTGACCCTGTTCGAGATGAACGGCGAGTTTGTCCAGCACCTGAAAACCCGATTTCCCGGCGTGACCATTCATCACGGCCCGGCGCAGGATGCGCCCCGCCTGCTGGCGCCGGGTGTCTCGCATGTGATCTCGGGGCTGCCGCTTTTGTCCTTTTCGGGCCCGCTGCGTCAGGACATCCTGCGCGCCGCCTTCGCGATTCTGGCCCCCGGTGGCAGTTTTGCGCAATTCACCTATGCCGACCGTCCCGCGCTGGACGGTGAAGAGCTGCGCAGCCTTGGACTGCGCGCGGAACTGGGGCGCAAGGTTTGGGCAAACATCCCCCCTGCGCGGATTTACCGCTTGTATAAGGCCTGATTTCGCACGGTATGCAACCGCATACCGATTGATTTACACCGCAAGCCCGCCTATCACGGCACCAGCTTTGCAGGAGGTTTGGCCATGACCGCAACCCGTACCGAAACCGACAGCTTCGGCCCGCTGGAAGTTCCCGCCAACAAGTATTGGGGCGCGCAGACCCAACGCTCGATCATCAACTTTCCGATCGGGTGGGAGCGTCAGCCGGTTCCGATCATCCGCGCGCTTGGCGTGATCAAGAAGGCCTGTGCGCTGGTGAACATCGCCCAAGGCGACATTTCGGCCGATCTGGGCAACGCCATCGCGGCGGCGGCGACCGAGGTGATTGACGGCAAGTTTGACGACAACTTCCCGCTGGTCGTCTGGCAGACTGGATCGGGCACCCAGTCGAACATGAACGCCAACGAGGTCATTTCCAATCGGGCGATTGAAATGCTGGGCGGGGTGATGGGGTCGAAAAAACCGATCCACCCGAACGACCATGTGAACATGGGCCAGTCCTCGAACGATACCTTCCCGACCGCGATGCACGTCGCCATCGGGATGCTGGCGCGCGATGTGCTGATCCCCGGCCTTGAAAAACTGTCCAAGGCGCTGTGGGCCAAATCGGCCGAGTTCAAGGACATCATCAAGATCGGCCGTACCCATACCCAGGATGCAACGCCCCTGACGCTGGGGCAGGAATTCTCGGGCTATGCGACCCAAGTGGACAAGGGCATCGCCCGGGTCAAGGCCTGCCTGCCCGACATCTATGAACTGGCCCAGGGCGGCACCGCCGTGGGCACCGGCCTCAACACCCGCGTCGGCTGGGATTCCCGCGTGGCCGCGCAAATCGCCGAAATCACCGGCCTGCCCTTCGTCACCGCCCCGAACAAGTTTGAGGCGCTGGCTGCCCATGATGCGATGGTCATGTTCTCGGGTGCGCTGAAAACCGTCGCGGCGGGCCTGTTCAAGATCGCCAACGACCTGCGCCTCTTGGGCTCCGGTCCCCGTTCCGGCCTGGGCGAATTGATCCTGCCCGAGAATGAACCGGGGTCGTCGATCATGCCGGGCAAGGTCAACCCGACTCAGGCCGAGGCGCTGACCATGGTCTGCGCGCATGTCATGGGCAACGATGCCGCGGTGGGTTTTGCCGGGTCGCAAGGGCATTTCGAATTGAATGTCTATAACCCGATGATGTCATATAACGTCCTGCAATCCATGCAGCTTTTGGGGGATGCGGCCTCCAGCTTCACCGACAACATGGTGGTCGGCACCCAGGCGAACACCGCCCGGATCGACAAGCTGATGAAGGAAAGCCTGATGCTGGTGACGGCGCTCGCGCCCACCATCGGCTATGACGCCGCGACCAAGGTTGCCAAAACCGCGCACAAGAACGGCACCACCCTGCGCGAAGAGGCGATTGCCCTGGGCTATGTCGATGGCGAAACCTTCGACCGTGTGGTCCGCCCCGAAGACATGATCAGCCCCAAAGGCTGAGATGGCCGAGGTCATCAACCTTCGCACCGCGAAAAAGCAGGCGGCCCGCAAGGCCGCCCGCACGAAGGGTGACGAGAACGCCGCGAAATTCGGTCTGACCAGGGCCGAGCGAGAACTGCAAAAGGCGCAGGTCGAAAAAACGGCCCGCGCTCTGGATGGTCATCGGCGGGAACCGGATTAACCGGCGGTTAACCGTGATGCGGCAGGCTTCCGGCAGGAGGTGGCCCGATGCAGCCTATGACCAACCATATGTCACCCGAACGCTGGCTCGCGCAGATGTTCTCGGCCCGCACCGCCGCCGAAGGAGGAATTGTCCGCCGCCGGGTCTCGGATGTCGAGCGGTTGATCGGACGCGACAGGTTCATCAAGGAAATCACGCGGCGCGGCTATCGCGCGGTCGAGAATGGCGGCCATTTCATCATCTTCTGCAATGCTGAGCCGGTGAAGATCGTGGTCTAGACCAAGTTTCTTCCAAGAAACTTACAAATTTCTTGGAAGAAATTTGTAAAATCCTTCCAAGAATTTTATCAGGCTGCAATGACCGGACGCCCCGAAAAACACTCGCTGACGCTGCGCGGCCACCGCACTTCGGTCTCAATGGAGGCCGAGTTCTGGCAGGAATTCCGCCGCCTCGCCGTCGCGCGGAATATCAGCCTGAACGCACTCGCCGCCGAAATCGACGAAACCCGCCCGCCCGAAGTCGGGCTGGCCTCGGCAATCCGGGTCCATATCCTGAAATCACTCAGACCGTGATTTGCAGGAACCCGTCGCGCAATGCCTTGGACCAGGCTTCCGACATGGCCCGAAACCCCGGGTCGCCCGCCTCGATCCGGCGCTGACGGCTGACCTTCAGCGCATCCTTCTCGATCACGCACAGATCCAGCGGCATCCCGACCGACAGGTTTGACCGCAGCGTCGAATCCATCGACAGCAGCACCGCCTTTTCCGCATCTGCCACCGAAGTCGTCATCTTGACCACACGGTCCAGAATCGGCTTGCCGTATTTATGCTCTCCGATCTGCAAGAACGGCGTGTCCTCGGTCGCCTCGATAAAGTTGCCCTCGGGGTAGATCAGGAACAGCCGCATCGCGCCGCCCCGCCGCTGTCCAGCGACAATCATCGAGGCCGAGGCACTCGCCTGGCTGGCCGACAACTTTTCGTTCACCTCTGCCCGCACCTCAGACAAGGTATTGCCGATCATCGACGCCACTTTCAGCAGCGTGGGCGCCAGCAGGATAGAGGTTTCGGGCGTCGCGTCGGGGTCTTCCGCCGCCTCACGCAGGCGGGCGATGGTGGTCTGCGTCACCGACAGCGAGCCCGCCGTCATGATGGTGATGATCCGCTCGCCGGGGTCTTCGAAATGAAACATCTTGCGATAGGTGGCAATGTTGTCCAGCCCCGCATTGGTGCGGGTGTCCGACAGGCAAACCATGCCCTCGTTCAACAAAAGCCCGACGCAATAGGTCATTCTGTCCCTCGCAGATCCCGTTTTCCGGCGACCCTATTGCGCCTGCGACTGGCTTGCAACCGATGGGCTGGCGGTGGACTTGACACTGTCTCGGGGCTGGACCGATACCGCAACCTCCAGATGTTCGGCACCCGCCCCGCGCGCGGTACCGCGAATTGGGGCGGCCTCTCGGGCATCCAGACCCGAGCCAAGCCGCACATAGCGTTCATCTGGGCAACAGCGGTTCGCCGGATCGAATCCGATCCAGCCATAGCCGGGCACATACAGCTCGGCCCAGGCATGGGCCGCCTCATGCGGGGCGCCGTCGGCATCGGCGAAAAGATAGCCAGAGACATAGCGCGCCGGAAATCCGACGTCCCGCGCGCAGGCAATCAGTGCATGGGCATGGTCCTGGCACACCCCCTCGCCCGCGGCCAAAGCCTCGGCGGCCGTGGTGTGGGCGTCGGTGACGCCCGGCTTGTAGGCAATCGCGCCAGCCACGGCAAAGGCCAGCGCATGGGCGAAAGACAAAGGCTCGTCATGGCGGGCGCTTTCCGCCAGCAGCCGCAGCGCCTCATCCGCCTCGGTGGCCGGGGTATCGCGCAAATAGGCCTCGGGGGCCACCATCTCGCGGTGCCCCTTCAGGATGCCAGCGGTATCAGAGGTTTCGATCTGCCCCTTGACGCGCACCTCGATTTCCTCGACCGGCCCCTTGACCGACCAGCCCTGAACCCAATCGCCCGCGCCATCGCGAAAACTGCCGCCCTCGACCCCGCCGCTGACGGTCACCTCCCAACCAAGGACGCGCTGCCCTTCGAACCGCGATGGCGTCAGCCGGTGGCTTTGCACCACGCCCCGCGCCGGGCTGTCATAGCGATAGGTCGTGACATGATCGATGCTCAGCAACATCACATATCCCCCGAAAGATAGCTGTCCCGGATCACTGCGCCCAAGGCGGCCGACTGGCCGACAAAGCGGATCAGGAACTCGTGCAGGCCCTCATCGAAAATCGCCTCGGGGGTCTGGCTTTCCAGCTCTGCCAGCAGCTTCTGCACCGCCGCCTGTGCCGGGGTTTCCTTGCCGTAATATTTGGACAACCGTCCCAGATGGTTCTCCATCCCCGCCACGCAAGTGATCAGCGCGCGCGGGCACTGCCGGTTCAAGATCAGGAAATGGGCGATCTTCAGCGCCGTGACATCGCCGCCATAGGCCCAATGGAACGCCCGCTGCGCGCCCATGCCGCGCAACAGCATCGACCATTGGTCATTGTCCAGACCCGAGCCGACAAAATCCACTTGCGGCAGAAGAACGTAGTATTTCACGTCCATCAGCCGTGCGGTGCTGTCGCCCCGCTCCAGGTAATAGCCGATGTTCAGGAAGTTATAGCCGTCGTTCCGCAGCAAGGTCGCATCGATCGCCCCCCGCGCCATGGCCGTCTGTTTCATCGTCCAGTCGGTCAGCTTTGACAGCTCGCACGCCCCGCGCCGCGCCTCCAAAGCCCGCAACTCCTGAAACGCCGTATTCAGCGCATCCCACACCTGGCTGGTCAGGGCCGTCCGCACGATCCGCCCGTTTTCGCGCGCCGCCGTGATGCAACTTGCCACCGAATTGGGGTTGTCGCGGTCGAAGAACAGCCAGCTTTCAATATTCTTCTGCTCTGCCGGGCCGTATTTCTCGGCATATCCAGTTGCCCCGCCGCTGGCGTGCAGCAGGCTGTCCCAGTCATTCCGATAGCCTTGCGCCGAAGGCAACAGGGCAATCCGGGCGCCCACCTCCAGCAACCGGGCGGCGGTTTCTGCGCGCTCCATATAGCGGGCGATCCAGTAAAGGTTGTCGGCGGTTCTTGAAAGCATGTCCGTTACTCCGCCAGAACCCAGGTATCCTTGACGCCCCCGCCTTGCGACGAGTTCACCACCAGCGACCCTTCGCGCAAGGCCACGCGCGTCAGCCCGCCGGGCACCAGCTCGACCCGCTCGCCCACCAGGCAATAGGGCCGCAGGTCCACATGCCTTGGCGCGATGCCTTCCTCGACAAAGGTCGGCGTGGTCGAAAGCGCCAGGGTCGGCTGCGCGATATAATTCGACGGATCGGCCTTGATCAGCTCGCGAAACTCTTCGATCTGCGCCTTGGTCGATTTGGGGCCGACCAGCATCCCGTAACCACCCGAGCCGTGAACCTCTTTCACAACCAGATCCTTCAGGTTGGCCAGCACATGGCCAAGATCATCGGCTTCGGCGCATTTCCAGGTTTGCACGTTCGGGATGATCGGCTCTTCCCCCAGATAAAAGCGCACCATTTCCGGCACATAGGTGTAAATCGCCTTGTCATCGGCCACGCCAGCGCCGGGCGCGGAACAGATCGTCACGCCACCCGAGCGATAGACATCCATCAGCCCCGGCACGCCCAGCATACTGTCGGGGCGGAAACACAGGGGGTCGATGAAGGCATCGTCGATCCGGCGGTAAATCACGTCCACCCGCTTCGGCCCCTCGGTCGTGCGCATCCAGACAAAGCCGCCTTCCACGAACAGATCGGCGCCCTCGACCAGCTCCACCCCCATCAGGTCGGCAAGGAAGGAATGCTCATAATAGGCGCTGTTGAAATGCCCGGGCGTCAGGATAACCACCGTCGGCTCTCGGTCGCATTTCGCCGGGGCAACGCTGGCAAGGGTGCGGCGCAGCACCTCGGGGTAGCGGTCCACCGGCTCGATCCGGTTTTCGCGGAACAGTTCGGGGAACATCCGCATCATCATCTCGCGGCTTTCCAGCATGTAGGACACACCCGAAGGCGTGCGGCAATTGTCCTCCAGCACATGGAAATCGGTCGGCCCGGTGCGCACGATATCGACGCCGACGATGTGGGAATAGACCCCTTTCGGCGGCACGAAACCGCAAACCGCCCGCTCATAGGCTTCGTTCTGGAACACCAGATTGGCCGGGATGCGCCCGGCCCGCACGATCTCGGCGCGACCATAGACATCCACAAGAAAGGCGTTCAGCGCGCGGGCCCGCTGTTTGATTCCCCGCTCCAGCTTTGCCCATTCGCTGCCGGTGAACACGCGCGGAAACATATCGAACGGGATCAGCCGGTCTGGGTCGCCACCCTCGCCATAAACCGCGAAGGTAATCCCGATCCGGCGAAACAGCGCCTCGGCCTCGGCCTGTTTTTCCAGCCGCCGGTCGGCGGGCATTGAGGCCATCCAGTCCGACAATCTGGCGTAGGGGGATCTGACGGATTTGCCGTCATACATCTCGTTGAAATAGCCGCTCATGGCCCCCCCGATACTTGCTTACAAGGCCAGTAAAGGCGGCGGCTCATCCGGCGTAAAGGGCCGAAAGAGAGGTAGGCGGCGTTTTGTGTGCATTCGCACAAGTTTTAGGCATCAGGCGCCATGCCCTTGCAGGCCCCACCCCCAACCCCCTAGATGGAAACCAAACCAGATGAGGTCCTCATGCCCCCCCGTTTCCCCCAACCGCTGTTTGACAGCCGCATCGGCGGCAACTCTCTGGGCGATCTGCCCGAGTGGGATTTGCGCGATCTTTACACCGACCCCGACGCGCCAGAAGTGGACCGCGACCTTGCCGATGTCGAGGCCGCAGGCGCGGCGTTCGAGGCCGCCTACAAAGGCAAGCTCGCCACGCTGGATGCCGCCGCAATGCTGGCCGCGATCCGCGAATATGAGCGGATCGAACAGGTCGCTGGCCGCCTGATGTCCTTTGCAGGCCTGCGCTACTATCAGAACACAATGGATTCCGAACGTGCCAAGTTCATGGCCGATACGCAGGATTCCATTACGAATTCCACGACTCCGCTGGTGTTTTTCAGCCTGGAGTTCAACCGGCTGGACGATGCCTTCCTGAACGGGCTTTATGCCGCCAATGCCGATCTGGCCCGCTATCGCCCGGTGCTGGACCGGATGCGCGCGATGCGCCCCTATCAATTGTCGGACGAGCTGGAAACCTTCCTGCACGACGCCTCTGTCGTGGGCTCCAGCGCCTGGAACAAGCTGTTTGATGAGACGATGGCAGGCCTGATGTTCAAGGTCGCGGGCGAAGAGGAAGAGCTGAACCTTGAGGCGACGCTGAACCTCTTGACCGATACCGACCGCGCGAAACGCGAGGCGGCCGCGCGGGCGCTGGCAGCGGTTTTTGACAAGAACATCAAGCTGTTCGCCCGTGTTCACAACACGTTGGCGAAAGAGAAGGAAATCGACGACCGCTGGCGCAAGATGCCTTCGGCCCAACATGCGCGCCATCTGTCGAACCATGTGGAGCCGGAGGTGGTCGAGGCGCTGCGCAATGCCGTTGTGGCGGCCTATCCCAAGCTGTCGCACCGCTACTATCGGCTGAAGGCCAAGTGGATGGGGCTGGACCATCTGGAGATCTGGGACCGCAACGCGCCCCTGCCAATCGAGCAGCCGAAGACCGTGAACTGGACTGAGGCACGCGAAACCGTGATGGGCGCCTATGCGAGCTTTGCACCAGAAATGGCTGATATCGCAGCGCCTTTCTTTGATAAGGGCTGGATTGACGCCGGGGTGAAACCTGGCAAGGCACCCGGTGCCTTCGCCCATCCGACGGTGACGAATGTTCACCCCTATGTCATGCTGAACTATCTGGGAAAACCCCGCGATGTCATGACCTTGGCGCATGAACTTGGCCACGGTGTCCATCAGGTTCTGGCCGCGGGGCAAGGCGAGCTTTTGTCCTCAACCCCGCTGACGCTGGCCGAAACGGCAAGCGTGTTTGGCGAGATGCTGACGTTCCGCCGCCTGCTGGATCAGGCCAAGACCCCGGCCGAAAGAAAGACCCTGCTGGCCGGCAAGGTTGAAGACATGATCAACACGGTCGTGCGCCAGATCGCGTTCTACGACTTTGAATGCAAGCTGCACGCCGCCCGCGCCGAAGGCGAACTGACGCCTGACGACATCAACGCCCTGTGGATGAGCGTTCAGGCGCAAAGCCTTGGCGATGCTTTCAATTTCATGGACGGGTATCAGACGTTCTGGGCCTATATCCCTCATTTCGTCCATTCACCGTTCTACGTTTATGCCTATGCCTTTGGCGACGGGCTGGTGAACGCGCTTTATGCCGCCTATGCGGACGGGCTGCCCGATTTCCAGACCAAGTATTTCGACATGCTCAAGGCCGGTGGGTCAAAGCACCACAAGGACTTGCTGGCGCCCTTTGGCCTGGATGCCAGCGACCCGAAGTTCTGGGACAAGGGACTGTCGATGATCGCAGGCTTCATCGACGAACTTGAGGCGATGGAATAAGACGAAAGGCCCGCGGCATCCTCCGCGGGCCTTTTCAATCAGATGATTGACCTACAGCGCGAATTCCTCGGCATGGTCATAGGCCATGTCGATCATCGCCTGGCTGCCACGCGCATCCTCCAGCGTCCAAAGGTAGGGGCTGCCGTCGCGGATATGCCTGCCAAAGGCCTGAACTTGCAGGACATATTGGTTCACCCCTGGGAAACGCTCGACCAGAACGCCATTGCCGTTGCGGTGCAATTCCACCTCGGCCAGATCATTGACATTGGCGTTGAACGGCCCGCCTTCCAGCCGGATCATCCCCTTGTCGCCCTGAAAGGTCACGACCTGCCGATTATATAGCCGCATCGAGGTCATCGAGGCATAGCTGAAGCGGTGCCCGTTCCCCTCCATCACACCCGCAACCTGCGCGAACACCTCCACCCCGTTTTCGCGCCGGATCTGGCTGCGCAACTGCACGGGCTCCGCCCCCGTGACCCAGCGGGCCGAACCGAAGGTGTAAACCCCGATGTCGGGCAGGCTGCCGCCCCCCGTCTCTGGCCGGTTGCGGATGTTGCCGGTATCGGTCAGGCAAAAGGTGAACTGCGCATCGACATGGCGCAACTGGCCAATCTCGCCCGCCTCCAGCCACGCCTTCGCGCGCTGCCATTGCGGGTGCTGCACGATCATGAAGGCTTCGGTGGCAAACAGGCCCGAACGGTCACGCGCGTCGATCAACGCGTCGATCTCGGGCGCACGCATTGCGATGGGCTTTTCGCACAGCACATGCTTGCCCGCCGCCAGCGCCTTGAGCGCCCATTCGATATGCAGATGGTTCGGCAAGGGGATATAGACCGCCTCCACCTCGGGGTCGGCCAGCAGCCCCTCATAGCTGGAATGAACCTCAAGGCCGGGGCAGAAGGCCTGAAATCCGCTGGCCTTTTCTACACTAGAGGTCGCAAGCGCGTAAAGCTCCGCCCCTTCGGCGGCGTGAATCGCCCGCGCCATATGTTCACGCGCGAAATTCGCCGCACCCAGAACCCCCCATTTCACAGGTTTCATCGCCCGCCTCCCGTTTGCGCTAACGGCTTCAGGCTAGCACCCGGAGCGCGCGGGTCAACCACGTCGCAGAAGGTGCTGCAGCCCAGCGTGAACCACGACGATCAGATAGGCCGTGCTCAGCGTGGTCAGCGTGGCCCAAGGATAGCGCAGCAACAAAACCACCGCCGCCACCCCGCCCACCACGGCGAACGAGGCCTTTTCGGTCGGCACCCGTACCGATTTGAGCGAGGGCGTGCCGAACGGGCTGATCATCAGCACGCCCACGAACACCAGCCACACCGCCACCACGGGCTCTGGCAGGTTGGGCCAGGTGGGCCAGAGGTAATGCAGATACAGGGGCAGCATCGACAACAGCGCCCCGGCGGGCGACGGCACACCCTGAAACCGGCCCTGCCGCGACAAGGCCGCCGCCGCCGCATTGCCTACGTTGAACCGCGCCAGTCGCAGCACACAGCATACGACATAGATCACCGCAGCACCCAACCCGATGTCGGGCCGCCCCGGAAAGGCCCAGAACGACATCAAGAGCCCCGGCGCTGCGCCAAAGTTCAGGAAATCGGCCAGCGAGTCGAGTTCCGCCCCCATCGGGCTTTCGCTTTTCAAAAACCGCGCCACCCGGCCATCCAGCCCGTCCAGCACCGCCGCCACCAGAATCAACGCCACCGCCTCGGGGAACCGCCCCGCAGCCCCAAGCCGAATGGCCATCAGCCCGGCACAAAGCGCGCCGATGGTCATCAGGTTCGGCAAAAGCTGGATCAGCGGCACCTCGCGCCGAGGGTTCATTGGCCAGAGGGCACGGGGGCGTTCTTTCTGTTCGGGGTCGTCCATTTATTCGATCCGGGCAAGACGCGGCGCTGCCGGGCCGTCAAGCCGCGCGATGATGGATTCGCCCGCGATCATGGTCTGGCCAATCGCCACCTCCGGCTCCACCCCGTTCGGCAGATAGACATCCAGCCGAGAGCCAAAGCGGATCAGGCCAAAACGGTCGCCCGCGCGCATGTGCTGGCCCTCTTTCGCCCAGCACATAATGCGCCGCGCCACCAGACCGGCGATCTGCACCACGGCGATCTTGCGGCCATCGGGCAATTCCACCGCCAGCGCGTTGCGCTCGTTATCCACGCTCGCCTTGTCCAGCGAGGCGTTCAGGAACTTGCCGGGGCGATAGGCGATGGCGGTGATGCGGCCTTCAATCGGCAGACGGTTAACATGGCAGTTGAAGACCGACATGAAGACCGAAACCCGCATCAGCGCGTCGGGCCCCAGCCCCAGCTCGGCCGGCGGCACGGCCGGTTCGATCAGCGAGACCACGCCATCGGCGGGCGACAGGATCAGGCCGGGGTCCAGCGGCACCGCGCGTTTGGGGTCGCGGAAGAAGTAATAGCACCAGACCGTCAAGCCAAGGCAGATCCAGCCCAGCGGCTGGCAGATCAGGAAGGCCAGCACCGTCACCGCGCCGAAAATGCCGACGAACCGCCACCCTTCGGGGTGCATCGGCTTGATGAAGGTATCCAGCATGTTCACGGCCATCGGGCGCTCCCTTTTTCTCTCGGTCCTAGCGGCGCGGGCGGCAGCGGGCAACCGAAAATGGCGTGAGGCCCAGCCAGGCGAACCTTACGGCGTGAAATAGCCCTTCATGTCCTGATGAAACAGCATGTCGCCCATGTCGCGCGGAATTTGCCAGAACCTGACGCGCCCCTTGGCGGGAAACGTCACCTTCCAGCAGGTCCATTCCTCGGACACACCAAAGATTTCGCAGTAGCGGCCCTTGTCCACCTTCCAGTGGCCAGACTTGCGGTTCAGAAATCCGCCGCCGCCGGTGCGGGTGGTGCCGTCGGGGTTCCATTCCTGCCATGGCGGATTGTCATCTGCGGCGCCAGGCTCGGCATAGATGACCTTGTGCCCGGACAGCACGGTTACAAGGTCTTCGGCAAGCGCGGGGCTGGCGGCGAGGGTCAGGCAGACAGTCAGGGCAAGGCGCATGAATCACACGAAAAAGGCGGCAAGGACACCCTGCCGCCTGTTCGCATGTCTTGCCAGTGACAAATGCCGTCACGCCGGGACCGCAAGACCCTTACCCTTGGCCAACTCGCGCATCCGGGATTGCAGCTTTTCAAAGGCGCGCACCTCGATCTGGCGAATCCGCTCGCGGCTGACGCCATAGCTGTCGGACAGTTCCTCCAGCGTCACCGGCTCATCCGCCAGACGGCGCTTGATCAGCACGTCTTTCTCGCGGTCGTTCAGCACCGACATTGCCTGCGTCAGCAGGGCGTGACGGGTCTCGAACTCGTCCTTTTCCTCATAGGCGCCAGCCTGATCGCTGTCTTCATCCTCCAGCCAGTCTTGCCATTGGCTTGATCCTTCGTCCGAACCCACCGTGGCGTTCAGCGAGGCGTCAGAACCGGACAGGCGGCGGTTCATGTCGATGACATCCTGTTCGGACACCGACAGATCCTTGGCGATCTGGGCCAGGTTTTCAGGCCGCAGGTCGCCCTCTTCCAGCGCGCCGACCTTGGCCTTGGCCTTGCGCAGGTTGAAGAACAGCTTTTTCTGCGCGCTGGTCGTGCCCAGCTTGACCAGCGACCACGACCGCAGGATGTATTCCTGAATCGAGGCGCGGATCCACCACATGGCATAGGTCGCCAGACGGAAACCTTTTTCCGGGTCGAACCGCTTGACGGCCTGCATCAGGCCCACGTTCGCCTCGGAAATCACTTCGGCCTGCGGCAGGCCATAGCCGCGATAGCCCATCGCGATCTTGGCGGCCAGACGCAGGTGGCTGGTCACCAGACGGTGTGCGGCCTTGCTGTCCTGACGGTCAGCCCAGGCCTTGGCCAGCATGTATTCTTCTTCGGGTTCCAGAAGGGGAAACTTCCGGATTTCCTGCATATAACGGTTCAGGCCTTGCTCAGGGCTAGGCGCGGGAAGATTTGCGTAGGTGCTCATAGTCGCCCCCTTTCAATACAGCCGGGTCTGCGGTCAGCCCCCGGCGAAACCGTTCAGGTATGTTTAGCGAAACCGTGGTTCAAGTGGTTACGCTACCATCATCGGATAAACGCATGATGAACACAGATCCGCCGGGCGCATAGTCCCGATCACGGCAGTGTGTCCGTGCGTGAATGCACAGGTGGAAATGTTTCAGCCGCGAATCCCGGCGGCCACGCGCAGATATTGCACCAGTTCGGCCATGTCGGCAGGCAGACCGGCGGTAAATTCCAACCGCTCTCCGGTCACAGGGTGATCAAAGCCAAGGGTGGCGGCGTGCAGCGCCTGCCGGGCAAAGGCATTGCCGATCACCGCGCCCTGCCCCAGCAGTTTTTCCGGCAACCGCCGCTTGCCGCCATAGACCCGGTCGCCGATCAGCCCATGACCGGCATGGGCCATATGCACCCGGATCTGATGGGTGCGCCCGGTTTCAAGCCGGCATTCCACCAGCGCCGCGGCACCCCGATAATCCTCCAGCACCCGCGCGCGCGTAACGGCATGGCGCCCACTTTCCCAGACCACCGCCTGCTTCTGCCGGTCGGTCTTGTGGCGGGCAAGATGGGTGGCGATGCGGATGACCCCGCCGGTTTCAACCGAAACCCCCTTGGTGCCGCGCAAGCGCGGATCGCCCGCATTGGGCACCCCATGCACCACCGCCAGATAGGCGCGCGTCACGGTATGCGCCTCGAACTGCGCGGCCAGCCCGTGATGCGCCCGGTCGGATTTCGCCGCAACGATCAGGCCGGATGTGTCCTTGTCGATGCGGTGCACGATGCCGGGCCGCCGCTCGCCGCCAATGCCCGACAGCGTATCGCCACAGTGATGCAGCAGCGCGTTGACCAGCGTGCCATGGGGCGTGCCGGGCGCGGGATGCACCACCATGCCCACCGGCTTGTTGACCACGATCACGTCGGCATCCTCATAAACCACCTCCAGCGCAATGGCCTCGGGACGGGTTTCCACCTCAGTCGCAGGTTCCAGATGCAGGGCGTAAACCTGCCCTTCGGCGACCTTGGCCTTGGCATCCGTCACCGCCACGCCGTCCAGATACACCGCACCCTCGGCGATCATCTTCATCAGCCGAGAGCGTGACAGCGCCCATTCCTCTGGCACCGCCGCGGCAAGCGCCTTATCAAGGCGCGCGGGGGCATCTGGCCCCAGCGTGACATAGACCACCCCCGATACCGCCCCGTCCTCCTCGCCGTCCTCATAAGGCTCTGCCATGTCCGATACCCCTGATCCGGCGTTGCCGCCCTCGCTGCGATTTCTCAAGGCGCTGGTCATCACGCTGATGATCACGCTTATCGGCGGCGTCATAGCGATGGTCTTCATCCTTGTCACCCGCTTGCCGGGAACCGCCGCGCTGCCGCAGCTTCCTGCCAGCCTTGCCCTCCCCTCAGGGGCAAAGGCGCAGGCCGTGACGTTCGGGCCGGGCTGGATCGGTGTGGTCACCGCCGACAGCCGCTTTCTGTTGTTCCGCGACAGCGGCGGCGCGCCGGTGCAAGAGGTTCCGCTGAACCTGCCTGCCGGGGGTTGACCATGCGGGCGGTTCCCCCTTTTTCTTGATGGCAAAGGGGGGACCGCCCGTGATTGCCAGCATCTGCCGCTTTGCCCGCCGCCAAAGCACGGAAGAGATCGCGCGGCAATACGATGTTCTCAACCAGGTGCAATTCCTGCGGCTGATCCTGACCAGTGTTGTCTATGCGCTGGCGCTGACCTTTCTGCCCACATGGCTGGCGCTGGTTCTTGCCCTGTGCGAGTCGACCGCCGAGGTGGCGGGGCTTAAACTCATGCGGGCGCTTGATCCGTCGCAAAAGCCCGTCGCCTATCTGGGCACGCTTTTGTCGGTCATCACCACCGAGGCGGCCTATATGACACTCGTCGCCCTGCTGTGGCAGATGGATGACGCCTATGCCAAGGCGCTGGCCACTGGCCTTGCCGCGCTGACGATGATGCAGCTTGCGGTGCTGCGGTCGGTTCACTTGCCCTATGCGCAGGCCGGGCTGCTGACCACCGTCATCATCGCCGTGATAGCAGTGCTGGCAGAGTCGCGTTTGTCCGGCGGGTTGGGCAGCCTGACCATTCAGTTCATCGCAATCGGCGGTGCCGCAGTCTTCGTGCAGATGACCATAGGCTCCAACCACCGGCTGCACACCCAGATGGCGGCCGACCGTTCGGCAGCCCTTGCAGCCACCCGGGCCAAGTCGCGTTTTCTGGCGCAGATCAGCCATGAACTGCGCACCCCGCTGAACGCCATCGTCGGCCTTGGCCATGCCGAGCTGGCCGCCGAAACACAGCCCGACCGGAAAGAGCGGCTTGACCTGATCGTGATGTCCGCCCGCAATCTTTCGGTGCTGCTGGACGACATTCTTGATCTGTCGGCGATTGAAGAGGGCCGCACGCCGCTGCGTCCGCGCCCGACCAGTCCGGCGGCAGAGATCACCTCTTCCGTGGCGCTTTACCGGCCCTTCTTTGCCGGCGCAGGGCTGGATCTGATCGTGCGGATCGACCCGTCTTTGCCGCGCAGCGCGGCGCTGGATGCCCAGCGGTTGCGGCAATGCCTGACCAACCTTTTGTCCAATGCGCTGAAATATACCCGGCAAGGCGGCGTGACCGTGACCGCCGGCATGGCCGGACCGGGGCTCCTGGCGATCGAGGTGGCCGATACCGGGCGCGGCGTATCTGCCGACGAGGCCGAGCATATTTTCGAACCCTTCCGTCAAGGCCATGCCGCCACCTCTGGCAGCGGGCTTGGCCTGTCGATCAGCCGTGCGCTGGCGCGGGCCATGGGGGGCGACCTGCAACTGGTGCCTCGCAACCGGGGCGCCTGTTTTCGCCTGACTCTGGCGATTTCGGTCACGCCCGATCTGCCTGTGCCGCAGCAGCCCAGCCCGCTTCCCTCGGCGCGCTTTACCGGGGCGCGGGTGCTGATTGTCGATGACATCGCCACCAACCGGCTGGTGGCGCGGGTGCAACTGTCGGTCTATGGCCTGTTGTGCGACGAGGCCGCCGATGGCCAGACCGCGCTGGCCAAGATTGCCGCCGATCCGCCCGACATCGTGCTGCTGGACCTCGCGATGCCGGGGCTGGATGGCAACGAGACCTTGCGCCGCCTGCGTGCAATGCCCCCGCCCATCAGCCGCCTGCGTGTTGTGGCCATGACGGCAGACACCACCATGGCCGATCTGCCGCAGCGCAGCCCGCTTGGCTTTGACGGCTATCTGATCAAACCGCTGACACCAGAGGCTGTGGGCCAGTTGCTGACCGATCAGCTTGGCGCCCGCCTTGGCCCCTCGATTCTGCCATAAGGCTTGCACAAACGTACCGAAGGACCACCCGGACAAACTGGATCACTCCGACGGGGATCCGATTTTCAAGGCCGCCCGGCGTGCCAGCTCTGCCGCGCGCCAGACAACCCAATCCCTGCACGATTGTGCAACCGCTGCGCGAACTGCCGCCCCCAATGCCTCGCCCGCCGCCGTATGCAGCCCCGCATAGCGCCCGGGCCCGTCATCGCAAGCCAGGGCGATACAGTCGGTGCCGGTTCCCGTGGCAAGGCCGGTTGCCAGTTCCAGCCCCGTCGCCATCACCGCCGCCGTCCGCGCCTGAACCGCAATCGACATCGCCTCAAGCTGTGCCGCTTCGGTCAGCCCCGCTTCCAGCACCACGCCCAGGTTGATCGTGCCGTAATCGGCGCTGTGGTAGGGCAGCCGCCGCCCCACCGCCTCGGCATTCGACAGGCCCGCCGTCACCACACACCAGGCGCGCAGCCCCTCAACCTCGGCCCGCGCCTGCCCCCATGTCCCCACGTCCCGAGAGGTCAGCATTCCCACCGCATCGGGGGGCATCTGGGCCGACAGCCAGCCCTCGGCGTCGAAATCTGGCGTCAGGTCAGCATTCCGCACCTCGCGCCACAGGATCTGCCGCGCCGGGGTGTATCCCGCCCCATGCGGCGCCCAGCTTAGCACCCGCATCTGGCGCGGCAGGTGCATCCGCAGCCAAGGCCGGTCCAGTGTGACCGTCATCGCACCAGACCCATCGGCTGGAAGACCGGCCCGTCCGGGGTTTCGGCATGAAAGCCCCGAACCCCGAAGACATTGGCCAGATTGTCATCCGACAGCACGTCACGCGGGGGGCCTTCGGCCACCACCTGCCCGCGGTGCAACAGGATCAGACGGCTGCACAACCGCGCCGCCAGCCCCAGATCGTGGATCGACGCAATCACCCCGCGCCCCTCGGCGGCAAGGCTGGCAAACACCTCCATCGTGCGCAACTGTGCTTCGGGGTCGAGGCCCGCAACCGGCTCATCCGCCAGCAGCAGGGGCGCCTCTTGCGCCAGCGCACGGGCAATCAGCACGCGGGCCTGCTCCCCCCCCGAAAGCTCGGTCGCCTTGCGGTGACGGTGCTGCTCCAGCCCCATCCGGGCCAGGGCCCGATCCACCGCCTGCGCTCCCTGCCCCAGATAGGGCCCCCGCCCCAGCGCCACCACGGTTTCCACCGTGACCGGCCAGGCAATCTCGCGCCCCTGCGGCAGGAAAGCCGCCGCCCGCGCCCGCGCCCTGGGCGCCATCGCCCCCAGCGACGACTGCCCCGAGGACGGCAGCAACCCCAGCGCGCCCCGCAGAAGGGTGGTCTTGCCCGCCCCGTTCGGCCCGATCAGGCCGACGAATTCGCCCTCGGCCACCGTCAGGCTGACGTGATCGACCACCGGGCAGGTGCCGCGCAACACCGTCAGATCGCGCAAGGCCAGCAGGCTCATGCCTCTGCCCCCCTGAGCCGCCAGATCAGATGCAGAAAGAACGGCGCCCCGATCAGCGCGGTCAGAACGCCCAGCTTAAGGTCTTGATCAGGCGCGACAAGCCGCACCGCCACATCTGCCGCCAACACCATCGCTGCACCGCCAAGTGCCGACGCGGGCAGCAGGCGCGACGGCCGCGCCCCGACAAGGGGCCGCACCAGATGTGGCACCACCAGCCCGACGAAGCCCACCGCCCCCGCCACCGCGACCGAGGCGCCGACGGCAAGCGCCGTCCCCACCACCAGTTGCCAGCGCAGCCGCACGAGGCTGATGCCCATGCTGGCCGCAGCATCCTCGCCCAACGTCAGCGCATCCAGCGACCGACCAATCGTCAGCAGCAGGGCGCAGCCCGCCGCCATGAAGGGTGCGGCCAGCCAGACATGCTGCATCGACCGATCCGCCAGTGAGCCCATCATCCAGAACACGATTTCCATGGCGGCAAAGGGGTTTGACGACAGGTTCAGCACCAGAGAGGTCAGCGCCCCGGCCAGCGCAGAAATCGCGATACCCGCCAGAATCAGCGCCATCGCCCCGCCGCGCGGGCCCGCCAGCGCAAGGATAAGCAGCACGGCGATACCGGCCCCCGACAGCGCCGCCAGCGGCAACGCTAGGGGCAGCATGGCCGCCACGCCGGTCTGCAAGGCAAGAACAGCCCCTAAGGCAGAACTTGAGGAAATGCCAATAATCCCAGGCTCTGCCAGAGGATTTCGCAAATACCCCTGCATCGCAGCGCCCGACAGCCCCAGCACGGCGCCCACCATCGCGCCCAAAAGCGCACGAGGCAGCCGAATCTCGCGCATCACCAGCACGATGGCGTCGCCCTCACCGCGAAACAGCGCCGCCAAGCTGTCGCCCACGCTTAGCCCCGCGGGCCCAACCAGCAATGAGGCCGCGAACAATGCCAAAACCACCAGCGACAGTGAAAGCAACACCTTCATGTCACGGGCCATCCCTCTGACAGGTCATGGCATTCTCGACACCGGTCTCGTGACAATCCAGCGCAAGATGCGCCTGGCGCATCTGCTCAATCGCCCGCAGAATGTAAGGCGTGCCGCAAACCCAATCGGCATCGGTATGCAGATTTGCCCCGGCCTTGCCCTGCACCGCGCGCAGGGCGGGATGGGTCAGCAGCTCTTCCGCGCGCGAGGCGCCGGGATAGGGCTCGGACGTCACCAGAACATCGGGCGCGGCCATCACCAGCCGCTCCAGCGGCAGCACACCGCCGCCCGTCACCCCCGCCGTTGTCGCAATATTGTCAAAGCCGGTCAGGCCCATCACCTCATCAGCCAGCGTACCCGCGCCTGTGGTATAGCCGTTCGGGTGGTAGAAGGCCGCCGTATGGCGCGTGCCCGTGATCCGCGCCGCCTTGATCGACGCTTCGAACCGGCTGGCAACCCACTCCGCCTGCGCGTCCTGCCCCAGTGCGGCGCCCACGGTGCGCACCTGCGCCACGGCCTCGGCCAGCGAATTGGCGGGCGGCACCTGAACCACCGGAATGCCAAGGCGCCGCAGCATGTCCACCGTGGCAAGGGCCGTATAGCTGCCGGCCAGAACCAGATCGGGGTGCAGCAGAAACACCTCTTCGGCCTGCCCGTGGTTCACCGGATAGGCGGCCGCCTCTGCCACCATCGACGACGATTGCGGCTCGGATGCCAGATCGCTGACCGAAACCAGTTGTCCCGGCGCGGCCAACATCATTGCCAGTTGATCGGTGCACAGGTTGATGGAAACCACCCGCCCGGGCACATCGGCCAGGGCGGGCGCGGCGCTGGCAAGCGCCAGCACCAGTGCCAGATCAGAACGCCTTGCGCAGACCCACATAGACGGTGCGCCCTGGCGCGACAAAGCCGTTGGAGGTTTGGTATTCCTCATCAAACAGGTTGCCGATACCGCCCCAGACCTCGGCCCCCTCGCCCAGATCATAGCTGATACGGGTATCGACCACCGTGTAGTCGGGCATCTGGAAGCTGGCGAAATCGTCCAGACGGTCGGCGACATAGTGCACCGAGACGCCCGCCTTCATCCGGTCCGTCACCTTGGCGTCCAGCTTCAGCGTCAGGTCATGGCGCGGCACAAGTGCCAGCCGGGTGCCGGTGGCGCGCTTGGCGTCGATATAGGTGTAAGACAGGCCCAGCGTGACCCGATCCCCCAGATCGACCGAACCGCCCAGTTCCAGCCCCTGCCGCACCGAAGTGCCCGAGACGTTTTCCAGCGAGGAAAAATCCGCCGTCGTGGCGATCAGATTGTCGATGTTCAGGCGGAACAAAGTGGCCGTCAGGCGGGCGTGGTCGCCGAATTCCTGCTCGATCCCCAGCTCATAGCTGGTGCTTTCCTCGGGCGTCAGGTTCGGGTTGCCGTGAAAGAAGAAGGCCGGATAGTCGCCATAAAGCTCGTCAATCGAGGGCGCGCGGAAGCCGGTGGCCACAGCGGCGCGCAGCGTGGTGCCCTCGGCGGGCCGGTACGCCAGTGCCAGACGGCCCGAGGTAAAGCCGCCATAGGCCGAATGCTCATCGCGCCGCAGCGTCGCCGCCACATCCAGATCGTCGCGTGGCGCCCACAGAACCTGGGCAAAGCCGCCATATTGCCGGGTATCGGCGCTGCCCGAGGTCAGGTTGGTATAGCTGGCCTCTTCGCGCATCCAGTCGGCGCCATAGACCAGCTTGATCTGGTCCGACAGCTCGGTCGTCGCGGTCCAGCCAAGGGTGGTGCGGTTCGCATCATAGCTGCTGGGGCTGACCTCGTCCTGATAGACGCGACCGATGTTATAGCGGGTCAGATCAAAGACATGGGTGGTGTTGCCGGCAGTCACCTCGGCGAACAGCCGCGCGCCGGTTTCCTGCCGACGCATCACATTGTCCTGATCTTCCAGCGTGAAGGTGAAGGGGTCGTAGCCGTCGTAATCCACATGCGAATATTGCGCGAAAGCGGCAGCCCCGAGGGTCAGCGTGTCATTGACGTGATACTTGCCGGTCAGCGACAGGCGCGAGATTTGCGCGCCGTCCTTTTCGGTGCCGACCGCCGCAGCCGAATAGCCGTCGGTCTGGCTGTGCGAAACGGTCAGCGCGGTTTCCAGATCGCCGGTCTTCTGCGTCAGGCTATAGCTCAGGGCCGCAGTGCCCAGATTGCCCGCCTGCACCGCCACTTCCTGATGCGTGCCTTCCTCGACAGCCTCGACAGAAGAGAAATTCACGACACCGCCCACGGCGGAACCGCCCCATAGGGCCGACTGGCTGCCGCGCAGCACCTCTACCCGGGCAATATCCATGCCCGGCAAGGTGCCATAATCCAGCGCGGTCTGGGTCGAGGACGGGTCGGTGATGCGGATGCCGTCGAAATAGACGGCGATATAGCGGGTATCGGCACCGCGGATACGCAGGTTGGCAGACTGTCCCAGCCCGCCCTGCTGCGAAAAGCTGACCCCCGGCAGGTCGGCCAGCGCATGCACCGGCGACAGGCTGCCGGTTTCCTGCACCTCGGCCTTGGTGACGACCGAAACCGAGGTGCCGGTGCGGCTGGCTTCGGTTTCGGTGCGGTTGGCCGACAGGGTTACCGGATCAAGGACGATGATGTCATCCTCGCCATCCTGCGCCCAGGCCGGATGTGCCATGGCCGCCGCCAGCGCCAAAGCCGAAATTGCACAAACCTTCATTCTTCCCCCTTCGGACGGCCAAACGCCCCGGTGATGCGATGCCACGCCGGGACCAATCCCGGCGCCGTTTTCGTCACCACGGGCGGAAACCGCCTCCTCCGCGCGCCCCGCGCGAGGGAAAGGGTGATCACCCTGGCAGGTCTCCTGGCTTGCGGGTCAGCGATCGGGCGGGCCTTCCCGGTTTCCCAGTGGCCTGATCCGCCGTCTCTCGCCGCTTACAGTTGCGGGGGCAGCCGCGGAATTGGGTTGCCCCGCACCGCGTTCCCTTTTCATCCGGAAGTCCGGAACCGAAGGTGGTTTGTGCATAGCCTGACCGCCCCCGGTGTCAAGCGTCAAACGCCGACGCGCTTGGGCGGAAACCGACGCATCGGTGGCGCAACGGGGTGGACGCGCAGGCAAAACGGCGAAACTCTGGGGGCTAGAAGCATAAGGAGGCCGTGATGTTTGGCGATCTGGGCGCGAAAGACGCAACCGAACTGGCAGGATGGGTGGCCCGCGGGCAGATTTCCCCGGACGAGGCGCTGGACAGCGCGTTGAA
>DDEX01000091.1 GCA_002336845.1 Rhodobacteraceae bacterium UBA1943
CTGGCGAAGGCCATCGCCTTCGCCATGCGGTAAGGGTTCGCCTTGTCCGGTCGGGCCCATAAGGCCCGCCCCGCCCCCGGCGGGTGCTGGCCTCTGGCATCTCTGGCGGAACCATCTCTTGCCGAACCCACACGCGCGGGCGGGGAAACGCGCTGCGTTTCCTGATCCGCCCGGACCAGAAAGGCGCAGTCATGGCAAAGGCAATCCCCCAACCCCAACACTGTTTCCAACCCGGCAATCCACCGCTTGCAGCACCCCTTGCCCTCGTCTAATCAGAAGATCACGAAAGGCCTTTTCATGCGCATCCTGATCACCAATGACGACGGCATCAACGCTCCGGGGCTGGAGGTTCTGGCCGAAATCGCCGCCGAAATCGCCGGGCCCGATGGCGAGGTTTGGACGGTGGCGCCCGCCTTTGAACAATCGGGCGTCGGGCATTGCATCAGCTATACCCATCCGATGATGATCGCCAAACTGGCCCCACGCCGCTATGCGGCCGAGGGCAGCCCGGCCGACTGCGTGCTGGCGGGCATCTATGACGTTCTGGAAGGGGCAAAGCCAGATCTGGTGCTGTCGGGCGTCAACCGCGGCAACAATTCGGGTGAGAACGTGCTTTATTCCGGCACGATCGGCGGCGCGATGGAGGCGGCCCTGCAAGGCATTCCGGCCATCGCCCTGTCGCAGTTCATGGGACGCGCGACGGATGATCTGGACGATCCGTTCGAAGCCGCCCGCGCCCATGGCCCCGCGCTGGTGCGCAGCCTGCTGGACAAGGGCCTGTGGGACGATCAGGATTACCGGCTGTTCTACAACATCAACTTTCCGCCCGTGTCGGCGGCGGCAGTCAAGGGCAGCAGGGTCGCCGCCCAGGGCTTTCGCCGCTACAGCGCCTTTTCGCTGGAGCCGCATATCTCGCCTTCAGGCCGCAAGTTCCTGTGGATCAAGGGTGGCCCGCAACACGGCCCCACCCTGCCCGGCACGGATGTGACGGTGAATGTCGAAGGCTATATCTCTGTCACCCCCCTGCGCGCCGACCTGACCGCGCATGACAAGCTGGCCGAGCTGGCGGCGCGGCTGGCATGACAGAGGACGGCCTGCCCGACGATGAGACGGCAGCCGAACGCAAGATGCGCTTTCTGTTTTCCCTGCGCTCCCGTGGCGTGACCGACAGCCGGGTGTTGTCCGCGATGGAGCGGGTGGACCGCGGCCGCTTTGTCAAAGGCCTGTTCGCCGACCGCGCCTATGAGGATATGCCCCTGCCCATCGCCTGCGGCCAGACGATCAGCCAGCCCTCGGTCGTGGGGCTGATGACGCAGGCCCTGCAGGTTCAGCCGCGTGATACCGTGCTCGAGGTGGGCACCGGATCGGGCTATCAGGCCGCGATCCTCAGCCTTCTGGCGCGGCGGGTCTATACGGTGGATCGCCACCGCAGGCTGGTCCGGGAATCGTCGGAACTGTTCCGCGATCTGGGTCTGGTCAACATCGTCGCCATCACCGGCGATGGCAGTTTTGGCCTGCCCGATCAGGCCCCGTTCGACCGCATCCTTGTAACCGCTGCCGCCGAAGACCCGCCCGGCCCCCTATTGGCGCAGTTGAAGATCGGCGGTATCATGGTGCTGCCAGTCGGACAGTCGGATACGGTGCAAAGCCTGATCAAGGTTACCCGTCAGGCGGATGGATATGAGTATGAAGAGCTTCGCCCGGTGCGCTTTGTGCCCTTGGTCGAGGGCTTGGGCAACGAGTGAAACCACCCCGGGACGAACCCGGGCGGAATGAGGACATTGAGCATGATGCTGCCCCGCGGACCCGCTTTTGGCCTGATGGCCGTGCTGTTGCTGTCGGCCTGCGCCAACAACAATCTGGATTGGGATCTGCGCCGCGGCGGGGCGTGCGACACCAGCAACGCCGCGCGCGGCGCCACAGATGCCCGCCCGCAAGCCGATGCCAATGGCGTGATCTCTTACCCCGGCTATCAGGTCGTCGTCGCCCGCCGGGGCGATACCGTTGCCGCAATCGCCCAGCGCCTGGGCACCGATACCGGGGCACTGGCCAGCTATAACGCGCTGCGCCCGTCGGACACCCTGCGCGAGGGCGAGGTTCTTGCCCTGCCCAGCCGCATCGCCTCTGCGGCCCCGGTCTATGGCTCCACCTCGCCGGGTGCGCCGGTGACGGGCGGTATCATCGGCGCAACGCCCCCCGCAACCGGCGGTGGCCAGATCGATGTCACGACCATCGCGGGCAGCGCCATTGACCGCGCCGCGCCACCACCGGCGGCAGGCACCAAGCCCGCCGCCTCCAAGGGGGGCGACCCGCTGCGCCACAAGGTGGAACGCGGCGAAACCGCCTATACCATCGCACGCGCCTACAACGTCTCGGCCAAGTCGATTGCCGACTGGAACGGCCTTGGCCCCGACCTTGCGGTGCGCGAGGGCCAGATCCTGACCATCCCAACCAGCTCCGGCGCGGCGCCCGCCCCGGCCCCTGTGGTCGAGGAAACGCCTCCCGGCAAGGGCAGCCCCACGCCCACCCCACCCTCGGCCAAGAAACCGCTGCCAAAAGACGAGGCTCCCGCCAAGGAACAGGCCAAGGAAACCCCGAAATCCCCTGATCTGGGCAACCAGCGTACCGGGGCCTCGGCGACCAAACTGGTGATGCCGGTTTCGGGCAAGATCATCCGCGGCTATCAGAAGAAAAAGAACGAGGGCATCGACATCGCGGCTGCGGCCGGCACCGCCGTGAAGGCTGCCGATGCGGGCACCGTAGCGGCCGTGACCAAGGATACCAACGGCACGCCCATCGTGGTCATCCGCCATGCGAACAACCTGCTGACAGTCTATGCCGGGGTAGATTCGCTGAAGGTGCAAAAGGGGGCCACCGTGGCACGCGGACAGGCGATTGCCGTGGTGCGCGGCGGCGACCCGGCCTTCCTGCATTTCGAGGTCAGGAAAGGCGTCGAAAGCGTCGATCCGATGCCCTATCTGCAATAAACGATACCGCTCCCGCCCACCATTGGCGTGGGCGGAGCGTCTCTCTTGCCGACAACACCTTGCGCCTCGGGCATTGGCCGTGCTGCTGTCCGTCTTGCCGGTCAGGGCAGACAGCGGCGCGGCCCTTGCTGCGGTAAGCGCGAAAAAACCGCAGACCACATCGCGCCAAAGCTGCGCGCAAACCCGGCACCGGATTGGCGTGGCAAGGCCTCACCTCGCACCCGCCCATCGCCTGGACAGCCGGGGCTCGCAGGTCTTGCGTCCGAACCCCTGCTTCATGCGGCAAGACGCCCGGCTTCCCAAGCCGCATCTGGCCCGACAAGCCGGGCACTCCGCCCAAATGAAAAATCCGCAGCCTAAGCTACGGATCCACATAGGTATAATGGTGGGCGATAAGGGATTTGAACCCCTGACATCTTCGATGTGAACGAAGCGCTCTACCGCTGAGCTAATCGCCCGTGGCGGGGTTATTAGCCCGCTTCCCCATCCTCTGCAAGAGGTTCCGCACCGGTATTTTTCGCCGGTTTCGCCCCTGCCCGCTTCAGCTTGACCTGCATCATGCTGCCACTGCCCTGTGGCCGTGTCTTGGCGACGTGCATCCGCCCAAGGCCCGGCAGATGCAGCGCGTCGCCCTTTTCCAGATGGCTGCCAACCTCTGCCAGAAAGGCCTCGATCACCGAACGGACCTTGGCCTTCTTGGTGTCGGTCACCTCAGCCACGCGGGCCACCAGTTCTTTCAGCCGGGTCACCGCGACTGCCGCGGCATCTTCGACCGCCTCGGTCACCACCTCCAGCACAGGCGTGGCGGGTGCGGACGCTGTGGCCTTTGGCTTGGCGACCTTGGGCGTTGCGGCCTTGGCTGCCGCCGGTTTCGCTGCGACCTTCGGGGTGGTTTTGGCGGCGGTTTTGGTTACGCGCGGCGCTTTGGCCGCAACCTTCGCCTCTGCCGGTTTGGCGGTGGCCGTGCGGCGGCGGGGGGCCTTGGATTCGGCGGGTTTCTTGTCTGCGGGCGCGGTCATGGCCAATCTCCGGCTGTTCTGGCGGCAGCTTATTGCGGGCAGTAGAACAAATCCACTGCATTCAAGGAACTATCCATGGATAAGAAACGAAAACGGGCGCGCAGGTTGCCCCGCGCGCCCGCCTGCTTTTCCTTGACCGATCAGTGAGCAGTCGCCCCGGCCGAAGCCTGAGCCGCCGCCTGACGGGCTGCCGCTGCGGCCTCTTCCGCTGCTTCGTCCCATTCCACCGCCACCGGCTGACGCACCAAAGCCTGCGCCAGCACCTCACGCACATGCGTAACGGGGATGATGGTCAGCCCCGATTTCACATTCTCGGGGATGTCGGCCAGATCCTTTTCATTCTCTTCGGGAATGAACACGGTCTTGATGCCGCCCCGCAGCGCCGCCAGCAGCTTTTCCTTCAAACCGCCAATGGCGCTGGCATTGCCGCGCAAGGTGACCTCGCCGGTCATCGCAATATCCTTGCGCACCGGAATCCCCGTCAGGACGGAGACGATCGCCGTCACCATGGCCAGACCTGCCGAAGGCCCGTCCTTGGGCGTAGCCCCATCGGGGACGTGAACGTGAATGTCCATCGTCTCAAACTTGGGCGGTTTCACCCCGATCTGGGGCGAAATCGACCGCACATAGCTGGACGCAGCTTCGATGGATTCCTTCATCACATCGCCCAGTTTCCCGGTGGTCTTCATCCGGCCCTTGCCCGGCAGCTTCAGCGCCTCGATCTGCAGCAAGTCGCCGCCGACGCTGGTCCAGGCCAGCCCGGTGACCACGCCGACCTGATCTTCCTTTTCGGCCAGACCAAAACGGTGGCGCTGCACACCCAGATATTCCTCGGCCTTGGCGGGATCGACATGAACCGTCTTGGTCTTCTTCTTCAGAATATCCGTCACGGCCTTGCGCGCCAGTTTCGCAATCTCGCGCTCCAGGTTCCGCACGCCAGCTTCCCGCGTGTAATAGCGGATCACATGGGTCAGTGCGGCGTCCGTCACCTCGAACTCGCCCTTCTTCAGGCCGTTCGCGGCAACCTGCTTGTCCAGGAGGTGCTGCTTGGCGATCTCGCGCTTTTCGTCCTCGGTATAGCCGGCCAGAGAGATGATCTCCATCCGGTCCAACAGCGGCCCCGGCATGTTGTAGCTGTTGGCCGTGGTGATGAACATCACGTTCGACAGGTCGTATTCCACCTCAAGATAGTGGTCCACGAAGGTGCCGTTCTGCTCCGGGTCCAGCACCTCCAGCAGGGCCGACGCCGGATCACCCCGGAAATCCTGCCCCATCTTGTCGATTTCATCGAGCAGGATCAGCGGGTTGGTCGTCTTGGCCTTTTTCAAGGACTGGATGATCTTGCCCGGCATCGAGCCGATATAGGTCCGCCGGTGGCCCCGGATTTCGGATTCGTCCCGCACCCCGCCCAGCGAAATGCGGATGAATTCGCGCCCCGTGGCCTTGGCCACGCTGCGGCCAAGCGAGGTCTTGCCCACGCCGGGCGGCCCGACGAGGCACAGGATCGGCCCCTTCAGCTTGGTCGACCGGGCCTGCACCGCCAGATATTCGACGATGCGTTCCTTGACCTTTTCCAGGCCGTAGTGATCGGCGTCGAGGATCTTCTGCGCGCCCTCAAGGTCTTTCTTGACGCGGGACTTGGTGCCCCACGGCACGCCCAGCAACCAGTCGAGGTAGTTGCGCACAACCGTCGCCTCGGCGCTCATCGGGCTCATGGACTTCAGCTTCTTCAGCTCGCCCTCGGCCTTCTCGCGCGCCTCTTTGGACAGCGCGGTCTTCCTGATCCGCTCTTCCAGCTCCTTGACTTCGTTCTGGCCTTCGTCGCCGTCGCCCAGCTCCTTCTGAATGGCCTTCATCTGCTCATTCAGATAGTATTCGCGCTGCGTCTTCTCCATCTGGGTCTTGACGCGGCTCTTGATCTTCTTCTCGACCTGCAGGACCGACATTTCCCCCTGCATGTGGCCGTAAACCCGCTCCAGCCGCTCGGCGACGTCGAGGGTTTCAAGGATTTCCTGCTTCAGCCCGACATCGATGCCGAGATGCCCGGCCACAAGGTCGGCCAGCCGCGCCGGTTCGCGGGTTTCGGCCACAGCCGCCAGCGCCTCTTCGGGGATGTTCTTCTTGATCTTGGCATAGCGCTCGAACTCGTCGCCGACCGTGCGCAACAGCGCCTCGACCGAGGCCTGATCACCGGGCGTCTCGCCCAGAACTTCTGCCCGCGCCTCGAAAAAGGCGGGGTTGTCGATGAATTCGGTGATCTTCACCCGTGCCTTGCCCTCGACCAGCACCTTCACGGTGCCATCGGGCAGCTTCAACAGCTGCAGCACATTGGCCAGAACGCCCGTGCGGTAAATGCCATCCGTCGCCGGGTCATCGACCGTCGGGTCGATCTGCGACGACAGCAGGATCTGCTTGTCATCCGCCATGACCTCTTCCAGCGCCTTGACCGACTTTTCGCGGCCAACGAACAGGGGAACGATCATGTGGGGGAAGACCACGATGTCCCGCAAAGGCAGAACCGGGAAGCTCGTGGAGAGAATATCCGTCATATCGCGTTTCCTTCGTGGCAGGAGCGCCCGGCCCCGGTAATCGGCAGCACTTGGGCCCTCCCCTCGTATGGGTATATCTGGGGGGCAGTCCCGAAGGTGTCAACCATGCGGCGCCCGATCATGCCGTTACATCCCCGTTACAGCAAGCGGCAATCGGGACGAGGCGCAGAGGTTACAGCGGCTCGATGTCGCCCATGGCACGCTGGGCGTGAAAATCGGCGACAAAGCCCGCCAAACGCCCCGCTTCGATCGCGTCGCGCAGGCCCTGCATCAGTTCCTGAAAGTAATGCAGGTTGTGCCAGGTCAGCAGCATCGAGCAGATGATTTCCTGCGATTTCATCACATGATGCAGATAGGCGCGGGAATAGTTGCGGCAGGCCGGGCAGGTGCAGGCCTCGTCCAGCGGGCGCGGGTCGTCCATATGGCGGGCGTTCTTGATATTGACCTGCCCCCTGCGGGTCCAGGCCTGCCCGGTGCGGCCCGAGCGGCTGGGCAGCACGCAATCCATCATGTCGATGCCGCGTTCCACCGCGCCCACGATGTCATCGGGCTTGCCGACGCCCATGAGGTAACGGGGCTTGTCATCCGGCAGGAAACCGGGCGCATAGTCGAGGACGTTGAACATCACCTCCTGCCCCTCGCCCACCGCCAGCCCGCCGACGGCATAGCCATCGAACCCGATGTCCTTCAGCGCCGTCGCCGATTCCTCGCGCAGGGCGCGGTTGTCGCCGCCCTGCATGATGCCGAACAGCGCATGGCCGGGCCGGTCGCCAAAGGCGTCACGGCTGCGCTGCGCCCACCGCATCGACAGGCGCATCGACTTGGCCAGCGTCGCCTCGTCGGCAGGCAGCGCGGGACATTCGTCGAAACACATCACGATATCGCTGCCCAACAGGCGCTGGATCTCCATGCTGCGCTCGGGCGTCAGGTGATGTTTCGAGCCGTCGATGTGGCTGCGGAAGGTCACGCCTTCTTCGGTCAGCTTGCGCAGGTCTGCCAGGCTCATCACCTGAAACCCGCCGGAATCGGTCAGGATCGGGCGGTCCCAGTTCATGAACCTGTGCAGGCCGCCCAGCCGGTCGATCCGCTCGGCCGTCGGGCGCAGCATCAGGTGATAGGTGTTGCCCAGCAGGATGTCGGCGCCGGTGGCGCGCACGCTTTCGGGCATCATCGCCTTGACCGTCGCCGCCGTGCCGACCGGCATGAAGGCGGGGGTGCGAATCTCGCCCCGCGGCGTCGAGATCACGCCCTTCCTCGCCTTGCCGTCGGTCGCCTGAACCGTAAAGCCGAACTTGCCCATCGCCTGCCCTTTCCGAAGGTGGCCCTTTTGCCCGCGGTGCGACGGTTTGCCAAGGGGAATTGGGGCGAAAGGGCTTGGCAGCGCGCCCCTCGCGTGATTTGTTCTTTCGTGCAAAACAGGGGAAAACCCCGGATCGGGCAGGACAGGATGAGTGAGATCGTTACCCAGCGTGGCACCGAGGCGCGGCGGCGCGAGATTGCCGGGGCCGCGCTGCGCAGCCTTGAAAAACATGGCCATGCGGGGCTGACCGCCCGGCGCGTCGCGGCAGAGGCGGGCCTGTCGCTGGGTCATCTGACCTATAACTTCACCGGAATGGACCAGATTCTGGCCGCCGCCTACCAACTGGCCGCGACCCAGATGCAGGATCAGGCCGAGGCGCGGATTTCGCTGCCCGGCGCCACCCATCCCGAGCGGTTGGAGGCGTTCCTGCGCGGCATCTTCTCGCCCGAGGCGCTGACAGCCGCGCAACTGCGGGTGCGGATCGACCTGTGGGCCGCCGCACAGGGCAACCCCGCGCTGGCCCAGACCGAGCGCGACGTGAACGCCACCCTGCGCATCCGCGTCGAAGAGTTGCTTGCACGGATGTGCGATAGCTGGAAGGCAGAGCGGATTCCCCAGGTTGCCGACCTGATCATGGCCACGATGGACGGGCTGTGGCTGGACTATGCGCGGCGCGGCGATGTCGAGGCGGTCAAATCGGCCATCGGGGCCTGCGTGATGTTCGCCAAGCTGCGGCTGGGTTAGGCTTGCCAACCCCGCGCACCCGGTTATGTTTGGCTGAACATAATGCGCGACGTCTGTTAATGCGGAACATTAATAACAACATCCAAATCACGGATATAAAACGGACTTTCCGTGACTGACTGGCTATCACCCCAGGAATGGCAGGCGCTTGCCCTGTCGCTTAAGGTGGCGTTCTGGGCCACCCTGGTCAGCCTGCCTTTCGGCGTTCTGGTGGCCTGGGCGCTGGCGCGGCGGCGGTTTCCGGGGCATGGTCTTTTGAACGGCATCATACATCTGCCCCTGATCCTGCCACCCGTCGTCACCGGCTATCTGCTGCTCTTGACCTTTGGCCGCAAAGGGCCGGTGGGCGCCTGGCTGGAAAGCTGGTTCGGCATCGTTTTGGCCTTTCGCTGGACGGGCGCGGTGCTGGCCGCTGCCGTGATGGCCTTTCCCCTGATGGTCCGCGCCATCCGGCTTTCGTTCGAGGCGGTGGACCCAAAGCTGGAACAGGCCGCCGGCACCCTAGGCGCGCCGCCGGTCTGGGTTTTCCTGACCGTCACCCTGCCGCTGATCCTGCCCGGCCTGATTGCGGGCGCAATCCTGTGCTTTGCCAAGGCGATGGGAGAGTTCGGGGCCACCATCACCTTTGTCGCGGCGATTCCGGGCCAGACCCAGACCCTGCCCTCGGCCATCTATGCCTTTTTGCAGGTGCCGGGGGGCGATGCCTCTGCCCTGCGTCTGGTGACGGTTTCGGTGGCGGTGGCCCTGGGGGCGCTGGCGCTGTCAGAATGGCTGGCGCAGCGGGCAAGCGCCCGTATCGGCAGCCATACAGGGGGCCGGGATGCTTGAGGTCACCTTTCGCCATGCCTTTCCCGGCCTGGCGCTGGATGTCTGCTTTACCGCGCCGCCCGGCATTACCGTGCTGTTTGGCCGCTCTGGCTCGGGCAAGACCACCATCGTCAATGCTGTAGCCGGGCTGCTTGTCCCCGATCAGGGCCGCATCGCGGTTCAGGGCCGCGCGCTGTTTGACAGCGCAACCCGCCTGAACCTGCCCCCGCATCGCCGACGCGCGCCCTATGTGTTTCAGGAGGCGCGGCTTTTCCCGCATTTGACCGTGCGGCAAAACCTGAATTTCGGTCGCTGGTTCACCCGCGCCACCGCGCCAGACTTTGGCGCGATCGTTGAAATGCTGGGCATCGCCCCCCTGTTGAACCGTCGCCCCGCCGCATTGTCGGGTGGGGAAAAGCAGCGCGTCGCACTGGGGCGGGCCTTGTTGGCGGGCCCCGAAATTCTGTTGATGGACGAGCCGCTTGCCGCGCTGGACGAGGCACGCAAGGCCGAGATCCTGCCCTATATCGAACGCCTGCGCGATGCGGGCGGCCCGCCGGTCCTGTATGTCACCCATGCGCTGACCGAGGTGGCCCGGCTGGCGACCACCCTCGTCGTCGTCGAAAACGGCGTCACCATCGCCCACGGCCCGGCGCAAGACCTGTTGTCCGACCCCACATACGCGCCGCAGCTTGGCCTGCGCGATGCCGGGTCGATCCTGACCGCCCGCCTTGTCGGGCAAGAGGCCGATGGCCTGTCGCGGCTGGAAACCGCGGCCGGGCCGCTGTGGCTGCCGCAGGTGCAGGCGCCCCTTGGCAGCGTGCTGCGCATCCGCATCGCTGCGCAGGATGTGATCCTGTCACGCCAAAGGCCGCAGGGACTGTCGGCGCTGAATATCCTGCCCGCCATGGTCAGCGCCCTGCGCATGGGGGACGGCCCCGGTGCGCTGGTGCAACTGGCGGTGGGGCATGAACACCTGCTGGTGCGCCTGACCCGCCGCTCTGCCGAGGCGCTGACGCTGGAAGCCGGGGCCGAGGTTTTCGCCATATTAAAATCGGTCGCCGTGGCGCAATCCAATATCTTTCCCCCGACCCGACAGGCCCCCCATGACGCTGAACCTTGATGCCCTTGACCGCGCACTGACCCTTTTGCCCCTGCGATACAAGGGGCCGGGTGGCGCGGTGGGTGTGGTGCATCAGGGCCGCATCCATGCCACCCGCGTCTGGGGCTATGCCGATCTGACGCGCCGCCAGCCGATGACGGCGGCGACACGGCTGCCGATCTGCTCGATATCAAAGCAATTCACCTGCGCGCTGCTGCTGGACCAGATCGCCGACCCTGCCGCGCTGAACGGGCAGGTGCGTGACTTTCTGCCCGCCTACCGCGATGCGCTGCCCAGCGTGAAGGATATGGCCGACAACCAGTCGGGCCTGCGCGACTATTGGGCCTTGACCGTGCTGCAAGGTGCCGTGCCAGAGGCAGAGTTCCGGCGCGGCGATGCCCTGCCCCTGCTGGCGCTTCAGAAAACCGGCCATTTCGCGCCCGGCACGGCCTATTCCTATTCCAACGGCAACTTCCGCATTCTGGCCGAACTGATCCAGCGCGCCACCGACCGCCCCTTTGAACAGGCGCTGGCCGACCGCATTCTGGCCCCGGCAGGCATGACAACGGCCGTGCAAGCCAGCGACACCCGCCAGCCGCTGGATGGTGTGGTAGGCTATGAAGGCAATGACGAGGTGGGCTTTCTGCCCGCACAGAACGGCATCTGGTGGATGGGCGATGCGGGCATCTCGGCCAGTCTGCGCGATATGCTTGCCTGGGAATGCCATATCGACGCAACGCGCGACGATGAGGCGGGCCTTTATAACCGCCTGTCGGCTCCGGCAACCTGGGGCGACGGCAGCCCGGCCTTTTACGCCAATGGCTTGCGGCAAGACCGGATCGGCCCCCATCGTGTGACTGGCCACGGCGGCGCCTTGCGCGGCTTTCGCGCCAATCGCCAGCATGTCGCCGGCGAAAGGCTGTCGGTCGTGGTGATGTTCAATCATGAAGCCAACGCCCATGCCGCCGCGACCTGGCTTTTGGAAACTGCATTGGAGGTGCCCACCTCGCCGCCCCTGCCCCCCAAGGGCTGGGACGGGCTGTGGCTGGACCCTGCGAACGGCCTGATCGCCCGCACCTTGCAGGATGCGACCGGCGTGACCCTGCGCTATGGCACCACCCCCGCCCGCCTGACCATGGCGGCAGATGGCAGCGCCGTGTCCCCCGGCCTGATCTTGCGGCAGGGGCCGGATGGCTTGCAGATGCAGCGGCTGACCGAAAACCAGACCATAGCCGCGACCGCGCTGGAACCGATTGACTGGGCCGATGGCAGCCAGATCGCCGGACGCTACTGGTCCGACGAACTGGAGGCCGAGATGATCATCGCGGCGCAGGACGGGGTGGCCTTTGCCGGTTTTCAGGGTTTGCTGGGATCGGGCCCGATGGAGCGGATGTATCCCGTTGCCCGCGACCTGTGGACCATGCCGACCCGCCGCTCGATGGACGCGGCACCTCCGGGCGACTGGACGGTGCAGATTCACCGCGGCACAGGCGGCGCGGTTGCGGGGCTGACCATCGGCTGCTGGTTGGCGCGCAACATCGCCTATCACCGGCTGGCCTGAGCCAATCGCGGCAGACGATCAAGGGCGGATGGCTTGGGCCTGCCGCCCGTCCAGCCAGATGCGCACTGCGGCCGCGGTTGCATCCAGCAAGGGCGGCAAATCGCGGGGCGCATTGGCAAGCGGGCCGCAATCGCCCCGCGTCGCGGCGGTTTCAATCGCCTCCAGCCGGGCATGAAGCGCCATGGCGCCAAAAGTGCCCGCCGCCCCGGCGCAGCGGTGCAGTGTCTGCAACCGGCGCCGGTCCATGTCGGAAGGCGGCATATCATCGACGCAGGGTTCCATGCCGGCAAGGTCATCCCGAACCTCTTGCAACTGATCCAGAAACCGGCCCAGCAAGTCGCACAACTGACCCGTGGCCCCAACCGTGACCAGATCAGCCAGCCGCGCGGTGTCGAGCACCGGCAGGGCAGATGCGGCAGGCTGGACAGTGGCGCCACCGCCAGCCCGCAGCCCCCGGTGCAAGGTGCGCCCCAAAAGCCCCCGAAGCTGTGGCCGGTCAAGCGGCTTTTTCAGCACCTCAGTCATTCCGGCGGCGCGAAAGGCCGCCAGCTCTTCGGGCAGGGCATGGGCCGTCACCCCCACAATCGGCGCCCCGTGCGACGGGCCCTCCCCGCTCCGAATGGCGCGTGTCGCGGCCTTTCCATCCATCACCGGCATCGAGACATCCATCAGGATAAGGTCGAACGACCGCGCATTGGCCAGCAAAAGGCCCTCGCGCCCATCGGACGCCTCGGCCACATCATGGCCTTCGGCCTCGACCATCTCGCGCAGGATGGCGCGGTTGATCTCGTTGTCCTCGACAATCAGAACCTGAAGCCGCTGACCTGCCTGTGGCTGGGCGGGTCTGGCGGCGGTGCGGGCCTTTGCCTCGCCTTCGGCAGAGGTGGCCTCGACCACATCCAGCGGCAGGCGCATCCAGAACAGGCTGCCCGTGCCCGGTTCGCTTTCAACCCCGATGCTGCCCCCCATCAGCGCCACCAGCCGCCGAGAAATGGCCAGCCCCAAACCTGTTCCGACCTGGCGGCCATAAGAGCTGTCAAGCATCTCGAAATCGTCGAAAATCCGGTCAAGATCGGCGGGGGCGATGCCGGTGCCGCTGTCGATCACCCGGAATTCCACCTCGCGGCGCGGAGCCGGATCGCCCAGCGCCTCGACCTCCAGCCGGATTTCGCCATTCCGGGTGAACTTGGCGGCGTTGTTGACGAAATTCAGCAGCACCTGCCGGATCAGCGCCGCATCGCCCAGCACGCCGGGCAAGGCAGGGCCATCCCAACCCCAGGTCAGGCTGTTGCCATTCGCGCGCGCCAGATGCGTCTGGTTTTCCACCACATCCTCCAGCACCCGCGACAACGCGCAGGGCCGCAGGTTCAACCGCATCATGCCGGCCTCCAGCTTGGAAAGATCCAGCACGTCATTGACCAGCCCGCTCAGCAGGCCACCCGAAACCTCCATCGTCTCAACATAGCGCCGCTGCCGGGCATCCAGCCCGGTATCCTTCAGCAAGGACATCGTTCCCAATAGACCGTTCAGCGGCGTGCGCATTTCATGCGACATCACCGCAACAAAATCGGCCTTGGCCTGCTCGCCCGCCACGGCCTGGTCATGGGCAGAGCGCAGCCTGTCCTCGGCCTGTTTCAACTGGGAAATATCGCGGATGAACAGAACGAATATCTGGCCTTGCTGTCCTTCGACCTTGCGAACGGAAACTTCGGCCGGAAACAGGCGCCCCAGACGGTTGGCCCCGTCCAGGTAGATGCGTCCCGGCGTCTCGGCGGCCGTGCCTTGCAACACCGCCTCCAGCCTGGCATTGCCGGGGCCACTGGGGGCACTGCCAGAAGGCGGCAGGATCAGGCGGCGCATGTCCTGCCCGCGGGCCTCTTCGGCGGTATAGCCAAAGATCTCCTCGGCGGCGGGACTGAAATCGATCACCCGGGCATCGCTGTCGCAAACGATGATGCCGTCCAGACTGGTCTCGATCACGGTCTGCATGCGGGCGGCGGTACGGGTCTGTTCCAGCCCGCGCCGTTCCGACAGGCGGTAAAGCCGCAGCAACGTCACCGCCAGCAAAGACACGGTGACGAACATGATCGCCGCCGTCAGCGCCAGCCGCGCCAGGGTGCTTGTTATTTCATGGCGGCTTTCATCCGAATGGCGGGCAAACTCTGCCAGCCCGGTCAGCGACATCCGCCGCACCGTCGGGCCAAGCGCGTCGGCCTGGCGCTGCAACGCGTCCAGCCGGTCCGCCAGGGCCTGATCCGGCAGCGCCATTGTCGCGCCGATCTGTTGCAGTTCCTTGGTTGCTTCTGTGAAATCGGCGACGAAATCTGCCCGCGCCTGCAACCACGAATAGGTGGTGGTGGCGCGAAAGGTATCTATGCGGCTGAAAAAGATGTCATACCGCTTGTGCAGTTCGGCGTAATCCACGGTTCCGGGGCCGGTGCGTGCCGCGGCCAGCCGGGCGTTCCCGATCTCCAGCCGGAACCGCAAGAGTTCGGTATCAACCTGGGCCAGCGACCATTGCAGGTTGTCAGAGGCCGCCGTTCGCAGGGCGTGCAACTGATTCAGCACATCGACGCTCATCACGCCCATAAGCCCAAGCAGCACCGCCAGAACCAACGACAGAACAACCGTTCTGGCACGCCGGATCATGGCCCGCCAGACCGCCCCCAACGGGGCGCGGCCTGTCCTCATCCGTGCTTTCGTGGCTGAATCCGGCGTCACCCTACCCCCAAGCCTTAAAGGTCAAGGACAGGGTTAAGGCCGAACCTCGATCCGGTCCAGTTGCCATACGCTTCGGGCATAGATGACCTCACTGCGATAGGCGGGGTCGGCATCATAGGGATAGATGATCCACAAGGGCCCCTTGTCGCGGATGGTCATGCGCTTGCCGTTGCGCGCATAGGCAACGATCGGCGCGTCATCGGACCAGTCCTCGACGGGAATATCCACGATATAGTCATTGGCGGCGGACGCCTCCAGCATCGTGCCTTGCATATGCGCGGCGTTCAGCAGCGCCGCCAGCGGCACGCCGGTAAACTCTTGCGGACCATCGGTCCAGATCGTGGTCGTGGTGATGGTCCGCTGCGGCAGCGCCTCAAGCATCGCCAGATCGAAGGTTTGGCTGATGGCCTCGGGCTGACCGTCAACCCGGCCCGTCACCGTCAGCAGAACCGGGCCGGTCGGTTGCGACACCGCCGCCGGCGTCGCCGCCAAACCTTCTGCGCGCCCCGCCCCGGCAAGGGCGCAGCCACAAATGAGCAGAAGCGCTGCGCGCGCCAATGTGGAACGAAGATATTGCATCATGGCACCTGCGCGACTGTGAAAGCCGGCCCCTTGCAGGTCGGCGGCCGATCATCTGCCGCGGCAATCTAGCACCCAGTACGCTGCTTGGGCAGGAACTTCTGCATAGTTTTCCTATCCATTCGGATAGCGAAACCACCGGCCCGTTGACATCACGTCGATCCGCCTCTGTATCCGCCATTTGTCAACATGACCTAGGCAGGAGTCCGAGCAATTAGAGCACAGTGACCGCCGCAGAACCTGGCTGTAGCTGGACCAGTTCGTCGTGCGGACGACCGGAATGGACTTGCCCATATGCCTACCCTAAACTCCTGAACCCCGAACGTGAATCCGCAGGTCGGAAGGATAGTGCAACACAGCCGATCCTGATCATACTTCCCTTCCTGCGCGCGCACTGGTCCCGAGCCGACTGGCGCGGAAGCCTGTTTCTCGACATATCGAGAATGGGCGACAGCTTCAGAGCGACGGGCGCCAAGGCTGAAGGAAAGCCGCCTTGCAGGTCAGGGCTCACACCGCGAACAGCACCGTTTCCGTCTGGTTGGAGGTGACATGCCCGATGTAAAACCGATAGTCATTCCGGATGCTCAGGATAAGGTCTGAAAGATCCAGCAGATCCTCCGGATGATGATAGGCCGCGATGGCAAGGCGCGGCTTGAATCGCTCAAGCACCTGACGGGCGCCATGCAGCGCATTGGCCTCGTGGTACTCGATATCCAGTTTTATGAAGTCAACCCGGGCAATCTGGCCGTTATCGACCAGTTGGTCCAGCGCCGCTGACCGGATGCGCTCCACTCCGTCCGTGGCGATCCGCGAACCCGCGCCGCCGGGTGCGAGCCTCAGGCAAAGCCCATGCGCGTCGCTGAGTGCATCGGACAAAAGCGTGATCCGTTCTGCCAGGATCGGATTCAAGGACATGGTCCCCTTGAAAATCTCGCGATTGGCGGCGCAGGGTTCGAACGAGATGACACGGCCATCCGGCCCGGCCTCGGCAGCAAAGGCTATTGCGGTATCCCCAAAGCAACCTCCGCCATCGATCACGACATCGCCAGCCTGGATATGAACCTGCGGATGGAAATACTGCCGTACGACAAAGATCGCGGCAACCAGCCCCAACCCGGCCTCCAGCAGCAGGCGCTGGCCGCAATGGTCGAAGTCGAACCGATGGATCGGATAGGGTTGCGGCGGCATGACCTGTGCTGGCCCGATGATGCAAGCCCTGGCCGCGGCATAGGCCGCCCCGATCTCCGATGCGCTGGCCCAGGGCATTCTGTAGTGCCGAAACCCGACAGCACGGAACAAAAGGACCGCGCGCAGCTTTTCCCGAGACTCTTGGTCGAGTCGCGCCGCGAATGCGTCCCAGCGATCTGCGCTTGCCCAAAGGGATGCCAAGACGCGGTCGATATGTGCGCCATCCCTGGCGACCGGCGGATCGACGGCGGCAAGCCATTCGTCGATGACCGGCGCCTGGATCAGGCGGTGCCTGAGGCCCTCTATCTCGTCGATGATGGCATTTATGAAACCGGAAGGGTGGGTCATGCCTCGTCTGTCCCTGGCTGGTCGGCATAAATGCTGCCTTGATGATTGGACCAATGCGCGCGGTTTTCAAAGCGCACCGCGTCCGCGGAGGGGCGGTGAAAAAGGGGTTCCATTTCCTCTGCGGAAGTCGATATGCAGGGTGAAAGCTTACGCAGGTCAGGGCCGTGATCACACAGAAAATCCCGGCAGACCGCCAGAAAGAGATCTTCCCCATCTGGCAGCGCCAGACGGATTCTGCCCAGAACGGTGGCAGGGTCGCCCTGCGCGCACGCCACCGCATGATCGAACACCGTAAGGGCGCCTATTCCCGTGACCATGGGAATCCGCTCCGAGGCTCGCTCGCGGACCAAGCGCCGCACGAACCCGGAGAGGAGTGAGAACCAGGGGCAAGGAGAGCCCTTGGTTCTCAGAACGCCGTTCAGAAGCACTTTTCCCAGCACCTCCCTCGTCCTGACGATATCTGGCGTCAGATCGGCCTGCGGGACGGAAAGCACAAATACCGGGTGGTTGGTTTGCTTGGCGATTTGAGCCGGTACGCCGGGCAGAAAGGCAGAATCGACATATAAACCCGCCTTTGCGGCCAGTCGATGATAGCGAAAGTAGTCAGATGCCATCGCGGGCACGCCACAGGCCTGAAATCCGGCCAATGCTTCGGCTCCGAAATGGCGGGAGATAAAATCAGAGGCAGATCCCCTGTCGAAGACCTCATATTCTTGAGGGAACTCTGCCGACCAGCGGCACTGGCGTGCGCGGATGATCTCGGGGCGTTCTTTCTGGTGCCAGTACTGAACGACAGAGAGCATGGCGTCGATCTCCGGATGATGATGGCAAACCTTATCGGCTCTTTCCCGGGCCTGTTAGCGCTAGTTTCCCACCGCCGGCTGCGCAAGATACGCGGCCCGGTCAAAGTCATATCGGCGCGTTCGGGTTCATCGCGGTCGCACTGGGAAAAACCGTTGCCAATTGACCTGCTTTCGAGATCGATTCGATCTCAGATGAGGATTTCGCGAATTTTCTCTGCGTAGGTATCGGGACTCGCCTCACGCTCAATCCGAGCCAGCGCCGACCTGCGCAAAGCATTCCAAAGTGCGGCGTCCTGATATGCGCGCACGACTGCGGCGGCAAAGGCCTCCGCGTCGTTCTTGTCCACCGCCAGCAAATCCTGCCCATCCCGCCACCCCATCTGCTGCGCAAGAAGGTCGGTGGCAACGATCGGGATTCCCTCGGATGCCGCTTCGTGAAGTTTATAGGGCATGCCACCAGCAATGCGCGTCGGAGCGACGAACACTCGATGGCTGTCATAGTGCGGACCGATATCGGGAACCCCGCCCAGAAGGCGAAGATTGGGGTGGCCGGCAAAGCGCGAAATATCCACCCCGGGGTCGGTATGTCCGATCACGGTCAAACGGATGTCGCTGCCGAGCTGAGCGACCACAACGTCAAGAACGTGATCCACGAACCATGTCAATGCATCCAGATTGGGGGCATCATTGCCGTGCATCGCACCAACAAACAGCAGGTCCCGCCGGGTGTCATGGCCCGGTCCGCTGGCGCGGGACCGGCGCATGTGGCCCAGGATGGCCGGTTCGGCCAGCACCGCTTGCCTGATCAGATCGGCGTCGGCCGTGTTCACCGACACAACCCGATCCGCAAGGCCGATGTTGCGGAATTCGTGCCGGATTGCTGCGGAAAGATCCAGGATCTGCCCTTCCAGGGCGGCGGACTGCTGGGTGCGAAGGGCGGCGACCGCCTCGGTATCAAGGATGATGTTCGGGCCGTCATTCCTGCGCAAGTCTGCCAGCAGCGCAGCCAACCGATCAAGGTTATGCGTTCGCCCGATCCAGATATGGTCGTAATATCCTGCACGGTCCACCAGAAAGGCGGGAAGGTCGGCAGCGCCCCGATCATCGATCACTTCGACTGTGTCCGGGAAATCGCGGCGCCACAACTGCGGGCCACCATGCGGGGGATAGATCGGGTAGATCGTCAAAAGATACCCTTCGGCGGCCATAACCTGCGCTATGTCGTTCGAGCGGACAAACCCTGACCCCAGACTGCGGATCGGCAACTGATCCTCGATCATCAGGATACGCTTTTTGCCCCGCGCCTCGCGCGGGATACGCGCAAGGGCGATGCGGGTTTCGATGCGATCAGGCTGGCCTGACAACCAATCGGCGTGTTTGGACGCAAATATCCGCTGGTTGGCCTGGATCCGGCCAACGGCATCACGGGCCGCAGTAGCACTGCCATATTCCAGATGTTCAACGCGGACAGATGGATCATAAACGACGCGCCAGCCCGATTGGCGCAGGCGGACGCAAAGATCGGTTTCCTCGAAATAGGCGGGGCTATAGGCGGTATCGAATCCGCCCATAGCAACCGCCAGATCGCGGCGCAGCATCAGGAACACGCCGGAACAGAAATCGACATCGCGGACAAAATTCGCCTCGGGCAACAGGGGCGAGCCGTCGCGCAGATAGCCATCGGTGAACCCGTCACGCCAGATGATACATCCGGCCTCTTGCAGCAGGCCATGGCTGCGGATGACCATGCCGCCAACCGCGCCGATCTCGGGGGCCGAGTTCAGTCGGCGAAAGGCCCGGTCCACCGCCCGCGGACCCAGACGCACATCGTTGTTCAGATACAGGATTGCCTGTCCGCGCGCGGTTGCCAGACCGGCATTGCAGGCATGCACGAAGTTGATGTTTTCCTCGAACCGGATCAGCCGCGCGCCCTGCACATACTGGCCGATGGCAAGTGTTTCGTCGGTCGAACCGGAATCGACCAGGATCAACTCCAACCGCCCGGACATATGGTCCTGCAACTCGCCAAGAACGGCCAGGGTCAGGTCCAGTTTATTGTGCAAAACCATGATCACCGAAACGGCGGGACGATCGCCGCAGGTAAAATCCAGCACCTCGGATGCGGCGGCGCGGGCGGCATGGGAGGCTTTGTCGCGAAAAAGCTGCTTTGCCTGATCTTCAGCCAAGCTGGGCGTCGGCGCCGGGCCTGTCATGACAAACCGGGCAAATGCGTCTGGCATGCAGTCCCGGCTGCCGGCCTGCGGTTCCCCCGCCAGATCAGGCGAAATATCTGGATGAAATCGCCTGCCCTCGGCGATACCGAATTGCAGGAAATGGGCATAGCCACAAGGAAGCGCACCACCTTGGACAGCCATGGCCACATCGGCATGCTGTGCCAGATAATAGCTTTCCGAAAACTGCTCGACCGGATCAAGCGGCACGTCTGTGCGGTACAAAAGGTAGTGCGCCAATGCCGACGGCACCCGCCCCCGCAGGATCGCTGCCGCCGCCGCCGGATTGTGCCGCAGATACCATACCGGATCGAAATAGGGGCTGAACCGGGCTTCCAATGCCTCGGGGGAAAACCGCGAAACCACATGGTGAAAACAACCTGCCCGCCGTGCGTGCCGCTGTTCCTCGGACCGCATTGTGCCCAGCAGGGTTGGAGCATGGAAGAAAACGGATGGCCTGTGACCGGCGCCATCGCCCAGTTTAAGGAAGTGGTCGTAGGCGTTGACATATCCTGCCGGCTGGCTGCCCCCGGCATTGCAATATCCGGCATCGAACAACCAATGAGGGCTGCGGGCGTCATCGGGATTGCGGCAATAGTCGGCAAAACCCGAAATCAGGTTGCCCTGCGCAATGGCCGCGGCGACCTCGGGGTGGCGCAGGCGATACCATTTCTCATCAAAAAACGGGTTGGGTGAGTATCCGGCGCGGGCGCCTTGTGTCACATAATGGGTCAAGGCCTCATCGTTGGAGGCATCCGGCAGATAGCGGCGTGCATACCAGCCTGTATCGAACACGGCCCATGCGGCCGTTGTCACGTCATCGCCCGGAAAGCGGTTTTGCGGCACATCCACACCTTTGGAAATCGTCAAGTCTTAAACGGTCTGATCGTTTTGTGCCGTGCCACCCGGCGTGAATCCAGCCCCCTGTCTCAACTTGCCCGCAACCGGGTCGCCTCGATCAGCGCCCCGGCACAGATACGGGGCGCATCGAAGATCGCCTTGAGGTCGCTTACTCCAAGCCGCTGGCGATAGCCATCGGACATATGGTTAGAAAACATCCACGTCCCCCCGCCGGGGTTGATCTCCAGCAGATGCAGGGCCCCGTCGCGATCGCGCAGAATATCGCAGGCCTGCAACGGCACATCCGGCATCGCCGCATAGGCCGCCGCCGCCAGGGCAAGGATATCAGGGTCGCGGTTCACGCTGGCTTCGGAATGGGGCATCGCGGGCATGTAATCGGGCTGTTCAAACGGGCGATCCGACACATCGTCCAGCCGCAAAGGGCGTGTCGATCTGCGACAATAGGTAAAGATCGGGCGCCCCAGAATGGTCAGCACCCGGCAGGTCATTGCATGGCCGCAATCGATGAACCGTTGCAGGATCATCGGCCCCTGCCTGCCGGGGTGTCCTTCGGGCCAGTCGGCAGGCGCGCGATAGCGCCAATCGGCCGTACGGAACAGCTCGATCCCCTGCCCCCAGGACGAAAAGGCATAAGACGGCTTTTGCAGGATGAAGCGCCCATGAATCGCGGGGTCCAGCCGCGTGTCGGGGCTGGCCATCTGAAACTCTGGCACAGGCAGGCCCGCGTCACGCAGCAACGTCATCTCGTCCAGCTTGGACATCGCTCGTCCGGCAAGGATGGTGCCGCGCATCGGGCGAAATTCTTTCAGGCGGATCGGCGAAAAGATCAGCGCCGGCCGCTCTGCCGCGCGGCGGCGCGTGACAGGGGCGGACCTGTCGTTCGACACCACGAAAACCTCGATATCCGGGGCTGTGGTTCTGACAAGATCGGCGATTTCATGCAGGTCATCCGGGCTTTGCCAGCCAGGGCTGTGAACGATCACAAGATTGCGGGTCGGGCCGGTCATGCCTGAGGTATCGTGACTGCCGGGCGGCGCAAGCCCTCAAGACGCGCAATCACCCAGTTCTTTGCCAAGGTGTCCCCATCCTTTGCCGCCATGGCGACACAGCGCGCCGCGCCCATGCGATCATCCAGCGCAGAACATACCCGCGACGCGGCAAGAAACGCCGCCTCGCCAAAGATGCGACGGTCAAAGGCCAGCCGCCCGGTATGCAGATCGTCGGGGTTGACGGACAGAAGGTCAACAAGGGCGTTCACTGCCGCCTCTGGCCGACCTTCGTCCAGCGCCGCCTCGGCCAACAGCAGGCGCAGCGCGTGGTCGGCGGGATAGCGTGCCAGGGCCGCCGCCGCATAATCCGCGACAGGCTGGTGCCGGGCGACCATATCCCGCGCGACCAAAAGCCGGATCAAGCTGGCCGCCGCCTGTTGTTCCTCGTCATCCGACCGCTCGGCCAAATCCAGCCCGCGCTGCGCCACGCCCAGCGCCGCCTCGCGCTGGTCCAGGGCCATCAGCGTTTCGGCAAGGTGATGCCAGCAATAGACCCGCGTTGGATCCTGATCCAGCAGCGCCCTCAGCATCGTCAGATTCCGCGTCAGCTTGGCCGGGTTGGGGTGATCGTATCCCAGATGGTCGATCGCAACTTCGGTCTGCACCACCGGCCAGCCGGTTTCTGCCGAAACGCGACGGATCGCAGGAATGACCGTTTCATGAAAACTGCCTGCAAAACGGATGCGGTCATCGCGCCGGAACAGCCGCCATTCGCGATACCGGGAATAGCCCTGCCGGGGCGAAAACCGCACATGCCCCGCCACGGCGCGCCCATCTATCCACTCTCCCAACCGGCCGGGTCCGGGCAGGCGCAACCGTTCATCCGCGTCGATATAAAGAATCCAGTCGGCCGTGGCGGCATTCAGGCCTTGATTGCGCGCGGCAGCGAAATCGCCGGTCCATTCATGATGCAGAACCCGTGCGCCAGCCCCCTTTGCCAAGGCCACGGTATCATCGCTCGACCCGGTATCGACAATCACGACCTCATCCACGCGACCCGCAAGCGCAGCAAGGCAGCCGGGAAGAAACCCCTGCTCATCCCGGACGATCAAGGCCGCTGCAACAGTGGGACGCAGAGAGGGTGTCGTCGTGACAGGCGCCACTTCCGGTTTACATATTGCCCATATAGACGGGGAAAATCCGCGGCGCGCCACCCAGGGGCAGCGACACAACCTCGGGCGCCTCATAAGGCATCAGGGATCTGAGCATGTCCAGCCGGGCCTCGACCCCGACATCTGCCTCCGCCATCGGCGCGACGACCGGGTGCTGACCATTCTGATATGCGCGGGAGGCCGGTTTCTCGGTCAAGATCAATCCTGTATTTTACTGGTGATGAGTTTCGCCACGGTCTCTCGCCGGGGTCGATGTTCTTACATGCGTGATGAAAACTATATGGGGGCGCGTTTTCATGTCAATCTGGTCGGCACAAAATGAATTCCCACAGGCGCCTGGCAGCAAGTCCGCCCCCCTGGTCTCAGACGCCGCTCTGGCCGCGCAGGACAAGACCTTGTTCCAGAAGCTGGCTAAGACAGATGTCCACATCGGAATCTGGCGGCGCGGGCAGATCGAACAGGGCCTGCATGCGCCGCGCAATCGCGGCGGCATCGACGCAGAGGCCGCAAAGTTCCAGCACCATCGCGGCTGACGGGTTCAGATAGTGCACCATATTGCGCCCGTCGTCATAGACGACATAGCCATCCGGGACCGGAACAACCTCCAGCCCCTGCGCGCGCAGGTAGGTCAAGTTTTCGGGGGTGTCTGTGCTATTGATCATCCTGCGATCAGAACATGGAATCCAGGTCTTGCGCCAGCCCGCGAATGAGCGTGGCGCGGTCATGGTGTTGGCCGACATGGCGGCGGGCCACGGCGGCGCGGCGGCCAGCCGTGGCCGGATCAGACAGGATTGTGCGGATACACAGGGCAAAGTTGCGGGGATCGTCGGCAAACCAACCGCTTTCAGATGGCAGATCCAGACCAGACGCTGCACGGCGCGTGGCGACAAACGGGATGCCATGGGCCGCCGCTTCCAAAAGTTTGATCCGGGTGCCACCACCACTGAACAGCGGCAGGATTGACAGTGCCGCACGCCGATAAGCCATACCGGCGTTCGGCACCCACCCGCGCATGACGACACCGCTGCGCCGCGCCAAGGCCAGCAATTCGGGCGGTGCCCCGGTGCCTGCCACCTCCAACCGAAATCCGCTGCCGGCCAGATACGGCATCACACGGCGTATAAACCAGACAAGCCCCTGAACATTCGGCGCATAGGACAGCGAGCCGATGAAAATGGCTGTTCGGTCCTGTGCCGGAAACATCCGCGTCGAGACGACGGGGGCCGCATTTCGCGCGATGGCAAAGTCAAGACCGGGATGCCGCCGTGAAAGGCTGGTGCATTCCCCGCGACTGGCGACATAGAGTCTGGCCGCGCGCGGCCCATAGTCGGCAATCAAGCGGTCGCAAACCCGCCCCTCCTGTCGTGCCCACGCGGCTTGATGGGGTTCCCTTGTCGGCGCCATTGCAAAGGCTGCACGGTCGTCTTCGTCCAGATCCAGTGTGACAGGCATATGGGTGGGCAAGACGCCGACGCAGGGCGATAGGCCCACGCGACCGATATGCACCAGATCCGGCGCAATATCCTGCACAATACGCGCCACCGCGTTCAAGACCGGGCGGCTTAACCCGGCGGTTTGCGACGGTCGGCCCCAGTCCTTGAATGCCGAGAGCCGTTCTGCCGGGTCGGCAATCTGCGACAGCAGGGCAAAACGGGTTTCAACCTGCAATCTTCCGGCATCGAGCCGGTGCAGGCGGAACGCCCCAGAAACGGGCGCGCCCTGCGGCAGATCGCCCGCAATCGGAAGGACCAGCACATGCGTATCGGAAACACGCGCCAAAGCATCGGCGAACAGGCCCATCCGCATCGCCAGACCATTGCCGCCAATCGCGGGCGTAATGGGCGAGATCATCAGGCTGCGGCGCGGTGTCATGGCTGGATGCAAGAGGGCACCGGGATGGTCTTGGGCGAGCATACTGCGCCAAACATGTGTCACAACGACAAAATTGGCAAATTGTCAGAGCGGCGACGTTGACCGAAAACACGCGCACGGATAACGATTTGTTAACAATGGCCCGTTTCAGGCAAAGTCTAAAACTTCTGACCGTCGATCTCCGTGTAAAGTTTGGTGACGAAATGCTGATAAATTCCCTGCGCGCCAGCACGGCGATTGCCCTGATCTTCATGGCGCAATTCGCTATGTCCCGGCCTGTGCTGGCCGGCGGTCTGGCCGAACCAGTCAGCGAACCCGCAGTGATCAAGCCCGCCCCGGTCGCACCGCTTTCTTTTGGCTCGGCCTATGTCGGCGTGCAGATCGGATGCAGTTGGCTGGACCATAGTGACGGCATCCAAAGCGAGAATGGTCCTTGCGACGCCATCGGCGGTGCGCATGTTGGCTATAACTTTGCCCCGCATGGCAATTTCGTTTGGGGCGGCGAAATCGAACTGGATGCCGCCGACCACAAGTTTGGCGGCCCCGATACCGGCGGCTACGCCGTATCGACCAATTGGGAAGCATCGGTCCGCCTGCGGCTTGGCTATATGATCAACGACAAAACAATGGTCTATGGCGCAGGTGGTCTGGCCTTTACTGACGCCGAAATGGAAGGGGCCGGCTCCAACACACACACGGGCTGGACACTGGGCCTCGGCGTGGAACGCAGCTTTTCCGAACACTGGCTGGGCAGGTTCGAAATCCGGCACAACGAATTCGGCTCGGAAACCTATGACAGCCCGTCCGGTCCGATCGATGTAGAGTTTGGCAATACCCAGGCCGTCTTTGGGTTAAGCTACAAATTCTGATACTCCTGCCCCAGGGGATGTAACGCCCCCTTACGACAGGACCGAGGCATGACCGACGCCACCGCATCCCACAGGGCCGTCACAGAGTCTGGTGATGTCGTCTTGCTTTATCGCCTGTTTCTGGGTCGCGACCCAGAGAACAGCGCGCGGATTGAGGCCAGTCGTGCTCTTCAGTTGGATGAACAGGCACGCGCCTTTATCGCTTCGGCAGAGTTTGCAACCCGGATGGCGCATGCCGAAAAGGGGCAACACCTCGCCGATATCGACTGGGATCTGGCGCCATTTCTGGGTCTTCTAGGGCGGATCACGGGCGCGCCCTCGGCAGATGCCGCCCCACGCAGTCTGCGCAGCACTCTGGCGGCGGCCTTGGCCAGCCCCATGCTTTGGCCCGACTTTGCGCGCCTTTATGGTGAGCGTGCAACCCCGCTGCTGGCGCTGCTGGCCGCAGATCATCCCCCGACCGCCGACGCGGACTGGTTGGGTTACATCGACTTTGCCTCCGATTGGTTGATCCGGGGGTGGGCCTGTCGCAGGAATGACCCTGCGCCAGTCAATCTGGGACTGATGATCGATGGCAAGATGTTTGCGCGCATCGAGGCCTCGGCCTTTCGCCAGGATGTGGCAGATGCGCTGGGTCTGGCGGGCAATTGCGGTTTTGAGCTGCGCCCGGCTATTCCGCAATCCTTGCGCCACGAGGGGGCCATGCTGTCGCTGGTCGATCTGTCCAGCGGTGCGCCCTTGCCCTATCGCCGACCGCTGCTGATTTCGCCCCCTGCAACCGCGCCACGGTCGCTTGAGGCCGAGTTACAGGCGCTGATCCGGCAGGTGGGCGATTTGACCAACCTCATTGCCGGATTTGGCGTGCCGGGGCCAATTCCCGTTGCAGCCTATCAGCAATTCCGCAGCAGCTATCGCATTCCCGCCGCGCCGCAGGCAAAGGGCGCGATGTTCAGCCTGATCCTGCCGCTTCTCGCCGGCGAGGATACAGGTCTGGACGAAACCCTGTCCTCGCTTTGGGCTCAGGACTGGCAGGAATGGGAACTGATCATCGTTCCGGGCGTCGGGGCCGATCTGCCAGATAGAATGCGTCAGGCCATCGCCGCCGACGGGCGTATCAGCGTGATGAAAACGGTCGGGCTGCGCAAAATGGTTGCGGCCCGGTCTGTCGGCACAAGGGCGGCACGGGGCACGCATGTCATTACGCTGCATCCGGGCATGACGCTGGAACCCATGGCATTGGCCTGGCTGGCCCATACTGCCGCGCAAACCGGATCGCGGATGATCTATACCGATCACTGCCATGCCCGCCCTTTGGGTGCGGCAGAGCATCTTTTGTCGGACCCCGCGCTGAAACCGGCATTCGATCATGCGTTGCTGTTGCAGCGTGACTATATCGGCCCGGCCCTGTGTCTGGATGTGGCGCTGGCCAGCATCGCGGCGGTTTCAGGCGATGAGGCACCCGGCGATCTGGTATTCCGTGCGATCGAGCGGCTGGAGGGCAAGAACATCCTGCATCTGCCCCTGCCATTGTTCCGCCTGCCTGCCGGAGCGCCCGCCGAACAGCCGCAGCATCAGTCCGCAGCCTTGGCCCATCTGTCCCGGATGGGTCAGATGGCAACGGCGGCGCGGGGTGCATTCCACGCGCATCGACAGGACGAGGATTGCATCTTTTGGCCCCCGCCTGCCCAGGCGCAGCGCCTGTCGATCATCATCGCCACCCGCGACCGGCGTGATCTGCTGGAACCTTGCATCGCCAGCATCCACCGGCATCTCGCCGACCCCACTGCCTGTGAAATCATCGTGATGGACAACCGCAGCCGCGACCCTGCGGCACGCGCCTATCTGGACGATATCTCGCATCAGGATGGCATCCGCGTCCTGCCATTTGATGAGGATTTCAACTGGTCCCGCGCCAACAACCTGGCTGCGGCAGCCAGCACCGGCGACCTGCTGCTGTTTCTGAACAACGATACGGAAATCCTGACACCGCGGTTTGATGAGGTTCTGCGCCAACAAATGTCGCGCCCCGGCGTCGGGGCTCTGGGCTGCCTGCTGCTTTTTCCCGACGGCACGATCCAGCATGCGGGAACGGTGATCGGCACTTCGGGCGTGGCCGCCCATATCGGCATGGGCCAATCCCCTGCAGCCCCCGACCTGCCCGACTGGCATCGGCTGACCCGGCAGGTATCGGCGGTGACCGGGGCATTCCTCGCCGTGCCTGCCGCGCTTTTCCGTGACCTTGGCGGATTCGATGAGGCCGCGCTGAAGATCACGATGAACGACGTCGATTTCTGCCTGCGCGTGGCCGAGGCCGGGCGTACCGTGCTATACACCCCCGCCATCACCTGCCTGCATTACGAATCCGCCAGCCGGGGTCATGACGAGGCTGATCGCGAAAAATCGCGCCGTGCCGCAGAGGAAAGGACGGTTTTTCAACAGCGTTGGCAGCACCGTTTGCGGTTCGATCTGTTTCACGGCCCGGGGTTCAGCCTGACCAAGCCGCCATTTTCATATGTGGTGATGCCCACGGCCGATGGCGTCGCGGCCTATCTTGCCTATCAGCTCAGCCCAGCTTGCGCAGCCACAGCGACCCACCAATGACCCTGGTCATCGATGGGCAGTCGGCGGCCAGGCGCGCGCCCTCGAACCGTCGGAAGTAATCGGCCAGCCACAGGATCTGCCAACGCGGATTGTCGGTCAGATAGGCACGCAAGGCATAGGCCTCGTTCCAGGACCGGTTTTCATCGCGCACCCATGTATCGGGATAGTCGAACGGCCAGAAGATGTCGTGGAAATGCACCAGCACCCCTGGCCTGATCACCGGCAGGATGTCGAACAGCATCCGGTGCACATCGCTGCCGGTCGCCAGGACATGCGTGGAATCCACGAACAAGATGTCATCGGTTTCAAGTTCGGCGAACAGGCCCGGATCCATATCCTGCAACCGGGTTCGCAGAAATCGGTGCGGGCCCTGATATTCCCCGACCAGATCCTGTGCCAGCTCGGGATAAGGGTCCGCCATGGTGATATCGCAAGCCCCCGGCAGGAAATGTTCCACCGTATCCACGGCACAGGCCGATGACCACCCCGATCCGATCTCCAGAATGCGGCGGGGCCGGAACTCGCGGATCATCGCATGCAGGATCAGGGCATCCGGCCACTGAAACGCCGGGTTGACGAACCCATAACGACGGCCGTCCTCCGGTTGGTCGGCAAAGGGATGGCTGTTGATCGCGGGCAGCAGGCGCTGCCACAGCGCGATCATCGCTTCGCGGTCCAGCGCGATCCCGTCGATATGTTCGGGCAGATCGGACAAACGGTCGGGCTGCAGCATCGCCGGGTCCACAACAGGCGAATAGAAATGTCCCGGCGGCGCAAAGATGGGTATCGCAGCCAACCGCACAGCCTCTTGCGATGTCATGAATTCCTGGGTCAGCGCCCCGCGAGAGCCCAGCGTTTTCAGCCGCCCGGCAATCCGTGTCACCTCGGTCTCTGCCAGGCTGCGGCCCAGAAAGGCCCGTCCCAGCCCGATGATGAAAGTCCTGTCGTCCACGCAGCAGCCCTTGGTCTGTTTGCGCGAGTTCTACAGGAAAGACACCCTGTGCGCAAAGCGAGCGCGGCCCGCGCCTTGCCGCACCTTGCCGCACCGCACCCGCTCCGCTAACACCGATGCGGGTGCGGAGGGCAGGGTGCAGGGTGTGGCGGCGCGACGATTTCTGATCGTAGGAAATGCAAAGACCGGCACAACGGTCATTTCCCACACTGTGATGAATTCCGCAGGAATTGCGGATTACCTGCTGGAACCCCAGACCGTCGATGCTTTTCACGCCCCCTGCCCTGCGGGTGGGCAAGTGGTCAAGATCCTGTTCGGCCAATGGATGCAGCGGCTGGATACGCTGGATGCAATCATCGACGGGCGGATTGGCGACGGTTTCACCGATGTGCTGTTCATCCTGCGCGATCCCCGTGCAACCGAGGTCAGCGCCCTGCTCTATTGGCCCTACAACCACTTTCTCGTCTCACCTTGGTCGGAAGAAACGGTCGCCGCCTTCGTCGATGTCTTCCGCCGAAAAGAGCGGGACCCGGCCGGCATTTCCGTTCACGCCATGAACCATGCCCTGCATGAGATTTTGGCTGGCCGTCCCGCGCACCTGCCGCGGGGTGAAGAGGCGCGTCTGGCATTCTCTGCACGTCCTGTCCTGCCGAATGCCCTCACCACGCCCTATGCCGATTACATCGCCCGGCGCCGTTGTACCCCCGCAGAGCTGTTGCGATATGAGGATTTCGTTTCCGGCACGATCTCGGATCATCCACTGGCGGGACTGCTGCGCGGGTCGCGCAAGGTGGCGGATCATCTGGACCGCACGCGGCGCACGGGCGGGGTTGATGACTGGCCCGCTTTTGTAACACCGCTGGATCTGGAAATCTTCAATCGCGCCCACGCACCCGCCTTGCAGGCCTTTGGCTATCCGATCAACCCACCGCTGGGCGGCACAATCCGGCCCGAGCATTGCTCGGGCTATGTCGCGCGGATACTCGCGGACGCAAAATCGTTGCATGAACCTGCGACCTGATACCGCCCGGCAACGGGTGCCACCGTCGGAACCGCTGAAAACCTCGTCACGCCCGTTGCCTGAAGGCTTGGCTCCAAGGTTGCTTGCCTGCCTTTGTTGCGCGAGCGCAGGTTCAAATCCGCCCGGCCCCATCCGCGATATTGCCTGGCATATCGCGTCATGACAAAGTATCCGCGATGAAGGCCACCACCGAATTTACCGAAATCACCGTTTTTGGCGCACGCGGCCACAGCCTGCTGATCCTGCGGGGGTTGGAACAGCAATGGCTGGGCCGGGTGCGCATCCGCGCCCTGATCGACGATATCGAGAACGGCTTTCCCCATCCGATCCTGGGCGTCCCTGTCATCTCATCCGATGACAGGCAGCGCAGCTTTGCCGAATTGCCGGTCTTGCTGACGGTGACGAACCCCGGCCTGCGGCGTCGCGTGGTCGATCGTTTGCAGGCAGAGGGGGCCACATTGGCCACGGCGTGCAATCCCGATGCCGTCCACGTCGATCCGTCGGCCCGCTTTGGTCCCGGCACGGTTTGCATGCCATGGACCCGTATCGGACCGGGCGTCACCAGCCAGGCCTGCGCGATCATACTGGCATCGGCCATCGGGCATGATGTCGAAATCGGTCCGTTCTCCTCTCTTGCGGGCGAGGTGCTGGTTTCGGGTCATGTGCGGATCGGCAGTGACGTGAACATCGCGCCACGGGCGGTCATCTCCAATGGCTACCGGGATCGGTGGCTCTCGATTGGCGACGGGGCCGAGATTGGCGTGGGCGCCGTCGTCTTGGGCAATGTCGCCCCCCGTGCGCGATTGATCGGCAACCCGGCCATGCCAATCCGCGATTGGGTCAGGCTGCGCCGCCTGCTGCGGGGGCAAGGCGGCTGAGGATAGCATCGACATAGCGATCAAACGAGGTCATCGCCCGCACATGCCGGCGAAGGGCCCTGCGAGAACGCGTATCGACACCCCCTGCCAGGTTCAGCGCGGCGGCTACAAACGCCTCCTCATCCCCCGGTTCCACGAACTTTCCCGCCCGCTCTGCCAGCCCGATCAGGCCGATGTCAGCGGCATAGCCGACAAACGGTGTGCCAACGGCCGCCGCATGGATCGCCGTCGTAGGCCCCGGATCCTGGCGCGAGGTCAGAAGATAGACATCCGCCGCCCGATACCAGGCCAGGCAGTCGCTGACGAACCCCGGCAGCGTCAGATTCAGACCCTGGGCCAGCGCCGTATCGGCCAGCGCCCGCGCCCAATCATCCAGAGCCCCCAGCCAGACGAACCGCGCGTCAGCCCGAAGCCCGGCAATGCGGAACGCCGCTGCAAGGAACAGGTCGAATCCTTTGCGCCGGTCGGCGTACCCTGCCCCAATGAACACAGGGGCAGCGCAGGCGTTGGCCCATGCCCTTGCATTGCGAAACGCGGCCAGTGAGGTGTAGGGAGGCAGGATGCCGGGTATCAGATGGTCCATCCGGCCCAAATCATTGGCCAAGGCCGCCGCCGACTGCGGCATCGACGCGATGATCTCCATGCCCGCATCCCGCGTGGCACGCAGATCCGCGAGAAATCCCTGCTCGCGAATGTAATCCGCCATTTCATGCAGCAGAAGAACACCGTGCAAATCGCCCTGCGCCAGCGTTGGCGCCACCCCGGCCATCGCAGCGGTGTTGACGATGCAAACAGTTCCTGGCGGCAGACCCGCCGCCAGACCCGCAGCATCCCACCCCTCGGCCAGTAAAAATACCGGTCCGATTTCGCGAAACTGTGCCAGCAAGGGCCCCGCGTTCCGCAACAGGAACACGGGATCATAGCCACGGGACCGGACCGCCCGTGCAAGGTCAAGCGTCAGGATTGGCACGCCCGCCGCCTGCGCGTCATGCGCCAGCATGACAAAGGGACAGGCCAGTTTTCCCACCGCCTGCCGCATCGCGGCCGCTGACACCATCGCGTCTCGCGGCAAGGGGCGCGGCAGATGGCCTTCCGCCGCGCCCACGGTCACATAATGGCGAAACGGATACCCGGCCCCCAATGGCAGATAACAGCGGCGGTAAAAGCTCGCATCGAAGGCCTGTGATGGCGATCGCCCTTCCGCATCTCCGTGGTGGATGAAATGGCGCGTCGCATCCGGCCCCAGATTGGCAAGGTCCGGGTAAAGCGCGCGATAACAGGACGGATCGATCAGCGGATGCGGTCGTCTGTCGGCGTCTTGTGGCAGGGCACGCAGAAAATCCTCAAGGGCCGTGGCCGCATGAAGATGCCAATCGGGATATTGGGCCTTGTAGAACCGTGTCGAGAAATAGGCGCAAGGATCCAGCCCCCGGGCATCCCCCTCTGCCAGGAAATGCTCCATCGCCATCGCATCGTCGAGAGGCAGCGCGATCTGGCGACGGTAGTAATCGGCGTCAAAGAAAAGATGTAGCACCCACTCCCCCGCACGCATGCAACGGATGACAGATAGCATCGCACCGCCAACATGGGCCATACAGGATGAAATATACTGTCCGTGCCGTATTCCAGAGTTCAAGGTAACCTGTGACGACAGCGGCGGCAGGCCACGGCATAAGGGTGGAACACCGGTCAGGTCGAAGAGACAGAACGCAGTCGGCAGGTTCCCCCCAAGACAAGCCCTTTGGATCGCGTGGCGAAACGGCTTTCCCGACATTGTCTGCGCCTTCAGGTCGGGCAGTTTCTACATCACAGCAATGCGGCCTCCAGGAGGGGCAGGTCTGGACGGATAGCGGTTGGCACCGTGCATGAGATACATGTGCAGCCGGCGCGAATTCTGCCCACAGCGATTGATGTGGCTCTTGTTCTTGGCGGCATTGCCAGCATCTCCTTTGTAACATGGGCCGGTTTTCACTGGGTCGGCATATGTCGCCCCGGATCCAGAGGCTTCAAGAAAACCTTTAAAAACAAAAACTTCCATGGCAACCTCGTATTTCCCGAAAACCCCTTGTTAGTCCGGTGGTTAGCACATATACGGGTCGGCGGAGTGGTGGCCGAGTGGTCGAAGGCACACCCCTGCTAAGGGTGCAGACGGCAACGTCTCGAGGGTTCGAATCCCTTCCACTCCGCCACCACATAACTTATTGATATTGAACAATTTTATGCCTCGCGCATTGTGGCGTGTTTTCCGCGGCTTGTGCGGGGTATCGACCCCTAGAGACTTGAATTTGCACGAGAAATATCCGCCCGAAGTGGCGCGAGTCTCTGTTTGGCATTGTGCGCGATACGGTTTTCGGCGGCGGCATCTGACGCTGGACTTGACTTTGGGCCAGTTCGAAACCGACGCGGCGGTCCGAAGGGCGCGGTTGCGATCACGGAACCATCGCAAAGGTGCCAAACCACGCAAAAGATACAGGGCCCCGAGCATGCTGGTGATGCACACCGGGATTGGAACGGGCGGCCTCGCGTTTGCGGCCGTCCCTTCCCGGGATCAAAGTCCGCCGACGATCTGTCGCTGCTGATCCCAGCCAGCCGGCAACTGACGCCGCTTGACCCATTCCGAGGTGAAGGCAACCGGCTGGCGGCCTGCAGCGACCTGATCGAGAATATCCGGGGCCAAAAAGGCGAGTCCGATCATCTGCTGGCGACGCGGTAAATCAGCCCGATGCTGCCATCCACAAGCTTGGCCGTCTCGACAGCATGACCCGCCTTGCGCAACCCGGTGATCGCGGCACGGGTCGTATGCGCCTGCCAGCCGAGCGCAGCGCTGATCGCGGCAATCGTGCTGCCCCCCGGCTGGCGCAGCATGCCGATCAGCCGCGCCTTCTTGCTTTCCGGGCGGATGGCAGGTTCCCAGACGGCAAGCCCGTCTCCCTCGCCAGACTGGAGGCGGCCTATCTGGCGCTCTGCCGCAAGGGGCTGAAAGGCGATGTGCCGGCGCTCCTCCGGGCCATTACCATCATGCTGGAAGTCCAGCCGGCCGTAGAGGCCAAGGCCGATGCCAGGCGCCAGCAGCGGGAAGATCTCATCGCCCGGCTCGAACGAATGGGCCTGCCGAAAGAGAGCCTGCGCCATCGGCCGCCAGAGGGCGGCTGAAGCGATATGGCTGCGGGCGCCCTCACCGGGGACCGGCAGTGACCGTGGGTCAGTTCAGTGCTGATAGGCTGCGGGTGATCGACCTGCGGGCTGGCGGAGACGGCTGTTGCCGGGCAGACCCGGCCCCAGCGAATGGGCAGTATAGCGATCAGCGGCAGCGAGCCGTTCGAAGAGGCCCAGATTGATCGAGGCGGGCGGAATCTCACAGGGACGTTGCCGAGAGTTCCCGCCATGCCCGACAAGCGTTCAGATATTCCCTCGCGTCCTTGCTCAGGCGGCCGATCCCCGCGAGGCGGGCAAGTTTCAGATCGGGATCCTCGGCCGCTGCAAGCCTTGCCAGATTGCGATCAATCAGTTCCGCGATCTCGGCACGGGAGATTTCGCGAAGCGCGCGCTCATTCATGCCCCGGAAAGGGACACGGTCCTGAACGCTGCCGCGGGCCCAGAGGAAGCGCGTTTCCTCTTCGATTGTCACGTCGAAGACGCCCTGCAGAGCCGCAACCCGCGCCTGGATGCGGGCCCCTGTGCGTTGCCAGCCGTGCATCTGGGAAATGTGCCGGGCAAGCACTGCCTCGGGCATCGGCCCCTGACTGGCGACGACCTTTTCCATCAGCGCAAGGAGCTGCGGCGTATAGCCCTCTTCGAAAAAGCGATCGACGTCTGTGGCGGCCGTGCCATCAGCCTCTTCTACGGCCGCCGCCGGCAGGAGATGTGCCGGTGCGTGAGCGAAAACCATGGCCGCTTCCGGAACACGGGCGACGGGGAGATTCTCCGGCGCAGGTGGCGCGTCATCGCCACTGATCACATCCTCTGGCTCGGGCGCCGCGTCGTCGGGCGCGTCCGGCATCTGGTCCTCGGGAACGATCTGGGCGCGCCGGGTGCGGTCGGCTTCCAGAATCTCGATCAGCCTGACGTCGATACGCTGCAGCGTGGCGTCGGGTGCGCGGAACCAGTCGGTCGACCAGATCCGCAGGATCGACCAGCCGAGCCCTTCCAGAACCGCCTGCCGGATACGGTCCCGGTCGCGCGCCGTGGCCGAGGAATGGTAGCGCGCGCCGTCGCATTCAACTCCGGCAAGCCAAGCGCCGGCGTGATCGGGATGGCGCACGCCAAGGTCGATGCGGAAACCGGACACGCCGATCTGGCTGTGGACCTCCCAGCCTTTCGCAGCCAAGGCATCGCGCACCGCTTCTTCAAACGGCGAATCCGCCGGGCCGACCGAACCGCTGTCCTGCCCTGCCAGCGCCACCGTGCCCCGGCCCGCGAAATCGAGGAAGGCCTTCAGGTCAGCCACCCCGCGCGCCCGTGTCCGGGTCATGTCGATCTGATCGGCGCTGATCGAGCTGAAGACATGCAGTTCCGCCCTGGCGCGGGTGACGGCCACATTCAGGCGCTTCTCTCCACCATCCTTGTTCATCGCGCCGAAATTCATGGTGATCTTGCCCGCCTGGTCGGGGCCGAAGGTGATGGAGAACAGCATCACATCCCGCTCATCCCCTTGAATGTTCTCAAGGTTCTTGACGATCAGCGGTTCTTCCCTGTCATCCGAGAAGAACCATTCGAATTCTGGCCTTGCCTTGCGTTCGGCATCCAGAAGATCAAGGATCAGCCCCTGTTGCTGGGCATTGAAGGTGATGACACCCAGCGTCGGGCGGTCCGCTTCGGGACGTTTCATCCATTCGAGAAGGCGCTTGCGGATGAAGGCCGTGATGGCCCGCGCCTCGTCGGGGTTGGTCGAGCCTTTCGCACGCTGATAGGTGCCACCCACCCTGTGCAGCCGCACCGCCTGGCCCGAGGCGTCGGGCGACGGGAAGGTCACCAGCCCGCCATCGTAATAGTAATGGTTCGAAAACGCGATCAGCGCCTCGTCCCGGCTGCGGTAATGCCAGTTCAGACGATGGGTCGGGATGCCCGCGGCCGCAACCTCGTCCAGGATCGAGGGCATGTCCTGCTCATATTCGGCAAGCTCGGCAGCGTCATCGGCGCCATCGTCGCTGCGGCCGAAGAAATTGGTCGGAGGCAGCTGCTTGGGATCGCCGACGATGATCGCCTGCCGGCCGCGGGCAATCGCCCCGATCGCATCCCAGGTCGAAATCTGCGAGGCCTCGTCGAAGATCACCAGATCGAATTGCGCCTGTCCCGCCGGCAGGTATTGCGCAACCGACAGCGGCGACATCAGCACGCAGGGCGCCAGTTTGGTGAAACTGCTGGGCATGTCGGCAATCAGGTTGCGGATCGCCTTGGTCGGGCGCTGCAAGCCAAGTTGATGGCGCAGCCCGCCCAGCTCGGAATTGCGCGGCACCGCATCGCGCAGGGGCAGGTCATTGCCCAACCGACGCATGACCTCGGCCGAGGCGAGATCGGCCATGGCATCGTCAAGTTCCCGAAAGCGCTGGATCAGTGCATCCTGTTGCCAATGAGCGAAGCCGCGCAGGACCGGCTCGGCATCCATGGCCAGACGCAGCCACCAGGCCATATAGGCCTGCTCGAAGGCGCGAGCGGTGTCGGAGATATCCGCTCTTTCCTCCAGTGCGACGACCAGAGGTTCCAGGCCGGCGTCGATCGCTTCGGCCCGTGCCGCGCGCCATTTCAGCCAGTCCCCGAAGCGGTGCTGCTGCGCTTCAAGCCCGGCAAGCAGGTCCTCGCGGCCAGGGGGCAGCGCGCCGCCCAGCTCTGCAAAGGCGGCACCGGCCGCAAGTTCCGCGCTGTCGGTTTGGCTGAGCGCTCGCAACAGCGGGGCGCAATGACCTCCTGATGCGCTGGACAGCTCCGCCCGCAGAAGTTCGATTTGCACTTGCGGGAAACCGGCCGCCCGCAGATGGCGCTCCAGCCTCAGAAAATCCTCGGCCGCATCCAGCTCGGCGGCAATGCGGGCGATGTCCGTTTCTTCATTGGCAAAGCCCGGCAGCAATTTCAGGGCGGAAGCCGCAATCTCCTGCCGGGACCGCAAAAGCTGTTTGAGCGCGGGGAGATCACGCGCAGGGTTGGCCTCGCCCGAACTGGCATAGCTTTGCAACAACTTGCGCAGCTTCTTCTGCGCCATTCCGGCAAGTGGCCAGGATTTGCCCTGCGCCTCGCGCCACTGCAATTCCAGCGCGTCAAGCGGCATATCCGCCAATCCCTCATCGGGGTAGCGGGCCGACAGTGCCGCCCGCGCTTGACCCGCGCGACCCAGGGTGGCGGTCAGTGTATTGAGGTCCAACCGTGCCGCCTCGGGGTCGCGCAGCGCAGAAGGCGAGATTCCGGGCTTGTCCAGCCGTTGCACGGCCAGCCAGGAAAGCGCGGCGGCAATGTCAGCCGTGTCGGCCTGGGCCGCTGACAGGCCAAGCTGTCCGGCCAGCGCCCGACGGGCCGCCTGCGCCGCCAGCCGAGCTTGGCGCAGGGCTTTTGCACCGGCCAGGTAGCGGTCCTGCCAGCCAAAGGACCACTCACCCTGATCCAGCAGCGAAAGCGGTCCCGCCGAGTCGATATCCGCGACGACCCGGTGCCGCTGGCCCAAATCTGCGGCAAGCGCGCGCAACCGATGCCAGCTTTCCGCATCGTGGCTGTCCTTGTTATCGAAGCGCAGGGCAAAGCCAGGGGCGGCTCCGGCACATTTGCCGATGGCCTGATAGACGCTGAAGCCCTGCGAGCCGGGGCGGTGCAGCGCATCGACATAGGCGTTCAACTGATCGCGGGTCAGGCGCAGGTCTTCGGTGATGCGCACCCATTCCGCCGCCTTCGCGGCGCTGGCGCGATCCCAGGACCGGCCAAGCTGGGTCAGGACGCTCTTGCGATCGGCCTTATTGGAATGCAGTTCCAAGACGGCATGGCCCAGCCCGTGCCGCTCCAGCCGGCGATGCACCACATCCAGCGCCGCGGATTTCTCGGCGACGAACAGGACGGTACGGCCACGGCCGAGCTGGTCGGCGATGATATTGGTGATGGTCTGGCTCTTGCCGGTGCCAGGCGGCCCGATCAGCACGAAATCGCGCCCCTCGGCCGCCGCCAGAACGGCCGAAAGCTGCGAGCTGTCGGCCGGAAGTGGCGCCAGAAGGTCGCCGGGCGCATGTTTGCGGTCGATGTCCGACGGCCGCAGCATCGACGTCCTGGCGCCTTCGAAAACCTCGGTCGGGCTGTCGATCAGATGCGCGACCATTCGGCTTTCGCGCAGGGAATCCGTTCGATCGACCAGATCCTTCCACATCAGGTATTTGGCGAATGAAAAGGTGGAAAGCGCGAAATCCTCGACAACCTCGAAGCCCGGCACGTCGCGTACCCGCTGCCGCAGGATCTCCATGATGCGCGGAATATCGAGACCGCTTTCGTCGCGCGGCAATTCACCTTCCAGCTCGGGAAGCCGCAGCTCGAAATCCCGTTTCAGCATTTCCAGCAGGGTCGAGTTGATCCGCACCTCGTCCTCAAGCTGGCTCAGCCGGAATTCCGACTGCGCCGAGCGCCGTTCCAGCCGGACCGGTAGCAAGAGAAGCGGCGCGCGATAGGATCGGCTGTCCCCCTCGGACCGCTTCCAGCGCAGGAAACCGACAGCCAGGAACAGAGTGTTCGTCCCGCCCTCGGCCATGTCGCTGCGGGCCTTGCGATACAGCTCGGTCAAGCGGTTGGACATCTCGCGCGCGGTCAGCGGCACGGCGATCTGGCCGCGGGCAAGCGCGTCGCCGGCAAGGGCAAGCTCGATCTGGCGGGCCTCATCGGGGGAAAGATCCCGGCCGGTAACCGCGTTCTCGTCCTTCAGCGCCAAGAGGCGAAAGGTCTCTCCATTGGCCAGGCGGTCTTCGGTGCCGGAAATGTCGGGGCAGACCATGGCGACAGCCCCGCGCGTGTCGCGGAAATTCAAGAGCCTGTTGCCAAGCGAGAGGTCCAGCAGCTTGCGCTGCCAGCGCTCCACCCGGCCCAGAGGCGTCGCGGGCAGCTCGTCCGCCAGTTCGCCGGGCAGCAGGCCCAGATCCAGCGGCCGCGGCAGGGCGGCAGGGCTGGCCGCGAGCGGTTCGGAGGCCGGTCCGTCCTGAACACGGTGGCTTGCCAGCGGGCGGATGCGCGCGGCGCGGGCGCGGTTGATGTCAACGGCCTGGATGAACTCGGCCTCGCGCGTCTCGGACAGGCGGTCGCGTCCGGCCTGCACCGCCTCTTCGAAGCCGATGCTGGGGCGCCTGGTCAGCAGCGTCGTTTCCAGCGACACGAACTCACGCGCGACCATGGCCTTGCGGACCGAGACCACATCGGATTCCACCAGATGCCCGAAGTCTTTCTTGACCAGCCACACCCCGACCCAGGCATGGCCATGCGAGAACAGCACTGCCGTGTTCAGCCCCGCCGCCTCATAGGCTGCCGCCAGCAAAAGCGCGCTGTCGAGACAGGTGGCGAGCCCCTCGGAGGCGATCCGCTCGGGATCGCGGATCTTCTGCCCGATCCGCTCGAACGAGGCCGGCGGCACGGCATAGGTCAGACCAAGCCCGGTTGCCGCCGACCAGATGGCCCCCGCCAGCATCCAGACCCGCAACGGATCACCAGATTGGTAACCATCCATGGCCCCGGAATGGCCGGCGGCTTCCAGAAGCCGCGCCGCATCCTTCAGGATACGGGCAACGAAAGGCTGGTTGGGCGAGACGAAGGCTGCGAGGATATTGTCCATCTCGGCCAGTCCGCCCCATTCGTCGCGGGCCAGCATCTCGATGCGATAGGACTGGGTTGCCTCCTCCTCGCCCTGCGCCGTCAGCCGGAAGGTGATCTGGCCGAATTCGGCTTCGTCCAGCCCACCCAGAAGCGTGGTGTCAAGCGGCGTTTCCAGATCGGTCAGTTGCAGCGTGGTGCCGGGGGGAATGCGGTCGATCGTCCAGGTCTTTTCCCGAAGGATGGCCGGGTTGGCCGAAAGCGTGAGGCGGATGTTCTCGACGGGCTCTGCCCGGCCATTCTCGATGCCAAGCCGCTTGATGACGGCTACGCCATTCTGTGCCGAGGCGAAATTCACCTTGGTCGCCGGGAGCGGATGCAGGCTCAGCCCGGCATCCCCTGTTTCGGCTGCGGCGGTGGCGTCATCAGACATGGTCAATATTTCCAATGGATTGCAGGTCGATGACCTTGCTTTCGGGGCAGACGGTCCTGGCAATGTCGCACAGATGGCGGTGATGGGTGAGATAGATGACCTGCCCGACGCGCGACATTTCGGCCAGGAGCGTGAAGGCTGCGGCCGAACGCTGGTCGTCGAAGGTTTCCATGATGTCGTCGGCGATGAAGGGCACGGTCGGTCGGCTTTTCGCCAGCTCGTGATAGCCGGCGATGCGCAGCGCCAGATAAAGCTGGAATCGCGTGCCCTTCGACAGATCGACGGCCAGTTTCGCGCCGCCCGCGGCGGAAAGCGCCACCAGAACCTCATGCGCGCCATCCGGTTGCGCGGCAAGGCCAGAATAGGCGCCCTCGCTGAGGCGACGGAACGCCTCGGACGCGCGGGACAGCATGGCGCTGCGATGCTGGTCGCGATAGCGCCGCAAAGCGACCTCGAAGGCGATCAGGCCGAAGCGCCGGGCCAGATGGGCCTCGGCCCGCTCGCGGATCTCCAGCAACAGATTCTCGCGCGTGGCCGCGATCCGGGCCAAAGCATCATCCCCGCCCACGGCGTCGATCTGGCGCTTGGCCTCCAGATGGGTGGCAAGCCGGGCCTCGGTCTCGGCCCGCAGAAGCTGCAGATCGGCCCTCAGTTCGACCATTTTCTCGCCGATGGGGCCGCTTTCGTCGCCCTCGAGCGGAGCGGGGCGGTCGCGAAGGTCGTGGCGAAGCGCTTCGATGTCCTGGCGCAGGGTCGCGGCTTCGCGGCAGCGGGCGACGTGCTCGGCAAGGCTGCCTTCGGCCGCCGACCAGCCCAGCCTGCTGCCAATCGCTGCGGCTTCGTCATCGCGCGCCGCCAGCGCGCGGCGGTCTTCGGTATCCAGCTGCTGTTCCTGCGCGATCTGACGGACGAGATTGTCATGGTCGCGCGCGGCCTCCTGCGCGCGGCGCAGGCGGTTTAGCACATCGGTCCATGATGTGCCTTCGTCCTGGCTCAGCGCCACCAGCACCGCCGATCTTGCTTCGGCAAAGCGGCGTCGGTTGGCCTCCATCTTGTCGATGCGGTCGTTCAGCGCGGCGGCAGTCTGAGTATCGGTGCCCAGCCGGTCGAGAAGGTCGAGGACTGTGCCGAGGCCGGGATCATCGGGCGCATAGCCGG